>NZ_CP040174.1:3145212-3517818 GCF_007858535.1 Arthrobacter sp. UKPF54-2
GTCCGCAAGGCCGAAATGCGCAACTCCAGCTGGATCAAAGCCTACGAGGACGCGAACGTTGACATCGGACTGGAGTGCGGCTTCAGCGGACGGGCCCAGATCGGCAAGGGCATGTGGGCGGCACCGGACAACATGGCCGACATGCTCGTTCAGAAGGTCGCGCACCCGCTTGCGGGCGCCGACTGCGCTTGGGTTCCTTCGCCCACCGCCGCGACGCTGCACGCCACCCACTACCACCAGGTCGACGTGGACGCCCGGCAGGCCGAACTCGCCGGGAAACGCCGCTCGACCCTGCGGCAGCTGCTGACCATTCCGGTTGGCGACCCTGCCGGGTGGGACGCCGATGCCCGGCGCAACGAGCTGGACAACAACATCCAGAGCAGCCTGGGCTACATCGTCCGCTGGGTGAACGACGGCGTCGGGTGCTCCAAGGTCCCGGACATCAACGGCACGGCGCTGATGGAGGACCGCGCCACCTGCCGGATCAGCTCGCAGCACGTGGCCAACTGGCTCCAGCACGGCGTCGTGACCCCGGAGGAAGTGGAGGCATCCCTGCGGCGCATGGCCGCCGTCGTCGACGAACAAAACGCCTCGGACCCCGGTTACACGCCCATGTCCCCCGCGTTCGACGGCGAAGCCTTCCTCGCCGCCCGCGAGCTGGTGCTGGAGGGCGCCGCCCAACCATCCGGCTACACCGAGCCGGTTCTGCACCGGCGCCGCGCTGCGCACAAGCACACCGAGAACCTGGCAAGGAGCGCATCATGACCCTGACACTTGAATCAGCCCAGTCCATCATCAGCGACGCCCTCGCGGCCGGGGCGCGGCACGGCTTCAAACCGCTCACGGTGGTGGTTCTCGACGCCGGCGGCCACGTGATCGCCGCCGCGCGCCAGGACGGCGCCTCGAACAACCGCTTTGAGATCGCGCAGGGCAAGGCCTACGGGGCGCTGGCACTCGGGATGGGCTCCCGCGCCATCATGGAGCGCGCCGAACAGCAGGCCTACTTCATCGCTGCGGTGACCGCCGCCGTGGGCGGCCGGCTCATTCCGGTGCCCGGCGGCGTGCTGGTCCGGGGGCAGGACGGCACGGTCCTGGGTGCTGTCGGCATCACCGGCGACACCTCGGACAATGACGAGACAGCGGCGACGACGGCGATTGAGGCCGCGGGCCTGACAGCCCAGGCCGCCTGATCCTGAGCCGCCAACGCGTGGCCGCCTCAGCGTGGCCGCCAAACGGCCATGGCCGGTCCCTTGGACCGGCCATGGCCGTTTGCAACGGCAGGAGGAGAACCTCGCCGCCACCCCGGCCGAGTTTGTAGACTGGCCGGGAAGTCACCTCTTCGGATGGCAGGGGATGGGAATGCACACGGCTACGTTTCAGGAACTCCACCACGCCGCGGCCCCGCTCCTGCTGCCCAACGCATGGGACGCCGGATCCGCCGTCGCCTTCGCGGCAGCGGGCTTCCCGGCGATCGGAACCACCAGTTTTGGCATTGCGGCAAGTGCCGGCATGCCGGACGGCGGCCGGAGCAGCAAAGCGGCAACCGTGGCGCTCGTGGGACAGCTGTGCCGCCTGCCTGTCCACGTCACGGCGGACATCGAAGACGGCTATTCAGACAGCCCTGCCGAGGTGGCGGAACTTGTAGCCCGGCTGTCTGCCATGGGCGTGGCCGGGGTCAACCTGGAGGACAGTACGGCCGGGCACCTCATCGATCCTGCGGCCGCCGCCGGCAAGATTGCAGCCATTAAACGACGCAGCCCGGAGGTGTTCATCAACGCCCGGGTGGACAACTTCTGGTTCCACGAACAAGCCAGCGTGGATGCCGTGCTGCTCCGTGCCGGCGCCTACGCCGAAGCAGGGGCGGACGGGATCTTCGTCCCCGGGCTGGTGGTTCCGGAGGACATCCAGACACTCGCCGCCGGCATTGGGCTGCCGCTGAATGTTCTGGCCCATCCCTCCCTGACGGTCGCCGAGTTGGGCGAACTGGGAGTCCGGCGGGTGAGTTCAGGCTCCCTGCCGTACCGCGCTTCTGTCGACGCCGCCGTGAACGCGGTCACCGCCCTGCGCGAGGGCAAGCCGGCGCCGCAGGCAACTTCATACTGGGAGATGCAATCGCGGCTGCTGGCCTTCAGCCAGCGCCCGCCGCTCCCCCGAAGCCTCCCCTGATCCGGCACGGCGGCCGTCGTCCGACGCGGCCTGGCTCTGGTTTTCGGGTATATCGGGACGTATCGTTAAGTATCGTTCGTGATCCACCGAGGAGAACACCATGCGCAATTCACACCCGATGGGCGGCTTCGGCGGCCCCAACATGGACAACATGTGGCAAGCAGTCGAAGATCTGCGTTCAAGGTTCGAGAAGCGTGCAGGCACCCGTGCCGGGCGGGGCGAGGTGCGCTCGGCCGTGCTGGCCCTGCTCGCCGAACGGCCCATGCACGGCTACCAGATCATCCGCGAAATCGAGGAGCGCAGCAACGGCAGCTGGAAACCGAGTGCCGGCTCCGTCTACCCCACACTGCAGCTGCTCGCCGACGAGGGGCTGATCCGGGCCGAAGAGTCCAACGGACGCAAAATCTACTCGCTGACCGACGCCGGGCGCGAGGAAGTGGCGCACGCCGACGCGTCAGCGCCCTGGGAGGAAACGGGACCCGCCTCCGGCCCGGGCTTCGCGGCACTCCCCAAGGCCGGCGTCGAGCTCGCGCAGGCCGCCGCGCAAGTGGGCCGCACCGGCTCCCCCGAGCAGGTGAAGCAGGCGGTGGCGGTGCTCGACGAGGCACGCCGCCGGCTGTACTCGATCCTCGCCCAGGACTGACAGGGGTGCCGGCGGCCGGTCGGGCCCGGGCAGCTCCGGTGCCAGGCGCCGGGAACACCCGCGCGCGCTACCGCCGCATCCTGCGCTTCGCCGCGTGGCACCTCGCGGTCACCTGGTGGTTCGAGCTGCTCCTCCCCCGCGTCGGCCTGGGCGGAATTGCCGGGCGCACGCGGACGAAGCGGATGCAGAACTTCGCCCGGCGCTTCCACGCGCTCGCGGTGGAACTGGGCGGCCTGATGATCAAGGTTGGACAATTCCTCTCCTCCAGGCTGGATGTGCTCCCGCCCGAGATCACCAAGGAGTTGGAGGGGCTGCAGGACGAGGTCCCGCCCGTCCCCTTTCCGGCCATCCGGGCCCTCGCCGAGGCGGAGCTGGGCGCGCCGCTGGAGCAGGTTTTCGCCTCCGTTGAAGAAACACCCATCGCCGCAGCTTCCCTCGGGCAGGCCCACCGGGCGCAGCTCCTGCCCGCCAATGCCGCCGACGCCGGGCTCCACAGTGTGGTCGTGAAGGTGCAGCGCCCGGGGATCGAGGAGATCGTCGACGTCGACCTGGCGGCGCTGCGCAAGGTGGGCGGCTGGCTCAGCCACGTCCGCCTGGTCTCCGACCGCGCGGACATGCCCGCCCTGGTTGAGGAGTTTGCGCAGATCTGTCTCGAGGAGATCGATTATTTGCATGAGGCGGCGAACGCCGAGCGCTTCGCGGCTGATTTCGCCGACGACGACCGGGTGGATGTGCCCCTCGTCGCCTGGGAATGGAGCACCCGCCGGGTCCTGGTGCTCGAGGACGTCGCGGCGATCAAGATCACCGATGCGGTGGCCCTTCGTGCGGCCGGCATCGATCCGGCCCAGGTGGCTCCGGTCTTCGCGTCGGTGATGTTCGACCAGCTGTTCGCCAACGGCTTCTTCCACGCCGACCCGCACCCCGGCAACATCTTTGTCACCCCGGTGCCTGATTCTTCCGCCGGGCACCCCTGGAAGCTGACGTTCATCGACTTCGGCATGATGGGCGAGGTTCCGCCGGGCACCCGACGGGGGCTGCGGACGCTGCTGATCGCCGCGGCCTCGCGTGACGGCAAGGGCCTGGTCGGCGCGATCAGCGACGTCGGCGTGCTGGTGCCGTCGGCCGACAGGGTGGAGCTTGAGCGGGCGATGACGCAGCTCTTCGCCCGCTTCGGCGGGATGGGTTTCGCCCAGCTCCGGGAGGTGAACCAGCGGGAGTTCCTCGAGTTCGCCGTCGAGTTCGGGGACCTGGTCCGCTCGCTGCCGTTCCAGTTGCCGGAGAACTTCCTGCTCATCATCCGGGCCATGTCGCTGACCTCGGGGGTGTGCAGTTCGCTGGATGCGGAGTTCAATCTCTGGGACTCGGTCGAACCCTATGCGGCACGCCTGCTCCGCGACGAGAGCGGCAACGTGGTGCAGGACGTGGCCCAGCAGGCGCTCGACGCCGCCGGGACCGCCCTGCGCCTGCCGAAACGCCTGGACGGGCTGGTCACCCGGATCGAGGAGGGTTCACTGGCCGTGGCCAATCCGCGGCTGGAGCGCCAGCTGGCACGGCTGGACCGCACGGTGCAGCGGTCAGTCTCGGCGCTGGTCTTCGCCGCCCTGCTGATCGCGGGGTCCGTGCTGCGGACGGACGACGCCGTCCTCGGCAGTGTGCTGATGCTCGCGTCGTTGGTTCCGCTGCTGCACGGGCTGTGGGTGGGGCGCCGCGGCCTGTGATCAGTACTCGCCCTTGATCACGAAGTAGGAACCGCGGATCACACCGGCCAGCTTCGATTTCTGCCGGGCGAACTTGAATGCTGCCAGTTCCTCCGGGACCTCCATGCCATCGGACAGTTTGAAGCCGACGGCACGCTTCCCGCCGTCCTCGATGCTGTACATAACGTTGATGGACAGTCCGGACTCGTAGAAGACGTAGTCCATCCTCAGGCCGTCGACCTCGAAGCCGGTGGCTTCGAGCGGCCGCGAGCCGATGACGATGCCGCGTTCTGTTTGGAGGATGCGGCTCACCCGGTCCACGACCTCCGGAACCTCGCCGGCCGGGCTCACGGTGAAGGCGTGGTCATATTTATTGCGGTAGTAGCGGGCCTCGTTGGCGCGCAGTCCGGCCAGCGCCTCGGCAACCGGGGATGTTTCCAGGCCCACGGTGGAAACGTTCTGGAAATCAACGACGTATGGCATGCGCCCTCCCGGGGTAGACGTGTGGTGGACTAACGATAACGCGGCGCCCGGCTGAAGGCGGCGGCGCCGTCACCAGCCGCCGCGGGTGGGCGTATGCCCCTTGCGGGCATCGTCGGGCATGGCCATCTCGGCCCGCAGGCCCAGGAGCCGGACCGGACGGCCCGCCTCGATTCCGGCGGCCAGGTCCAGGGCCCGGGCGAGGACTTCGCTGCGGTCAAAAGTCTCCGGTATCTTCCGCGCGTGGGTCGTGGTGACGAACGGGGCGTACCTGATCTTCAGGGTCAGTCCAATCACGGGCCGGCCCTCAGCGGCAACATCCTCAAGGACCCGCGCCGCCAGTTCCCGGACGGCGTCGTGCACCTGCCCGGGGTCGGTCAGGTCCTGTTGAAAGGTGGTCTCGCGGCTGTGCCCGCGCGGGATCCACGGGGTGTCATCCACAACTCTGGTGCCGTCTCCGCGTCCGAGTTCCGCGTACCAGGGGCCCATCCGGGGGCCGAACTCCGGGACCAGGCCTTGGGGGTCGGCCGCGGCGAGCTCGGCGACGGTGGTGATGCCGAGTTTGGCCAGCCGGGCGGAGACTTTGGTTCCAACTCCCCACAGCTCCCGGGTGGGCCGGGCGCCCATGACCTCGAGCCAGTTCGCGGCGGTGAGCCTGAAGACTCCGGCCGGTTTGCCGAATCCGGTGGCCACCTTGGCCCGGACCAGGGTGTCGCCGATGCCGACGCTGCAGTGCAGCAGCGTGTGCTCCAGGACGGCGGCCTGGATGTGCCGGGCTTAGGCTTCCGGATCCGCCGTCTCGATGCCAACAAACGCTTCGTCCCAGCCCAGCACTTGGACCGTCGCGCCGGGCTGGGCGCGCAGGGTCGCCATCACCGTCTCAGACGCCGCGAGGTAGGCCTCCTGATCGACGGGCAGGATCACGGCGTCGGGCACTTTGCGGGCCGCCACGCGCAGGGGCATTCCGGAGCCCACGCCGAACGCCCGGGCTTCGTAGGAGGCGGTCGAGACCACGGCCCGTTCGGAAGGGTCGCCCCGGCCGCCGACAATGATGGGCCTGCCCGCCAGTTCCGGCCGCCGCAGCACCTCGACCGCCGCGATGAACTGGTCCAGGTCGACGTGCAGCACCCACCGGATTGCGCTCACGGCACCAGTCTGCCTAATGACGGGGGCGACGGGTGAAGATCATGTGGACGACTCCCGCCGGGGACGGAGTCGTTTCGATGTCGAAGCGCTCTTCGAGTCCCTCGAGGGAATCCCAGAGCCGTTCACCCCGGCCCAGGATGATCGGCACGACAACAATGTGCATGTGGTCGATCAGATCGGCCTCGAGGAACTGCCGGACTGTGCTGACGCCGCCGCCGATCCGGACGTCGAGGTCACCGGCCAGGGCTTGTGCCTGCTTGAGCGCAGTGACCGGGTCGGCGTCCACGAAGTGGAAGGTGGTTCCGCCGTCCATTTCCAGTACCGGCCGGGGATGGTGGGTCAGCACAACCACCGGGGTGTGGAAGACAGGGTTATCGCCCCACCACCCCTTCCATTCCTCGTCCGCCCAGGGGCCGCGCTGCGGGCCGAATTTGTTCCGGCCCATGATCTCCACACCGACACCCGGCCCCCAGCCGCTCGCAAACGCCTCGTCGACGCCGAACGACCCGTCCGACTCCCCGTGGAAACCCATCTGGCGGAAGGTGCGCGTCTCGAAAGCCCACTGCATCAGCCGCGAACCTGCATGGCCGAACGGAGCGTCGAGTTCCTGGCCCTCGCCGGTGCCGAAGCCGTCGAGGGAGATCGAGAAGTTGTGCACGCGGACGAGGGACATATCAGCTCCTGGGGTGCTCGTAGGTTGGAGTCACCTTATGGTGATCGCACCCAACGACTCAAGAGGTGCCCGTCTTGGCGGCGTAGTCCGCCGCCTGGTCCCGCACCTGGCGCAGGTAGGAACCGGACTGGTTGTAGGCGTAGACGGCGTCGGTCCAGCCTTGCGCGGTGGAAAGGTCACGGCCGTGCGCGCACAGATAGGCCGCCGCGCTGAGGGCGGCGTCGTCAATATTGAACGGGTCCGCGATTCCGTCGCCGTTCCCGTCCCGGCCCGCGAGCTGCCACGTGGAGGGAATGAACTGCATGGGTCCGACGGCGTGGTCCCAGCGGACGTCGCCGTCGAGGGCTCCGCCGTCCGTGTCGGCGATGGCGGCGAATCCGGCGCCGTTGAGGCTCGGGCCAATGATCGGCCCGCTCGCCTGCCCTGCGGTGTTGAGGCTGCCGCCGCCGTAGCTTCCGTGGGCCGTTTCGACGAAGCCGACGGCGGCCACCGTGTTCCAGCCGATCCCGCACTTTGGAGTGAGATCGTTGGCCGTGGCCGCTGCGGCAACGTAGGCCCGGAGCGCGCGGGCCGGGATCCCGGTCTGCCCGGCCGCCCGGATCAGCCACTCGGCATCAGCGCTGCGGGTCACGTTGACGGCGGTGGTGAGGCCTGCGGAAGAGGCGGCGAGTTTCGCCCCCGCCCGCGGCGGCGGAGCCAGTGCCCCGCCGGCGTCGGCACCGGGCTGCCGGACAGCCCAGAACGAGAATGCGGTGATGACGCAAAGCGCGAACACGCTGAAGACCAAAAGACGTTTGAGACGGAGCACCGACCAATCAAACCATCCCTGACCGGTGGCCGCCGCCTGGGGGGTGGCTGGGCTGGTTTTCCTCACATGCCCGCGGTCATATAGAGCCCCGGCAGCAGCTCCGGGTGCGCCGGGACGAAGAGCGCGAACACGATCAGGGCGACGCCGGTGACGCGGCTGAGCGCCGGCCCGTACTTCCACGTCTTCTCCAGGAAGATGACGACCGTGATGCCCGCCATCCACGCCAGGTTCATCACGCCAACAGCGATCAGCACCACCATGAGACCCCAGCAGCAGCCCACGCAATACGCGCCGTGGTAGAGGCCGACCCGGACGTCCCGAAGGCGGCCCTTGTACCCCGAGACGTGCAACAGGAATGCCACGGGCGACCGGCAGTGCCTGAGACATAAATCCTTCAGCGGTGTCAGTTGATAAAGGCCTGCCGCCGCGAGCACCCCGGCTCCCACCCAGGGTGCGGCATCTGCCGCGCCCTCAGCGAGCAAACCGGAGAGCTCCGCGGCCGCGTAGGCAACGACCCCGAATCCGATCCACGTCAAGAGATAGCCGCCAACCAGGGCGGTTGTCCGGAGGGCACGGACCCGGCGGCTGCGGACGGCGCGGACCGACCTGAGGTACATCGACGTGAGCGGCGCCAGCGACGGCAGCATCATGGCCGCCATCATCAGCGCCCACACCCCCAGGAATGCCCACAGTCCCAGTCCCATGGTTCCCGGTCCCATGGACATGTCGCCGAGGCCGGAGAACGTGAAATACCACGCCAGAGCGGCGCAACCGATTAGCGCCAGCTCTGCGGCATGGTGGCTGAGCGTCAGGCTGCTCCTGCCCGGCACTTAAGCGGACCAGGCGAAAGGGGCCGAGAAAGAGTTCTTGCCGACGTTGTCCCAGCTCATTCCGAATACGTCCACCCGGGAGGTGCTAGATGTGCCGACTGCCAGCGTGTCGGCCGGGAACCCGACGCCACTGATTTTCACGCCCCGCCCCGTGGGATCCAGGGGAGACACGAAATCCTCGACCACCATGTCGACGGCGCCGCCAATCCGGACCTGGTGAACCCTGCCCTCATCGGCGTAGGCCATGGTGAGGGACTCCATGCCCGCCATTTCACCAATCAAGGGGGCGAGGCCCTCCATCGGTCCGCCGAGCTGGCCACCGAAGACTGCACCGAGCGCTTCGGCCTGCTCGGCTGAGGCGCTGGCGTCCAGGAGAACTCCGACTTTCCAGCCGCCGTCACTCATCAGCGCCGGTGTATCGGCGACAACACAGACTGTCAGACCACCGACGTCGACACCATTCACTTCGCCGGTATCGACGTGGAAGGCCAGTGCCACGTTGCAGCGTTCGTTATCCGCCGGTGCGGTCAGCCCTGACGTTGAACAGGGACAGGCCATGTCGCAATTGCAATTCTCAAAATATGTGCCCTCGATATGCCACGGCATGTCGGGCTCCTTTCGAAGAGGCACCCCCCAAAATTAAGTCTCCTCGCGGCTATGGGTCGGGTCAAGGTCCACGTCGGGCCGGCCGGGCCAGACACGGTCCGCCAGTGAGAGTACGGGCGCAAGTGCCGGGTTGTCCGAGGCCCCGCGCCAGGTCATCCGCAGACAGATCGGCAGCGTCTCGTCAAGCACCCGCAGGAAGCGCACGTGCGGGTCCGTCACGTTCTCCGCCACGGAGGAAACCGGAAGCGAGCACCCGACTTCGGCACCGACCAGGGCCATCGCGGTCCAGGAATCCGGCGCCCTTTGCACGATGTCGGGATCGAACCCGGCTCCAAGGCTGAGCCTGCGCAGCCGGTCGCCGAGGACTGAGCCCTCGTGCGGGGGAAGCGCCACGAAATCCTGCGCATTGGCCGCACCACGCTGTACCGCAAGATGCGCGCCCTGAAAATTGCCGACGATGAACGCATGGTCGCTCCCGGGGCGTAGCCTTCGGGCGGCGACGCGGTCCCCGGCGACTTCGGCGAACCCGGGGGCGTCCGCAGAACGAGGCGTGTTCGCTCATGCAGTAGGCCCGGGGAGCGCCGGCTGACGAAGGGACCGCCGGAACCCGGGCACCACGCGAAGACAGACCACTTGAACAACGGCCGCTAAGCCAGGAGCGTGGGACTTACCCCCGTACCGTGTAGCTCGCCAGAACAGCCTTGTGGTCCGTCGGCCAGGGCACATCCGCCAGCAGGAACGGGTCTTTCCCGGACTCGGCGACCCGCTGATTCCGCACAATCGATTCCCGCGGGCCTACGACCTGCGCATCTTTCAGCTTCAATCGGGCATCCGGGTGGTGGAAGACGTAGTCAATCCGGTCCCGTTCGTCCGCCTCCGGCGCCCAGGTCAGCGATTCGACTGCGGCGTTGTGATTGCTCGCGGGCCACGTGAATCCAGGATGCGTGACCGGGCTGGGGTGTTGGCGCCGATAGGCATCCACGAACCCGGCATCTTCAAGCGCCTGCGTCGAAGCCCAGCGCAGAACTACACCATTGTGGTCGAAAAGCTGCGCAGTTCGGCGCGTCCAATCCAACGTCGAAGGCTCGTTGAAATCACCGCCGAGGATTACGAGGCGTCCACGTTGCCGCTCCTTGCCCGCATCCACGATGAACCGTTCGATCACCTGCGGCCGTCCGGAAGCCGCATTGACCCGGGCAACCGCCGCCACATCGGTGACCGGACCGGTGGGAATCTTGTTCCAGCCGTACCCGGAGTACTCACCGCTGGGAGCGCCCGGGCCATAAGCGCGGGGCAGGTACGTTGCGTACCACTGGTACTGCAAATGGGCCGCATAGGCGGCGATTTCGACAGAGCCCACTGTCACGACCGCCTTCGTCATGTACGGAAGTGCGGTCGCCTCACCGATCGGGTACGCCGAAATGATCGCGTTGTCCCCGGTCCTCCTGTGCTGAAAGTTCAGCCCGGAGGCGTTGAGCTTGGCCACGATATCCGGGGTCGTCTCGCTCGCCTCCGCGATAAAGACCAGAGTTGCGCCGGATTCCTTGATGATGTCAGCGATCATGCCAACACCGCCGGGGACCTGGGTGCCGCCGTGCCAGGCATTGATGACCAGGACCTTGAGCGTGGACTCGGACGACGACGCCGCAGCCGAAGCGGCTCCTGCCATGGACAACGCCCCTAGCGCCGCAGCACCAGTAATTCCTCGGACAACGCTCCGACGTGAGACCTGGTTCATCGATTTCCTTCCTCGCATGGATTGGGTCTCAAACGCTATTGAGCGTGCGTGAATAGGAAGTTCCCTTCGTAGTTGGATTCCGGTTAACGCCATGCGAACGGGCGACGTCGCGGCCGGTGGGGATTAGCGGGTCGGCCCCGACTCCAGCAGGTGCGCTTCCAGGACGTCGCGGACCGAGGTCCATTCGTGGGGCCCGTAGCGGTCGTTGTCGACGTGCCGGAGTTCGGCTTCGCCGCTGAACATGCTGACGAAGTACTGCATGCCCTGCCAGGCGGGGAAGGCCTCGCCTTTGTCTTTGGACAAGCGCCGGCCGACCTTGCTCATCGCCAGCAGGGTCCCGGTCGTTCCGGCCCACTGCGGCGAAAAGGATTCTCCGGTGAGTTCGGTCATGGTTTGGGCGATGCTGCGGGCGGTGACGCGGTCCCCGGCGACTTCGACCACCCGGGGCGCGTCCGCATCGAGGGCCACCAGCGCGACGACGCGAGCGACGTCGTCCTTGGTCGTAAAGTCGAGGATTTGGTCCGGTGAGGACCAGTACAGGACCCGGTGGCGGGAGAAGAGGATCATCGGCGCCTGCCCGGTGAGCATGTCTGCGAACGCGCCGTTGAGCACGGACGTCACGCGAAGAGGTGCGGCGTCGAGTTCCGCGGCGAACTCGCGCCGCAGCTCGAAGTTGCGGTTGCTGCCGGGGGTGATCCGGCGGTAGTCGGCGGAGTAGTCCGACGGGATGAACCGTGGCACTCCGGCTTCGACGGCGGCGGCGAGGAGCGCACGCTGGACGTCGACAATGACCGGGCGCGCGCCGCTGACCGCCGAGACGACGGTGTCGACTCCGGACAACGATGACACAAGGGCGGCCCGGTCCGTGTAGTCGACCTCATGGATCCCCACGCGCTCCTGGCCGCCGTAGATTCCGTGGGCCTTGCCGCTGCCGGGGCGGGTCAGGACCCGGACGAGGGTGTCGCGCCGGAGGAGCTCGCGAACAAGGCGTTGGCCGAGGTCACCGGTGGCTCCGGCGACGAGGACGGTACTGGTCATGGTGTGCTCTTCCAGGTGAAGTTGGTGGCAGGACGCCGGTGGAGCGGCCGATTCGGTCGGCCGGCGGTTACCCGAGACTCTACCCGTGAATCGCGGCCGGATACCGCGCAGCCACCCGGCCTGGACTCAGCATCCGCCCAGTCTTCTGGCCTTCACTTGGGGCGTAAAGTGCATCACCCCCTACCCCGACGGCGGCTGCGCCTGCGCCTGGCCTGGGGAACCCCTGGCTGCCGGAAGACCCGTTAAGGAGTCGTTATACCCCTTGGCGCATTGCGCTGAGCAGAGGTTACCGGACGAGCCTGAGAGGGCGGGCTCCGCAGGTCAATGGTGCCGCCGTGAGGCTGGACGGGTTGCGCCGCCCGATCAGTGTTTCCCGAGCCAGGCCGCTGCGGCGACCACGAGGGCAGCTGTCCCGGAAGTCAGCGTGGGCTGGAGGACGGGTGCGAACTTTGGCGAATGGTTCGCGGGGATGTCCGTGATGATGCGGCCAGCGGCCCCCGCTGCGCGGTAGGTTCCGGGGTCCACGCCGCCGATGCCCCAGTAGGTGTACGGGACGCCGAGTGCGGTGGGGATGTCGCTGAAGTCCTCACTTGCGGTCTGCCGCCCGTAGTTTTCGATGGCTTCGGCCGGGAAGTACTCGGCGAACGCGTCAGCAACCCTGGCGGTGACGTCGGCGTCGTTGTCGGTGAGCGGGTAGCTGTTGTAGAGCTCGATATTTGGCTCCTTGGGTGAGCCCGACGCCACCGACTCGGCCTTGGCGATCCGCTCGATGGCCCTGAGGATCTGGTCCCGGGTGGCCTTGTTGTAGGTGCGGATGTTCAGTTCGAGGACGGCGTGGTCGTCGATGATGTTGCTCTTGGCACCGACGCCGATTTTTCCCACGGTGAGCACCGCGAACTCGCCCGGTTGGACCTCGCGCGAGACGACAGCCTGGAGCCGCACCACGACCATTGCGGCCAGGACTGCCGGGTCGATCGAGAGGTGCGGCATCGAGCCGTGGCTGCCGCGCCCATAGAGGGTGATGTGGATGCTGTCCGCCATCGAGAGAAACGGGCCGGGATACGTGCTCACGGTCCCGGCGGGGTGCGCCAGGACATGCTGGGCGAGAGCAACATCAGGCCGGGGAAAGAGGTCTGCCAGGCCGTCGTCGACCATGCCCCGTGCGCCGTCGCCGAGCTCCTCGGCGGGCTGGAAGAGCACCACAAGGGTGCCGGCCCAGGCATCGAGCTCCTCGCTGAAGAGCCGCGCCGCGCCGAGGAGGCTCGACATGTGGACGTCGTGGCCGCACGCATGCATGACGGCCGTCTGGGTTCCCTGGTCGTCCATTTCCACGGCCGTGCTCGAGTACTCGAGGCCCGTGGCCTCCGCGACGGGGAGCGCGTCCATGTCCGCGCGCACGAGCACGGTCGGTCCATCGCCATTGGTGAGGATACCCACGACTCCCGTGCCGCCGATGTTGGAGTGGACCTGGAAGCCGAAGCTTGTCAGCTGCTCAGCCACGATTCCTGCCGTGCGTTCCTCGCGGTGGCTCAGCTCGGGGTTCCGGTGGAAGTCCTTGTACAGCGATTCCTGCCAGTCTCTGAGGGAATCCTGTCCGGACAGGATCGTGCGTGCAGCTCCGATTGATGCCATTGCTCCTTATGCCTTCCTGTGATCCGCGGCGTCGTCGCGGACACCACTGCTATGTTGCAGGCTACGCCTCGGCGTGCTCCCTGCCTTTGGGGACGGTGGCCATGATCGAGACGACCGCGATGATCACCATGACCACGTTGAACAGGAGCGCGACGACGGCGGCCTGCCGGACCGCAGTGTTGTCGGTGCGGCCCTGGTTGATGAGGACATCGCCGACGAACTGGGCTCCCGAGCTGCTGAAAGCGCTGAAGAGTGCGAGGGAGATCGCGGCCCCGATCGCGCCGCCCAGCGAGGAGGCCATCTTGTAGATGCCGGAGCCGGCACCGGCCTGATCGGCGGGAAGGTTAGCCAGCGCGGCGTCCGTGGACGGCGTTGCGTAGAACGCGAGGCCGAGGCCGAATAGTGCGTAGGCCACGACGGCGAGCCAACGGTACTCGGAGAGCAGGAGGTTGGTGGGCAGCAGCAGAACGCTCGCAACGCCGACGATCAAGGATCCCCAGATCATGGGCTGGCGGGGACCAAAGCGCTGCAGGAGCTTTTCGCCGAGGCGAATGAACGCGATGATCATGATCGCGTAGCCGATGGTCAACAAGCCCGCATCGGAAGCGGTCATGCCTCCGGCGATCTGGAGGAGCTGCTGGGTCACGATGAGCAGGCCGATCGTGCCATTGAGGAGAAAATTCGAGATCGTGGCGCCGGTGAAAGTGCGGTTCTTGAACAGCTCGAAGTTAATGAACGGCTTGACCGCACGGCCTTCGATCCGCACCAGCAAGACAAGGCCTGCGACGGCGACGACGAACAGCCCGATCGTGGTCGGGGTGAGCCATCCAATCTTCGAGCCGAAGATCAGCACGATCATGAGCGCGAGCATCGAGACCATGAAGACCAGTACACCGGCGAGATCGAACGTGAACGTGCCCGTCTGGGCCACCTTGCTCTCCGGCGTGCCGCTCATGAGGAGGATCGAGATGACCGAGATGACGATCGAGGCGATGAAGATCCAGCGCCATCCCACAAACGTCGCCACGTAGCCGCCGAAGATCGAGGCGAGCCCCGATCCGCCCCACGAGCCGATGGACCACATGGATACTGCGCGCTGACGGCCAGGACCGTCCCAGTACGTCTTCACGAGCGCCATGGTGGCAGGCATGATGCACGCCGCCGAGAGGCCCTGGATAGCGCGGCCGCCGAGCAGAAGCGGCAGGGCAACCGGCCCGGCGGCCAGCACGATCATGAGAGATCCAAGGATGCCCAGGCCGTTGCCGATCAAGCTGATCCGGACGCGGCCGATCCGGTCGGCGAGGCCGCCCGCCACCACGATGAACATGCCGGAGAAGAGGGCGGTGATCGACACCGCCAGGTTCATCGCAGCGACATCGACGAGGGGCGTCGCCCAGGTCTTGTGGACCGGGTCTGAATAGGCGCCGTTGATCTCGACGAGGATGTTTGGGGCAACGGTTCCCGTTGTGCCGGCGAACAGCCAGAAGGTGATGACGCCGAGCACGATGCCCAGCAGCAGCTTGTCGTTGCCCTGAAACGTGGTTCGGGCAGGTGCAGGGATGGTGCTTGCCATGACAACTCCTCGTTGCCCTGGCCCAGGCGGACGCGAAATTTGGCTTAGGAGCGTGCTGGACTGGGCGGTACTGCTTGTCGTTGTGAGTTAGGCTCCGGAAGGTATTCTGGGGCGGTGTCTGCCCTCTCGGATGCAGGCGAATTTCAATTGACGGCGCCTGGGCAAACGGGCGCCAACTCATTGGGCTACAGTCCTGATATAGACCCAACCGCCCCTTTTTGCCTAGAGCACACCGGTCCCCCGTGCTTGGGTCAAGCCCGTCCATGAACAGGTACCGCAAGGCAACCCCGTCGACCAACGAGGCAAGGACGCCGGCCTCAGTAAAGGCCCAACAAAAAAGGGCCCCACAGAGGCCCTCATGGGAACAGTCTGTCCACCCCCAGAAGCCCAAAGGCCCCAGACCAATAAAAACACTGTGCCCGAGGTGGGACTCGAACCCACACACCTTTCGATACCGCATTTTGAGTGCGGCGCGTCTGCCAATTCCGCCACTCGGGCGCGGAGTACACCGGCTGTCATATTCGCTTGCCACAGGGGTGCTGTGAGCAACGCGATCGCTTCCGGTGCGCGAAATTACTCTACATGCAGATAGGCTGAATTCCAGAATCGCGCCAGTGACGCCGCATCGATCCCAACCGGCCCCCAGTACCCCGGCGGACTTGCCTACGATGGTCCAGGTCCGCCCGTACCTTTACAAGGAGTTCCCGTGTCAGAACAGACGGAGTCAACCCCCACTTCCCAGCCGGCGCGCCGCGTCGTGGTCGCCGAGGATGAGACCCTCATCCGCCTGGACATCATCGAGATCCTGCGCGGCGAGGGCTACGACGTCGTCGGCGAAGCGGACAACGGCGAGAAGGCCGTCCAGCTCGCCGAGGAACTGAAGCCGGACCTGGTCCTGATGGACGTCAAGATGCCTGTAATGGACGGCATTTCCGCCGCCGAAAAGATCGTCAAGGCTCGGATCGCTCCCGTAGTGTTGCTGACCGCCTTCAGCCAGAAGGAACTCGTCGAGCGGGCCCGCGATGCCGGCGCCATGGCCTACGTGGTCAAGCCCTTCACCCCGGCGGACCTGATCCCGGCCCTGGAGATCGCACTCTCCCGGCACGAGGAAATCAAGGCCCTCGAAAGCGAGGTCAGCGACCTGCAGGAGCAGTTCGCCACCCGCAAGCTCGTGGAACGCGCCAAGAGCCTCCTCACCACCAAGATGGGCCTGACCGAGCCGGAAGCCTTCCGCTGGATCCAGAAGACCTCGATGGACCGCCGCCTCAGCATGCGCGAGGTCGCCGAGACCATCATCAACCAGGTCAACTAAGCCGCCGCCTCGTCGGCAGACAGCAACGAGAAGGGCCCCGCCGCTGGATTCCAGCGGCGGGGCCCTTCTCGTTTTGACGCGGAAGAACTAGATCTTGCTGTTCTTCTTCTTCTTTTCCGGCCAGGGGCCGAGCTTGTCCTTGGCCCCGGCGTTCTCGCCGTGGCTGCCGGCGTCGGCGAGGTCGCCGACCTTGTGGACCTTGAGCATGTTCGTGGAACCGGCCTTGCCGGGAGGCGAACCGGCAGCGATGACCACCATGTCGCCGTCGTCGACGAGGTCCATTTCCAGCAGGCTGCGGTCAACCTGGGCGGTCATCTCGTCGGTGTGGCCCACCATCGGGACCAGCACCGGCTGGATGCCCCAGGTCAGCGCGAGCTGGTTCCAGACGTGCTCCACCGGGGTGAACGCGAAGACCGGACGGATCGGGCGCAGCCGGGACAGGCGGCGCGCGGAGTCACCGGACTGGGTGAAGGTACAGATGTACTTTGCTTCCAGCTGGTCGGCGATTTCGACGGCGGCACGGGTGATCGCGCCGCCGCGGGTCTTAGGCTTGGTGCCCAGCGGCGGGACGCGCTCCAGGCCGTGGACCTCGGTGGATTCGATGATCCGGGCCATGGTCTTGACGGTCTCTATCGGGTACTTGCCCACGCTGGTCTCGCCCGAGAGCATCACGGCGTCGGCGCCGTCGAGCACAGCGTTGGCGCAGTCGGAGGCCTCGGCGCGCGTCGGGCGCGGGTTGTCGATCATGGATTCGAGCACCTGGGTGGCCACAATGACCGGCTTCGCCCAGCGGCGGGCGAGCTCGACGGCGCGCTTCTGCACGATCGGCACTTCCTCGAGCGGGAGCTCCACGCCGAGGTCGCCGCGGGCCACCATAATGGCGTCGAAGGCGTCGATGATTTCCGGGAGCTGCTCCACGGCCTGCGGCTTTTCGATCTTGGCGATCACCGGCACGCGGCGGCCTTCTTCGTCCATGATTTCGTGGACGCGCTTGATGTCCGAGGCGTCGCGGACGAACGACAGGGCCACCATGTCCACACCGCGGCGCATGGCCCAGCGCAGGTCGTCCTCGTCCTTTTCGCTCAGCGCGGGGACGTTGACGGCGACGCCGGGCAAGTTGATGCCCTTGTTGTTGGACACGTAGCCGCCCACGGTCACGGTGGCGACGACCTTGACGTCGTCGACCTCAACGGCGCGCAGGGCGACCTTGCCATCGTCGATCAGCAGTGCATCCCCGGGGTTGACGTCCTCGGTAAGGCTCTTGAGCGTCGTGGAGCAGATGTCCTTGGTGCCGGGGACGTCCTCGGTGGTGATCGTGAAGGTGTCACCGACGGCGAGCAGGTGCGGGCCGTCCACAAAGCGGCCGAGGCGGATCTTCGGGCCCTGCAGGTCGGCCATGATGGCGACGGCCTTGCCGAGCTGCCCGGCGGCCTTGCGCACGTTGTCGTATGTGTTGTCGTGCACGGAGTAGTCTCCGTGGCTCATGTTCATCCGGGCCACATCGACCCCGGCTTCCAGCACGGCGAGCGTGTTCTCGAAGCTCGCGATCGCCGGTCCGAAGGTGGCCACAATTTTAGCGCGTCTCATATACCTACCCTAGTTGTCTCTTGGTTGTTTTAAGTTGTCGCGGGGACGAACGGCCGGTGTCCGGCACGGGCCTGGCGGGCGCCGGGACCGGGCTAGAGGACGGCGATCGCCCGGTCGGTCGGCGCCACGGGCGCCGGGAGAATGGTGCTGCCCATCAGGAACTTGTCCACGGCGGCGGCGCAGGCGCGGCCCTCGGCGATCGCCCAGACAATCAGGGACTGGCCGCGGCCGGCGTCGCCGGCGACGAAGACCCCTTCGGTGTTGGTCATGTAGTAGCCGTCCCGGGCCACGTTGCCGCGGCCGTCGAATTCGGCGTGGACCTGTTCGGTGATGCCGGCGGGTTCGGCGCCGGTGAAGCCCAGGGACAGGAAGACGAGGTCCGCCGGGATGATCCGCTCGGTGCCGGCCTTGGGCAGCCGCTTGCCGTCGACGAATTCGGTCTCCGCGACCTTCACGCCGGTCAGCTTGCCGTTCTCGCCGACGAATTCGACGGTGGACGCCAGATAGGTGCGTTCGCCGCCTTCCTCGTGGGCGCTGGCCACCTCGAACAGGGTGGGGAACGTCGGCCAGGGCTGGTGCGCGGCGCGCTCGGCGGACGGCTGCTTGCCGATCGCGAGTGTGGTCACGGACGCGGCCTGGTGCCGGTGCGCGGTGCCGAGGCAGTCCGCGCCGGTGTCGCCGCCGCCCAGGATCACCACGTGCTTGCCGGCGGCGTTGATCTGGTTCTCCACGGTCTCGCCGGCCACAACACGGTTGGCGGGGACCAGGTAGTCCATCGCGAAGTGCACGCCCTCGAGCTCGCGGCCCGGGATCGGCAGGTCACGCGGGACGGTGGCGCCGGTGGCGACCACAACGGCGTCGTAGCGGCGGCGCAGCTGCTCCCAGGTCACGTCGGTGCCGACGGCGACGCCGGTCCGGAAGCGGGTGCCCTCAGCCTTCATCTGCTCCAGCCGGCGGTCCACGTGCTCTTTTTCCATCTTGAAGTCGGGGATGCCGTAGCGGAGCAGCCCGCCGATCTTGTCGTCCCGCTCATAGACGGCGACGGTGTGGCCCACCCGCGTCAGCTGCTGCGCGACGGCGAGTCCGGCCGGGCCGGAGCCGACGACGGCGACCGTCTTGCCGGACAGGCGGGCCGGCGGCAGCGGGGTGACCCAGCCATTGTCGAAGGCCTGGTCCACGATCGAAACCTCAACCTGCTTGATCGTCACGGCCGGCTGGTTGATGCCCAGCACGCAGGACGCTTCGCAGGGCGCCGGGCAAAGCCGGCCGGTGAACTCGGGGAAGTTGTTGGTGGCGTGCAGCCGCTCCATCGCTTCCTCGCCCTTGTCCCGCCAGACGAGGTCGTTCCACTCCGGGATGAGGTTCCCCAGCGGGCAGCCCTGGTGGCAGAACGGGACGCCGCAGTCCATGCAGCGGCCGGCCTGGCTCTTCAGGACACCCTTTTCCTGGGCTTCGTAGACCTCTTTCCAGTCCATGATGCGGACCGGGACGGGACGGCGCGGCTGGGTTTCACGCTGGCGTACTTTCAGAAATCCGCGTGGATCAGCCACCGGTCACCTCCAGGATTCGAGACCAAACTTCTTCGCCGTCGGGGTCCAGGCCCTCTTCGATGGCGTCAAGACGGGTTTGCAGTACGGCCGCGTAGTCGCGCGGCAGCACCTTGGTAATGCGGGCTGCGGTGTCGTCGAAGTCCTCAAGCAGCCGGGCCGCGTGCTGCGACTCGGTTTCCTCGAGGTGCTTGACGAGCAGTCCACGGACAATTTCGCGGTCCTCGGCGTCGAGTTCGCGCAGCTGCAGTTCGCCGGCATCGAGGGCCTGCTTGTTGACCCGTTCGGTCTGCAGGTCCAGGACGTAGGCGGTGCCGCCGGACATGCCCGCGCCAAAGTTTCGTCCGGTGCGGCCGATCACCAGCGCCTGGCCGCCGGTCATGTACTCGCAGCCGTGGTCGCCGATGCCTTCGACCACCGCGGTGGCGCCGGAGTTGCGCACCATAAAGCGCTCGCCCACCTGGCCGCGGAGGAACAGCTCGCCGCTCGTGGCGCCATAGCCGATCACGTTGCCCGCGATCACGTTCCGCTCCGCGGCGAACACGTTGGTGCGGTCCGGCCGGACGATGATCCGCCCGCCGGAGAGCCCCTTGCCGACGTAGTCGTTGGAGTCGCCGAACATCCGCAGCGTGATGCCGGCCGGCAGGAAGGCGCCCAGCGACTGCCCAGCGGTGCCCGTCAGCGTGATGTCGATCGTGTCGGTGGCCAGCACGTCGGTGCCGAAGGTCTTTGTGACGACGTGGCCGAGCATGGTGCCGACGGAGCGGTCCGTGTTGATCACGTCGACGGCGATCTTCACCGGGGTGCGGTCGCTGAGAGCCTCGGCGGCCATCGCGATAAGGCGCTGGTCGAAGTGCTTGTCCAGCTCGTGGTTCTGGCCCGTCAGGTTGCGCAGCGGGGCGTCGTCGTCGAACTCGAGTCCGTGCAGGATCGGGTCCAGGTCCAGCCCCTCGGCCTTCCAGTGGCTGATCGCCTCCCGGGTGTCGAGCATTTCGGCGTGGCCGATCGCTTCCTCCAGGCTCCGGAAGCCGAGTTCGGCGAGGATTTCGCGGACTTCCTCGGCGAGGAACTCGAAGAAGTTGACCACGAATTCTGGCTTGCCGGTGAAGCGTGAGCGAAGCTCGGGGTTCTGCGTCGCGACGCCCACCGGGCAGGTGTCCAGGTGGCAGACGCGCATCATGATGCAGCCGGAGACCACCAGCGGCGCGGTGGCGAAGCCGTACTCCTCGCCGCCCAGCAGCGCGGCGATCACCACGTCGCGGCCGGTCTTGAGCTGGCCGTCCACCTGCACCACCACACGGTCGCGCAGGCCGTTGAGCATCAGGGTCTGCTGCGTCTCGGCGAGGCCGAGTTCCCACGGGACACCGGCGTGCTTGAGCGAGTTCAGCGGCGAGGCGCCGGTGCCGCCGTCGTGGCCGGACACCAGCACGACGTCGGCCTTGGCCTTGGTCACGCCGGCCGCGACGGTGCCGATGCCCACCTCGGAGACGAGCTTGACGTGCACCCGGGCCGAGGGGTTGGCGCGCTTGGCATCGTAGATCAGCTGCGCCAGGTCCTCGATCGAGTAGATGTCGTGGTGCGGGGGCGGGGAGATGAGGCCGACGCCGGGCGTGGAGTGCCGCGTCCGGGCCACCCAAGGGTAGACCTTCTGGGCCATCAGCTGGCCGCCCTCGCCGGGCTTCGCGCCCTGCGCCATCTTGATCTGGATGTCGTCGGCGTTGGTCAGGTACAGGCTCGTGACGCCGAAGCGGCCCGAGGCGATCTGCTTGACCGCCGAGCGGCGGGTCGGGTCCAGCAGCCGGTCCACGTCCTCGCCGCCCTCGCCGGTGTTGGACTTGCCGCCGAGGCGGTTCATCGCGATCGCGAGCGTCTCGTGCGCCTCCTGCGAGATGGAACCGTAGCTCATGGCCCCGGTGGAGAAGCGCTTGACGATGCTGGAGACCGGCTCGACTTCCTCGAGCGGGACCGCCGGACGCAGGCCGTCCTTGAACTTCAGCAGCCCGCGCAGGGTCATCAGGTTCGTGGACTGATCGTCCACGCCCCGGGTGTAGGCCTTGAAGATGTCATAGCGGCGCTCCCGCGTGGCGTGCTGCAGCCGGAACACCGTCTCCGGGTTGAACAGGTGCGGCTCGCCGTCACGGCGCCACTGGTACTCGCCACCGCCCAGCAGTGGCTGGTGCGGCAGTTCGATGCCGTTCTCCGGGTAGGCCATCCGGTGCCGCGCCGCGACCTCGGCGGCAATCACATCGAGGCCGACGCCGCCGAGCTGGGAATGCGTGCCGGAGAAGTACTCGTCTACCAGGTCCTGGCCGAGGCCGAGCGCCTCGAAGGTCTGGGCGCCGGTGTACGAGGCGACCGTGGAGATGCCCATCTTGGACATGATCTTCAGGACGCCCTTGCCCAGACCCTTGATCAGGTTGTAGACGCCGTCCTGCGGGGTGACCCCGGTGACGTCGCCGGAGGCAATAAGCTGCTCGACCGATTCCATCGCCAGGTACGGGTTCACCGCGGAAGCGCCGTAGCCGATCAGCACGGCCACGTGGTGGGTTTCGCGCACGTCGCCGGCCTCGACCACCAGGGCGGTCTTGGTGCGGTTGGCGCTGCGCAGCAGGTGGTGGTGCACGGCGCTGACCAGCAGCAGGGACGGGATCGGCGCCCACTGGGCGTTGGAGTCACGGTCCGAGAGCACCACGTACTGGACGCCGCGGTTGATCGCGCCGGAGACCTGCTCGCAGATTTCGGTCAGCCGGGCGCGCAGGGCGTGTTCGCCGCCGTCGGGCCGGTACAGGCCGCGGACCTTCATGGCGACCCGGTCGCCGTCGGCGTTCTCGATGTTCGCGATCTTGGCGAGCTGGTCGTTGTTGATCACCGGGAACGGCAGCGAGACTTGCGGCTGGCGGACCTGCTTGGTGTCCAGCAGGTTGCCGTTGGGGCCGATCGCGCAGGTCAGGGACGTGACCAGTTCCTCGCGGATGGCATCCAGCGGCGGGTTGGTGACCTGCGCGAAGGACTGCACGAAGTAGTCGAAGAGCAGCCGGGGCCGTTTGGAGAGCACGGCCACCGGGGTGTCCGAGCCCATGGCGCCCAGCGGCTCGGCGCCGGTCCGGGCCATCGGGCCGAGCAGGATCTTCAGTTCCTCCGTGGTGTAGCCGAAGGTGCGCTGGCGGATGTTGACCGAGGCCGCCGTGTGCACCACGTGCTCACGCTCGGGCAGCTCCTTGAGGTCGATCAGGTTGTCCTTGAGCCACTCGGCCCAGGGGTTAGCTGCGGCGACCTCGGCCTTGACCTCGGAGTCGTCGATGATCCGGCCGGCCTCGGTGTCCACGAGGAACATCTTGCCGGGCGAGACGCGGCCCTTCTTGACCACCTTGGCGGGTTCGACGTCGATCACGCCGACCTCGGAGGCGAAGACCACCAGGCCGTCCTCAGTGATCCAGTAGCGGCCCGGGCGCAGCCCGTTGCGGTCCAGGGTGGCGCCGACGAGGTTGCCGTCGGTGAAGGACACGGCGGCGGGGCCGTCCCACGGCTCCATCAGCAGCGAGTGGTACTCGTAGAACGCGCGCCGGGCGGGGTCCATCGTGGCGTGGTTTTCCCAGGCCTCGGGGATCATCATCATGATCGAGTGCGTGATGGGCCGGCCGGAGAGCCAGAGCAGTTCAGCGACCTCATCGAAGGAGGCCGAGTCCGAGGCGCCCGGGGTGCAGATCGGGTACAGCTCTTCCGGGCTGTCCCCCAGCAGCGGGTTGGCCAGTTGCGACTGCCGGGCGCGCATCCAGTTGCGGTTGCCCTTGACCGTGTTGATCTCGCCGTTGTGCGCGATGGTGCGGAACGGCTGGGCCAGCGGCCAGGACGGGAAGGTGTTAGTGGAGAAACGCGAGTGGACGATCGCGAGCTTGGTCTTGAAGCGGGTGTCCGAAAGGTCCGGGTAGAACGGCTCCAGCTGCGCGGTGGTCAGCATGCCCTTGTACACAATGGTGCGGGAGGACAGCGAGGGGAAGTACACCCCGAACTTGTTCTGCGCGCGCTTGCGGATCCGCCAGGCCCGGGAGTCGAGTTCGTTGCGGGTGAGCGCCTCGCCGGTGCTGGACGCAAAGAACGGCTGGGAGAAGTACGGCATGCAGGCCCGGGCCATGGCGCCGACGAGATCGGCCACGATCGGCACCTCGCGCCAGCCCAGGACGGTGAGGCCCTCATCGGCCGCGAGGCCCTCGATGCCGGCCTTGGCGGCGTCGGATTCGCGCTGTTCGGCGGGCAGGAAGGCGGTGCCGACGACGTACTGGCCGGCGGCGGGGAGCTCGAAGTCGGTGACCGCGCGGAAGAACTCATCGGGGACCTGCATCAGGAGGCCGGCGCCGTCGCCGGTTCCCTCATCGGCGCCGACGGCACCGCGGTGCTCGAGGTTGCGCAGGGCGGTCAGGGCGGCTTCCACGATGTCGTAGCCTGGTTCGCCGCGCAGCGTCGCGATGATGGCGAGTCCGCAGGCGTCCTTCTCCTGCTCCGGGTTGTAGAGACCGGCGGCTTCGGGCAGCGCCGCGAACCGCTTGAACGGCGAGATGGCCGTGGCGGGGTGTTCCGGACCGGACCAGCTGGGGCTGTGCAGGGTTTGGGTCATGGGAGACGTCCTTCCTCCTGATCGTGCGTATGGGAGGGACAACATTGGCCCGAATCGGTGCGCCGGTGTGACGGGCGCAACAACGTGATTTTCCTACTCGAATTGTAGGCCAGCGCCGCTTTCTGCACTAACAGTTACGCGGGCCGCCGGCCCGGGTTTGCATGGCGTCCAGCTGTCTGCTGTCCGTTGCCACCCTGATGCCACGACGCTGTGGACTCGGGCCCAGCCGGCGGTCGCCCTGCAGCCCGATTTCCGGTGCTGAGCTACTTGGTGCCCTCAGCCTCCGGCGCGGTTCCGGAGGCCCGGTGGCCGGGTGCTCCGGCGTCGGGTTCTCCCTGGGCGGCTTTGCTGCCGCCGGTGGATTCCGCGGCGGCAACGGCCGGAGCCGGAGCGCGGCGCGGACCGCTTTGGTTCTCCGGGAGATTATCACGCGACTCATTATCTGAGACAGCAGAGTCCGCATGGCGGACAGGGACCGCGACCTTCGCGTCGTCATGTTCGACGGCGTCCCGCTCGCCGTCGTGTTCGACGGCGTCGGCCCGTTCATCCACCTCCGCGTCGTCGTCGGCGTCGACCTTATCGGCGTCGGTCGCCGCGTCGCTGTCCTCCGTCGCGGCTGCCGGTTCGGGCTCCCGGCCCGGCAGGTAGGGGGTGTCCGGGACGTCACGCTTGCGCAGGCCCAGGACAATGAACGTCACCACGGCTGCGAGGAGCACAAAGATGCTGGTCCAGACGTTGAGCCGGGTGGTGATGCCGAAGAGGTTGATCTGCTCGGCGTCGTCGATCCGCATGGCTTCGATCCAGACGCGGCCCAGCGTGTAGTAGATGGCGTAGAGCCAGAACAGCCGTCCGCGGCGGAAGTGGAAGCGGCGGTCCAGAAGGAGCAGTATGCCGACTCCCACGAGGTTCCAGACGGACTCGTAGAGGAACGTGGGGTGGAACAGGGTGTCGGCGGGCATGCCGGCCGGGAAGTTGGGGTTGTCGGCGTCGATCTGCAGTCCCCAGGGCAGCGTGGTGGGGCCGCCGAAAAGTTCCTGGTTGAAGTAGTTGCCCCAACGGCCGATCGCCTGGGCCAGCAGCAGGCCCGGCGCCGCGGCGTCCACGAACGCGCTGAGCTTCACGCCGGCCCGGCGGCAGCCGATCCAGGCGCCGAAGGCACCGAGTACCACGGCACCCCAAATGCCGAGGCCGCCGCGCTGGATCTGCGGGATCAGGGACAGGTCGCCGGTGCCGTCGAAGCCCGGGCCGAAGTAGGCGTCCGGGGAGGACACCACGTGGTACAGCCGGCCGCCGATAATGCCAAAGGGGATCGCCCAGATGGCGATGTCCCAGACGCTGCCTTCAGGCGCGCCGCGGCGGGCCCAGCGCACCGACGTGAGCCAGAGCCCGGCGATGATGCCGGCGAGGATGCACAGCGCGTAGGCATGGATACGCAGGGACCCCCAGGGCAGCGGGATGTCGAAGCCGGACCAGTCCGGGCTCGGAATGCTCGCGGGAACCATCGCTGCCGCATGGAGGACTGACTGCATTACTTACGCTTCTTCCTTGGTAAGGCCGGTACTGAGCTCTTTCGTCAAGGACGCTACCGCATCCACGCCGCCCTCACCGATTGCCGCGACGAGGGCCGTGCCGACGATTACTCCGTCCGCGTAGGCCGCGATTTCGCGGACGTGGCCGGCATTGGAGACGCCCAGGCCGACGCAGACCCGTTCGGCGCCCGCAGCGTGGGCTGCGGCGACGACGTCCTTGGCGGCGGAGCTGACCGAGGTGCGGGCGCCGGTGACGCCCATGATCGAGACGGCGTAGACAAAGCCGCGGCTGGCATCCACCGTGCGTTTCATCCGTTCCGGCGAGGAGGACGGTGCCACGAGGAACACCCGGTCCAGTCCGTACTTGTCCGAGGCGGCCATCCATTCCGCGGCCTCGTCCGGGATGAGGTCCGGGGTGATGAGCCCCGCTCCCCCGGCTTCGGCCAGCTGGCGGGAGAACTCGTCGACGCCCATCCGGACCACGGGGTTCCAGTAGGTCATGACCAGGACCGCGGCCTCGGTCTTGCTGGTGATGCCCCGGACGACGTCGAACACCTGGCTGACGTGGAAGCCCTTGGCGAGGGCCTCAGTGGTGGCGGCCTGGATGACCTGGCCGTCCATCACCGGGTCGGAGTAGGGGATGCCGATCTCGATCAGGTCGGCGCCGTTTTCAGCCAGGGCAATGCCCGCGGCGATAGTGGCTTCGACACTGGGGTAGCCGGCGGGCAGGTAGCCGATGAGGGCTGCCCGGCCCTGGGCCTTGGCCCTGTCGATGGCTGCCGCGGACTTGCTGGCGCCGGGAGCCGTGCCCCCGGCGCTGGTTTCGGGGCTGTTCTCGGTGCTCACAGCTGCTCCCCTTCCTGAGCGATCTCGGCCTCGGGAGAATCCTTGTCCAGCAGGTTGAACCATTCCGCGGCGGTGGCCACGTCCTTGTCGCCGCGGCCGGAGAGGTTCACGACCACGATCTTGTCCGCAGCCGTGCCCCCGGAGCCGCCGGCCTCCGCGGCGAGCCGCTGGCCGACCTTCATGGCGCCGGCGAGGGCGTGGGCGGACTCGATGGCCGGGATGATGCCCTCGGTGCGGCAGAGCAGCCGGAAGGCTTCCATGGCTTCGCTGTCCGTGATGGGCTCGTAGCTGACCCGGCCGATGTCGGCCAGGTAGGAGTGCTCGGGTCCGACGCCCGGGTAGTCCAGGCCGGCTGAGATGGAGTGCGACTCGATGGTCTGGCCGTCGTCGTCCTGCATGAGGTAGGAGCGGGCTCCGTGCAGCACGCCGGGCTTGCCCAGGGTGATGGTGGCCGCGTGCCGGCCGGTTTCGACGCCCTCGCCGCCGGCTTCGAAGCCGTAGATCTTCACCGAGGGGTCGTCCAGGAAGCCGTGGAAGATGCCGATGGCGTTGGAGCCGCCGCCGATGCAGGCGCAGACGGCGTCCGGCAGCCGGCCGGTCTGCTCCAGGATCTGGGCGCGGGCCTCCTCGCCGATGACTTCGTGGAAGTAGCGGACCATCGCCGGGAACGGGTGCGCCCCGGCGGCCGTGCCGAGCAGGTAGTGCGTGGTGCCGACGTTGGCCACCCAGTCCCGGAGCGCCTCGTTGATGGCGTCCTTGAGCGTCTGCGAGCCGTTGGTCACGGGGATCACGGTGGCCCCGAGGAGCTCCATCCGGGCAACGTTGAGGGCCTGGCGGCGGCAGTCCTCGGCGCCCATGTAGACCACGCACTCCAGGCCCAGCAGGGCGGCGGCGGTGGCGCTGGCGACGCCGTGCTGGCCGGCGCCGGTCTCGGCGATGACCCGGGTCTTGCCCATGCGCTTGGCGAGCAGCGCTTGGCCCAGCACGTTGTTGATCTTGTGCGAGCCGGTGTGGTTCAGATCCTCGCGCTTGAGGAAGATGCGCACTCCCCCGGCGTGCTCGGCGAAGCGCTTGGCCTCTGTGAGCAGGGAGGGCCGGCCGGAGTAGTTTTTGTTCAGGTCCGCGATCTGGGCGGTGAACTCGGGGTCCGCCTTGGCCTTCTCGAAGGTGTCCTCGAGTTCGTCCAGCGCGGCGATCAGGGACTCGGGCATCCAGCGTCCGCCGTAGGAGCCGAAGTAGGGTCCGGGGGCGTGGCGCAGGGACGGCGCGCCAAGCGGACCGCCCTCATCCGGCCGGCCGCCCTCCAGGAAAGCGTCCACGGGGTTTTCGTCTGAGCCGGCTGCTGGCGCATCGACCATCAGTCTCACCATCCTGTTCCACTGCTATCTAGGTCTTCGGTGCCGCACGGGCGTACCGCGGTCTGCGGCCGGTTCCCCGGCCCGGCCGCGGGTCAGGACCGTGCGGCGATTTCTTCGGCTCCGGCGGCCATGAATTCGCCGATCCGTTCCCGCGGGGTCGCGTCGCTCACCAGCGCCTCGCCCACCAGGACGGCGTTGGCGCCGTTGGCCGCGTAGTGCCGGACGTCGTCGACGCCGCGGACACCGGATTCGCCCACAACGAGGGCTCCCGCGGGGATGCCGGCGGCGAGCTCCGCGAACACGGAGCGGTCGACGTCGAGCGTCTTGAGGTTCCGGACGTTGACGCCGATGATCCGCGCCCCGGCGGCGACGGCGCGTTCCACTTCGCCGGCCGTGTGGGTCTCCACGAGCACGTTCATTCCCAGCTCGCGGCTGAGGGCGCTGTACTCGCGCAGCTGCGCGTCGGAGAGCGAGGCGACGATCAGCAGGATCAGGTCGGCGCCGTGGGCACGGGCCTCCCAGATCTGGTACTCGTCGATCATAAAGTCCTTGCGCAGCAGCGGGACGTCCACGGCTGCCCGGACGGCGTCGAGGTCGGCCAGCGAGCCGTTGAAACGGCGCTGCTCGGTCAGGACGCTGATCACGGCCGCGCCGCCGTCGGCGTACTGCACGGCGAGGGAGGCCGGGTCCGCGATGCTCGCCAGCGCGCCCTTGGAGGGGCTGCGGCGCTTGATTTCGGCGATGACCTTGAGCTGCGTCCGGTCCGACGGGCCGCCCAGGGCGGCCCACGCGTCGCGCGCCAGGGCCGCCGCCGCGGCACGGTCTTTCAGTTCGGCGAGCGTGACGAGGCGCTGGCGTGCCTCCATATCCTCCCTGACACCGGCATTGATGTCATCGAGAACACTCACTCCTAGTGGCCGGAGTTCTTCAGCTTGCTGCCGCCGACGCCGTAACCGGCCTTGCGCATGGCAAAGCCCACCACGAGGCCGACCAGCATGACGGCCGCACCGGCGATGAAGATCGGGGTGTTGGCGATCACGAAGGCGATGGCTGCGATGAGCGCGCCGACCAGCATGATGATCACGGTGGTCCAGGCCGCCGGGCTGTTGCCGTGGCCGGTGGGCTCGCTGTGGTCGACGCCGTCGTAGACGCCGGTGCCGGCGGCGGGCTTGGGTGCGGAAACAGGGGCTTTGCTCATGGAATTCTCCTCAGGATCAATACTGCTTACATTCTGCCATTTTTTGGCGGCGCCATTGGCCGCGCTACCGGGCGCCCGGTCCGCGCGCTGCCCGGCGCGTTGCCGGGCCTCGCCCGCGGCCGCGGCTCAGGTGGGGTCGTCGCCGCGGGAGAGCCGGTCCCAGCTGTCGATCTCGTCGGCCGGCTGCGCGGGGCCGGTCACGGCGCCGGTGGCGGCGGCGTCGTACTTCGTCCGGCTCTTCCAGTACCGTCCGGCGGGCACGATCGCGAGGGCGCTGATCCCCAGCAGGGCACCGGCGGCGACGGCGAGGACCGGGAACGCAGTGAGCGCCACCTGGACGTTGCTGCCGCTGATGCCGGTGGCGGCGGCGATGGATCCCTGCGCCGCGGCCAGCGGGTCGGCCAGGACCGTCACGGCAGCGGCGACGATGCCGGCGGCGGCGAGCAGGATGATCGCGGTGATCACCCAGCGGGCGATGCGCCCCGCGATCGATGCGGCGAGTCCGCCGGCCAGGGCCACCAGGGCGAGGGCGGTCACCGTGGTGGCGGCCTTGCTGCCCTGGACCTGCAGGCCGTTCTGGCTGACGCCCTGGCCGAGCTGGCCGGGATCGAGCTGGACCGTCAGCCAGGTCTGGGTGGTGGTGCCGAAGACGGCCAGCGCCAGTGCGGCGATGACCAGCACCAGGGTGGACTTCCGGGCCCAGCGCGGAACGGCCGGGCTGGTGCTCTTGATGGTGCCCGCGGCGCCGGTCATGGCTGCTCCGTCCCGGCGTCGGGAACGGTGTCCGCGGTGATATTGCGCAGTGACTGCGCCGTGTGCACGGCCCGCATTGGGGCGGCGGCCTTGTTGACGGTCTCGAGCGCCTCGGTGGCGTTGACGGAGTCGGCCACGATGCCGCCGCCGGCCTGCACGTAGGCGCGGCCCTCGCGGAGCAGCGCGGAGCGGATGGCGATGGCCATGTCCATGTCGCCGGCGAAGTCGAGGTAGCCCACCACGCCGCCGTAGATGCCGCGGCGGTGGGGTTCCAGTTCGTCCAGCAGGCGCAGCGCGCGCGGTTTGGGGGCGCCGGAGAGCGTGCCGGCCGGGAAGGTGGCCTTGAGCACGTCATAGGCGGTGGCCGTCGGTGCGAGTTTGCCCACCACCGTGGAGACCAGGTGCATGATGTGGCTGAAACGCTCCACTTCCATGAACTGGGTGACGTCGACGGTTCCGGCCACGCACACCTTGGAGAGGTCGTTGCGGGACAGGTCCACCAACATGAGATGCTCGGCGCGTTCCTTCTGGTCCGCGAGGAGTTCCTCGGCGAGGGCCTTGTCCGCCTCGATCGTCTTGCCGCGCGGCCGGGAGCCGGCGATCGGGTGGGTGATGACTTCCTCGCCGGTGACCGTCACGAGGGCCTCCGGGGAGGACCCGACGATCGAGTACTGGCGCCCGCCGGCGTCCTCGAGGCTGAAGATGTACATGTAGGGGCTGGGGTTGGTGTTCCGCAGGACCCGGTAGACGTCCAGCGGGTCGGCGCCGCAGTCCATTTCGAAGCGGCGCGAGATCACCACCTGGAAGACTTCGCCGTCGACGATCGCTTCCTTGCCGCGGTCCAGGGCGGCGAGGTAGTCGTTTTCGTCCCAGCGTTCCTGCACGCTCGAGGCGAAGTCGAGCGCGGCGGGCTGCAGCACGGAGACGGGCTGCTCTGTGGGGGCGCTGACCTTTGCCAGCAGCGCCTTCACCCGGGCGACGGCGTCGTGCCAGGCTTCGTCGACGCGTTCGGAGCTGTTGTTGAAGTTGATCGCGTTGGCGATCAGCAGCACCGTGCCGTCCATGTTGTCGTGCACGGCCATGTCGGTGACGAGGTTCAGCGCCATTTCCGGCAGGTCCAGGTCGTCCTCGGGCGGGCTGGTGAGCTTTTCCCAGTGCCGGACGGTTTCCCAGCCCAGGAACCCCACCAGGCCGGAGGTGAACGGCGGCAGGCCGTCGAAACGCTCGGTGTGCAGCGCCTTCACGGTGTCCCGGATGGCGTCCACCGGGCTGCCATCCAGCGGGACACCGACGGGCGGCTCGCCGAGCCAGTGCGCCTGCCCGTCCTTGGTGGTCAGGGTGGCGCGGGACCGCGCGCCGATGAAGGAGTAGCGGGACCAGGCGCCGCCCACCGCGGCGGACTCCAACAGGAAGGTTCCCGGCTGGCCCTGGGCGAGTTTTCGGTACAGCCCGATCGGGGTTTCGGCGTCAGCGAGCACCTTCAGCCGGACCGGGATGACGCGGCTGTGGCCAGCGAGCTCCCGGAACTCGTCCAGGCCGGGGCTGATGATTCCAAGGTCCTGCATGGCTGTTGTGTTCCGCCTGTTCTCTTGCTCTGTTGCTCGGGAAATGCCGGGGCGCTGGGTGGCCCGGGCCTGCGCCGCGGATGCGGCGGGTCAGTCCGCGTTGCCGACGACGGCGTCCAGCGCGCGCCCGTCGAAGCACGTCCGCGTTCCGGTGTGGCAGGCCGCGCCGACCTGGTCGACCCGGACCAGCAGCGCGTCGCCGTCGCAGTCCAGCGCGAGGGACTTCACCCACTGCACGTGGCCGGAGGTGTCGCCCTTGCGCCAGTATTCCTGCCGCGAGCGGGAGTAGAAGGTGACCCGCCCGGTGGTCATGGTGCGGTGCAGCGCCTCGTCATCCATCCAGCCGAGCATCAGCACCTCGTTGGTGTCGAACTGCTGGACGATCGCGGCCACCAGGCCGGCACTGTCCCGTTTCAGGGATTCGGCCAGGCCGGCAGGGAGCGGAGTTTCGCTGACGGGGGCGGGGGCGGGCTGCTCAGACATCAGCTCAAGTCTAGTGCCTTCGGGCCGGTGGCCGCCCGGCGTTGGCGGCCCCGCGCTTAACATGCGCACCATTAGCCTGCTGCGGCCAAAACGGCGGGGCTTCCTGTGCACACCGGCGGGCGTCTCGTGCTAGTTTCACAAGTGATGCATTTCGTCGATCCGTCCCGAGAAGTCCTGGCCGAAACCCTGCTGGCGGCCGGTCCTGACTCCCCCACGCTCTGCAGGGGCTGGCAGACGCGTGATCTCGCCGCGCACCTGTACCTGCGGGAGCGTAAGGCCCGCGTGGGGCTGGGGCTGCTGATCAAGCGGCTGTCCAAGGCCTCGGACCAGGCCACGGCCGAACTCGCCGCCACAATCAGGACCCCGGAGGCCTACGCCCGGCTGGTCAACACCTTCCGGTCCGGGCCGCCCGCGCTCTCGCCGATGCGGATCAAGGCCCTGGACGAGAGTTCCAACCTGATCGAATACTTCGTCCACACCGAGGACGTCCGCCGCGCGGTGGACCGCTGGGCGCCGCGCGCCCTGGACGAGGCCTACTCCGACGCGCTCTGGGACGAACTGGTCAAGCGCGCCGCCATCCTCTACCGCGGCGTGGACCTGGGCATTGTCTTGGTGAGCCCGTCCGGCCCCCGGCATGTGGCCAAGCGCGCCCCCGTCTCTGTGGCTATCGTGGGCGAACCGGGCGAACTGCTGATGCACGCCCACGGCCGGACCCGGCACGCCCTGGTGACGTTCGAGGGCCAGCCCGACGCCGTCGCACTGCTGCAGTCCGCCGAGGTCGGACTCTAAGGCCCACCAAAAGGGCCCCTGGATCCGGTTGGCCGCCGACTCCGGCGACCAACCGCGTGCCTTGTGACGCGGAGGCCAGCCGAACGTCCGGAAGCAATGCCAGTTCCGTGGCACCCGTTGCCTCTCGCTTATCCGTAGAATGCACGGTACCTTGTGCGTACGGCGGAAGACACCCGCCAGAGAGCTACGCCATGACACCCGAAACTATCCCCCGCTCCCATCCGAAACCGAGAGCCCGGTGGCTGGTGCCCGGAGCCCTCATCCTCCTCAGCCTGGTCCCGGTGATCGCCGGGGCAGTGCGTCTGACCGACCTGGTCGGAGGACGGGTAACGCGGGAGAACACGCGGTTCTTCGACTCACCCGTTCCCGTTCTCATCCATATCCCCGCCGTCACCTTGTACCTGGTGCTCGGGGCGGTCTTCTACGACCTGCCGCCGCTGGACGGGCCGCTGCTTCTCGTCTTTCGCCTGGTTTTCGGCTCCGCCATGGTGACCTGCCTTGTCCTGGGATTCGTCGCCGTACGGCGACGGAACTACGTCCGCCACAGTGAATGGATGTCCCGGGCTTACGCCATCGGCATTGCGCAGGGAACCATCGTCGTAGTAACGGTCCCCTGGATCCTGCTGATGGGACCCGTCGACGAACTGACCCGGGCGCTGCTCATAGGGGCGTCGTGGGTTATCAGCCTGCTGGTGGCCGAGTTCTTCATCTATCGGCGGGCCCACGCACCGGAGGGACAGATCCGCCCCACGTTCCGGGCCCCCAGCTATTAAATTGATCCGTACCGCCCGCCGGTGGAGATCCACGGGAGACACCACTGGATCCGCCACCGACTGAATCGAGCACACAGTGGCCATTAGCCCCGAGGCTCCTCAACCCGGCCCCTCGCCGAGAGTCACAGGCCAAGGGCGGCAGTCGGGCCAGATCCCCGGGGCGGGGCGGCACATCGGCCGGGTGGTCGCCGGCTCGTTGGCCGCCGGGCTCCTCGCCGCCCTGTTCCTTCCGGCCGCCCCTTTTATCAGGGCGCGGGAGAGCGAGCTTGCCGGCGCGGTGCTCTGCGGGTTCGCGCTGGGCTGGGCCATGCTGGCCGTCCTCTCGGTGCGTTTCACTGACCAGCCACAGCGGTGGGCAGCGGCTCCGGCGTTGTTCATGGGCGTGGGCGGTCTTCTCCTGGTGTGGTTCGGCACGTCCGTGGACGGCGTGCTCGCCTGGGTGTGGCCTCCCGCTCTCCTTGCACTGGTGATCTGGATGTTCGGCCGGGCCCGGGGGACGCTTAAGAGCCGGACCAAGGGCTGGCTGGTCTACCCGGTCCTCGCGATGTTGGCGCTTGCCTCGATAGGCGGCGGATTCCAGGCCGTGGGTACAGCGGCCGACGCCATGGCCCACCCGATGCCCGGCCAGCTCATCGACGTCGGAGGGCACAGCCTGCACCTGAACTGCAGCGGCTCGGGAAGCCCCACAGTCGTGCTGCAACCGGGCGGCGGCGAAATGTCCTCGAACCTCGGGTGGATTGCCCCGGCTGTCGCTCGTTCCACCCGGGTATGCGCCTATGACCGCGCCGGCCGAGGCTGGAGTGGACCGGCTGACACCGCCCAGGACGCCACGCAGATAGCCATTGACCTCCACACCCTGCTGCACCGCGGGAACGTCCCCGGACCGTATGTGCTGGCCGGCCATTCCTTCGGCGGCCTCTACGCACTCACTTTCGCCGCACGCTATCCCGACGAGGTTGCGGGCATGGTGCTGGTGGACTCCACGGCACCGGCGGTAGCAGCGAACCCGGGCGCAACGCCGGCGGCCGCGGGGAGCTACGACAGCCTCGGCCGCCTCTCCGCACTGATCTCGGCTTTGGCACGGCTCGGCCTGACCCGCCTGTACGCCCCGCTTGAGGCCGGCAGCCTGCCGCCCGAGTACCGGGACGAGGTCCGCGCCAGCATCGCAGCCCCCGGTACCCTGCGCAGCACTATCGACGAATACATCCAGGCGAACAGCTCGATGGAAGAAGCGGCGTCACTGCATGACTTCGGCAACAAACCCCTGCTCGTGCTGACAGCCGGGATCGGCAGTGACAGCAAGCATCTGGCATCCCAAAACGAACTGGCCGGCTTATCAGCGAATTCGGCACACCGCACCATCGAGGATGCGTCCCACGAATCGCTCGTCGCCGAGGAAGAAGGCGCCTCCTCGACAACCCGGGCGATCCTCGACGTCGTTTCATCCGTCCGGAGCGGCAGCCCGCTCGTCAAGTGATCCCGCGCTGCTTTCAGCCCGGCCGGGGGCGAATTAGCGGACTTCGAAGCCTGCCTCGCGGATGGCGGCCTTGACCTGGGCGATCATGTCCAGCGGGCCGAAGTGGAACACCGAGGCCGCGAGCACGGCGTCCGCGCCGGCAGCCACGGCCGGCGGGAAGTGCTCCGGGCGGCCGGCGCCGCCGGAGGCGATCAGCGGCACCTTCACCGCGGCACGGGCCAGGCGGATGAGTTCGAGGTCGAAGCCGTCCTTGGTGCCGTCGGCGTCGATCGAATTCAGCAGGATCTCACCGACGCCGCGGTCGGCAGCCTCACGGGCCCAGGCGAGGGCGTCGATGCCGGTGCCCTGGCGGCCGCCGTGGGTGGTGACCTCGAAGCCGGAGGGGGTCGGCTGCGAGCCGGGACGGGTGCGCCGCGCGTCGAGGGAGAGCACCAGGACCTGGGAGCCGAAGTGCCGGGTGATCTCGTCGATCACCTCGGGCCGGGCCACGGCTGCGGTGTTGATGGCGGCCTTGTCCGCGCCGCAGCGCAGCAGCTTGTCTACCTCGGCCACGCCGCGGACGCCGCCGCCGACGGTCAGCGGAATGAAGACTTCCTCTGCGGTGCGCCGGACGACGTCGAAGGTGGTTTCGCGGTTGCCCGAGGACGCGGTGACGTCGAGGAAGGTCAGCTCGTCGGCGCCGCCGTTGTCGTAGCGGTGCGCCAGCTCCACCGGGTCACCGGCGTCGCGCAGGCCCTCGAAGTTGATCCCCTTGACCACACGGCCGGCGTCGACGTCCAGGCACGGGATGACGCGGACGGCTACTGACATGACTGCTCCTGCTGTTGACGTGCTGTTCGGGGTCCCCGGGTGAGTTAGATCCGGCAGGCGTGGATGCTGCTGACCAGGATGGCGCGGGCGCCGAGGTCGTAGAGCTCGTCCATGATCCGGTTGGTGTCGCGCTTGGGCACCATGGAGCGGACGGCCACCCAGTCCGAGTCCCGCAGCGGCGAGACGGTGGGCGACTCCAGCCCCGGCGTCAGGGCGGCGGCCTGCTCCACGAGCTCCTTGCGGATGTCGTAGTCCATCAGCACGTACTGGCGGGCCACGAGCACACCCTGGAGGCGGCGGATGAGGACCTCGGTGGCGGGATTCTGCTCGCCCTTGCGGCCGATCAGGACGGACTCGGAGTTCAGGATCGGCTCGCCGAAGATTTCCATGCCGGCGGCCTTGAGTGTGGTGCCGGTTTCGACGACGTCGGCGATCGCGTCCGCGACGCCGAGTCGGACGGAGGATTCGACGGCGCCGTCGAGCCGGACGACCTTGGCGTTGATGCCGCGCTGGGCGAGGTAGCCGCGGAGCAGTCCGTCGTAGCTGGTGGCAAGGCGCTTGCCTTCAAGCTGTTCGATGGCGGTGAAGTCCCCCACCGGGCCGGCGAACCGGAAGGTGGAGGCGGCGAAGCCCAGGGGCAGCAGCTCCTCGGCTTCCACCTCGGCGTCGAGCAGCAGGTCGCGGCCGGTGATGCCGACGTCCAGGGTGCCCTGGCCGACGTAGACGGCGATGTCGCGGGGGCGGAGGAAGAAGAACTCGATGTCGTTGTCCGGGTCAACCATGACCAGTTCGCGGCTGTCGCGGCGCTGGCGGTAGCCGGCCTCAGCGAGAATGGCGGAGGCGGCTTCGGACAGGGATCCCTTGTTCGGGACGGCAACTCTGAGCATGGGAAGGTCTTTCTGATTAGGAAGTCATCGGTGCAGGCACAGCGGGCCACGTGGTGCGCCGGGGTCCGGGCGGATTCGGTTCCGCGGCGGGCGGCGCGACGTGGCTAGAGATGCTTGTAGACGTCTTCCAGGCTGAGTCCTTTGGCGAGCATCAGAACCTGCAGGTGATAGAGCAGCTGCGAAATTTCTTCCGCGGCGGCTTCGTCGGATTCGTACTCGGCAGCCATCCAGACCTCGGCGGCTTCCTCCACGACTTTCTTGCCGATGCCGTGGACTCCGGAATCCAGTTCGGCGACGGTGCGGGACCCCTCCGGGCGGGCGGCTGCCTTCTCACTCAGTTCTGCGAACAGCGACTCGAAATTCTTCACGCCCTCCAGCCTACTTGCTCACGGCAAGACGCCGCCTGCCGGGCCGCCGGATGACGGCCCGGATGTGAGGGAATACACAAGGCTAGGAGTACTGCTTGAGCGTGACGGCAGTGGCCAGGGCGGCCGTGACAGCCTCGTGTCCCTTGTCCTCGGTGGAGCCCGGGAGGCCTGCCCGGTCGATGCCCTGCTGTTCGGTGTCGCAGGTCAGCACACCGAAGCCGACGGGCACGCCGGTGCGGACGCTGACCTCGGTCAGGCCGAGCGTGGCGGCCTCGCAGACGTACTCAAAGTGCGGCGTTCCGCCGCGGATCACCACACCGAGCGCGACGACGGCGTCGAAGTGCGGCGCCAGCCGGGCCGCGGCGACGGGCAGTTCAAAGGTTCCGGGGACACGCAGCACGGTGGGTTCGCCGATGCCGGCCTCCTTGGCGGCGCGCCGCGCGCCGTCGAGCAGTCCGTCCATGATCTGGGTGTGCCAGCTCGCGGCGACGATGGCGAGTTTCAGCCGGGAGGTGTCCTCCGGGCTGAGGGTGGTGAGGTCGATCTGGGGGGCGCCGTGGCCGCTCATGCGTTGTCCTTGCTATGGGGAGGTGTGTGGGAGGGGTGGTGCTGCGGCGGATACCGCGGGCGGCTCAGCCCTGTTCGTGCTCGAAGCCGCCCTGGCCCGCGGCGGGTGCTGCCGGTTCCATGTCCAGGACCAGCCGGTGGTCCATCCGGTCCTTTTTGGTCTGCAGGTAGCGCAGGTTCTGTTCCCGGGACGGCACCTCGGTGGGGACCATCTCGACCACGCGCACGCCGGCCTGGGCCAGCCGGTCCTGCTTGTCCGGGTTGTTGCTCAGCAGGCGGATCTCATGCAGGCCCAGCTCGGCGAGGATCTGCGCGGCGGCCTTGTAGCAGCGGGCGTCCACCGGCAGGCCGAGCTGCTCGTTGGCCTCAACGGTGTCGAAGCCGGCCTCCTGCAGCGCATAGGCCTTGATCTTGTTGGCCAGTCCGATGCCGCGGCCTTCCTGGCCGCGCAGGTAGAGCAGGGTGCCGCCGTATTCGTGGATCATCTCCAGGGCGTAGGCCAGCTGCTCGCCGCAGTCGCAGCGGTAGGAGCCAAACACGTCCCCCGTGAGGCATTCGGAGTGCAGCCGGACCAGGGGCGCCTGGCCGTCCGTGGCCGGCAGCGGGGAGCTGACGGCGAGGTGCTCGGCGCCGGTGGCCAGGTCCGTCCAGGCCTGCGCCACGAAGTCGCCGTAGGCGGTGGGCAGCTGGACGATCGGTCCGCCGCTGACCGGATGCGGCTGCTGCGCCGGGGTAGCCGGCTGCGCTTCAGAAGTCGTCATTGTTTCTCCTCAGTCCAGGGTGTCAGGCGGATTCCGCCGCGGCGCTGCCGGTGTGGCCGGCCTCAAGGTAGGCCACGAGTTCGGCGATCGAAATCAGCGGGCAGCCGTGTTCGAGGGCAAAGCCGCGAACTCCGTCCAGCCGCATCATTTCTCCGTCGTCGTGCACCAGTTCTGCGATCACGCCCACGGGTTGGAGTCCGGCCAGCCGGCACAGCTCCACTGCTGCTTCGGTGTGGCCGGGACGCTCCCGCACACCCCCCTTAACGGCGCGGAGCGGGAAAACATGCCCGGGACGGGTCAGGGAGTTCGGCCGGCTGCTCGGATCGGCCAGGATCCGGGCGGTCAGCGCCCGGTCGGTCGCCGAGATTCCGGTGCTCACGCCGATGGCGGCGTCGCAGGACACGGTGTAGGCGGTGCCCTTGGCGTCCTGGTTGATGGCCACCATGGGCGGCAGTTCCAGCGCGTCGGCCTGTTCGCTGGTCAGCGGCACGCAGATCACCCCGGAGCTGTACCGGATGGTCCAGCCCATCAGGGCAGGGGTGGCGTGCTGCGCCGCGAAAATGATGTCGCCTTCGTTTTCGCGGTCCTCGTTGTCGACCACCAGCACGGGCCGGCCGGCCGCCATGGCGCGGATGGCGTCCTCGATCGGGTCCAGAGCCGGCGCGTCGACGGCGATCCCGGGGGTGTCCTGCAGCCGGTTCATGATGCCGCCGCCTGGGTCTGCGCGGCGGGGGCGAAGGCCAGCAGCCGCTCGGTGTACTTGGCCAGGACATCCACCTCGAGGTTGACGCGGCCGCCCACAGCCTTGGCGCCCAGCCCGGTCTCGGCCAGGGTGGTGGGGATCAGGCCGACTTCGAACCACGGGGCCGGCTCGGGCGCCGGGCTGACGGCGGTGACGGTGAGCGAGACGCCGTCGACGGCGATGGAGCCCTTCTCAGCGATGTAGCGGGCCAGCGGTGCGGGTACGGAGAAGCGCAGCCGGTCCCAGTTCCCGAGGGCCTCGCGTTCGAGCAATTCGCCGACGCCGTCGACGTGCCCCTGCACGACGTGGCCGTCGAGCCGGCCGCCGGCCGGGACGCAGCGTTCCAGGTTGACGGGGTCCCCCGCGGCCAGTGCGCCGATGGTGCTCCGGACCAGGGTCTCGCCCATCACGTCGACGCTGAAGTCCGTGCCGTTGATGTCCGTGGCCGTCAGGCAGACGCCGTTGACGGCGATCGAGCCGCCGTGGGCCAGTCCCTCGGTGCTTTCGGGGGCGTGCAGGCGCAGCGTGGCGCTGGTGTCGCCGTCGCGCTCGACGGAGAGCACCTTTCCCTGTTCGGCGATAATTCCGGTAAACATCAGTTGCCTCCTGCGACGGTGTCCGCGTCGCTGCGCGGGGTGGAATCGGATGAAGTGTTGGTGGCGGGACGCAGGTGGAGCCGCAGGTCGCGGCCCAGCATCTGCACGGCGCCGCCCGAGGCGTGGTCCCAGTCCCAGTGCTGGGCGTCGGCGAGGGTGCCGATGCCGAGGTCGTCCAAGGCGGGGGTGCCGGAGCCGAGCAGCGTGGGGGCCAGGTAGACGATGAGCTCGTCGACCAGGCCGGCGGCCAGGAAGGCGCTGAGGATCCGGGAGCCGCCCTCGACCATGAGGTGCCGGACGCCGGCGTCGAACAACCGGTCCAGGGACTCGCGGGGCTCGCGGGTGGGCAGGTGCAGCACCTTGCCGTCGTCGCCGTTGACCGCGGCGTCCCCGGGAATTCCCCGCAGGCCCATCACGGCGCGCAGCGGCTGCTTGGCGGCGGGTTCGCCGCCCGGGTTGCGGGCCGTGAGCCGCGGGTTGTCGACCAGGACGGTCTGGGTGCCCACCAGGATCGCGTCGATCCGGCCCCGCAGGGCGTGGTTGTCGGCGAGGGACTCCGGGCTGGAGATCCACTGGCTGGTCCCGTCACTGGCCGCGATCCGGCTGTCCAGGGTCTGGGCGATGTGCAGGGTGACGAACGGCCGTTTGGCGGCCACGGCGTCGAACCAGCGGCGGTTGAGGTCCAGGGCGGCGACGGCGCCGAGGCCGGAACGGACCCGGACTCCGGCGGCGCGCAGGGTGGCCGCTCCCCCGGCGGCGGGATCGTGCGGGTCGTCGATGGCGTAGACGACGTCGGCCACGCCGGCGTCGATGACGGCTTGGGCGCAGGGGCCGGTCCGGCCGCAGTGGTTGCACGGCTCCAGGGTGACCACCATGGTGGTGCCCGTGAGGTCCAGCCCGGCGGCCGCGGCCTGCGCGATCGCGTCGGCCTCGGCGTGCGGGGTGCCGGCGCCGCGGTGGTAGCCGGTGACCAGCGGCGTGCCGTCGGTTCCGATCACGACGGCGCCCACCAGCGGGTTCGCCCCGCGCGGGCCCCGCGCCGCGGCGGCTAGGGCAGCGTCCATGGCGGCCGTCTCGGCCGCACTGAAGCCGGCGGCGTTGAAGTCTTCCTGGTCCGGGTGGTGCTGCGGCCCAGCGGCCGATTGGAGGCTCATGTGTCGTCCGCCGCGGCCCGTAGGGCCGCAGAGCCGGCGAAGAGCCATCGCAAGGGGTTCATGTGTGTGTCGTTCCTTCCCTCAAGAACCGCGATGGCTCCGGGGGTATACGACAGCGCAATTCCGCGGCGCCGTGCGGGCGCCGCAGTAACAGCTGTACGTGCTTCTCTCATCCAGACTTTAACTGTCGGTACCGGAGTTCCACCGGTTCAACCGTCCGCCGTCGCCTTCCTTGCGGAAAGTTCCGGCTTTCGGGTCGCGGACTATCACCGCCGGTTCGGACTTACACCGACCCCGGAGCACGTATGTGTGTAGCTATTCTGACACAACCGAGCGTGCTGTCCGCCTATTCCCGCCGGCCGGAGAGCGCAGTTTGCGTCATGTTTCGGCCGGTTAGCGCCGGCCCGCGGCCCGCAGCCGCTCGATCGCGTCGGCCGGGTCATCGGCGCCGTAGACTGCGGAGCCGGCGACAAAGACGTCGGCGCCGGCCTCGGCGGCACGCCAGATGGTCTCCTCGGTGATGCCGCCGTCGACCTGCAGCCGGACGTCCAGTCCGGAGGCGTCGATGGCCGCCCGGGCCCGGCGGATCTTCGGCAGCGTGAGGTCCAGGAACTCCTGGCCGCCGAAGCCGGGCTCCACGGTCATGATGAGGATCATGTCCAGCTCGCCGAGCATGTCCAGGAACGGCTCCACCGCGCTGCCGGGGCGCAACGCGATCCCGGCCTTCGCCCCGCGTGCGCGCAGTTCGCGGGCCAGCTTCACCGGCGCGATCGACGCCTCGGCATGGAAGGTCACCGACGCGACGCCGGCGTCGGCGTAGGCCGGCGCCCAGCGGTCGGCGTGCTCGATCATCAGGTGGGCGTCCAGCGGAATCGGGCTGACTTCCTGGATGCGCTGGACCACCGGCAGGCCGAGCGAGAGGTTCGGCACAAAGTGGTTGTCCATCACGTCCACGTGCACGGCGTCGGCGGTGCTGATCTTGTGCAGCTCGGACTGGAGGTTCGCGAAGTCCGCCGAAAGGATGCTGGGATTGATGCAGCAGTGGGCCATGGGTGTCCTTTGTGGTTGCGCCGGTCGGAAGATCAGGTAGCTGGTGCCAGTATGGCCTGAAGCTCAGGCTTTCTTGTGGATCAGCGCCAGGAACATGGCGTCGGTCCGGTGCAGGTGCGGCCAGAGCTGGGCGGTGAGTTCGTGGCCCGCCTCGAGGTGCCCGGTGAGGCTGACGGCGTCCATGGCCGCGCCGGCGTCCAGCAGTTCAAGGTCGTCGCGTTTGCGCAGCGCGTCGCTCACGACGGCGGTCGTCTCGGCCGGGTGCGGCGAGCAGGTCACGTAGGCCACCACACCGCCGGGCTTGACGGCGTCGAGCGCCGACTTGAGCAGTTCGCGCTGCAGCGGCCCCAGGTCCACGAGGTCCTTGGGGGTGCGCCGCCAGCGGGATTCCGGGCGGCGGCGCAGCGCGCCCAGGCCGGTGCAGGGCACATCCACCAACACCCGGTCGAAGCTTTCGGCCATTTCAGATCCGACCTCCCGGCCGTCGCCGGTACGGACGTGCCAGACCTCGTGCGGCACCGCGGCCAGGGCCTGGCGGACCAGTTTGGCGCGGTGGGGGGCCGGTTCGTTGGCGAGCAGGGTGGCACCGTGCTGACGCGCGAGGGCACCCAGCAGGGCTGCCTTGCCGCCCGGGCCGGCGCAGAGGTCCAGCCAGCGTTCGGCGCCGGCCGTGCCGCCGTCGCCCGCGGAGCCGCCGGCCAGGTCCACGGACGCCAAAGCCCGCGCCACCAGCTGGGAGCCGACGTCCTGGACCCGAGTGCTGCCCTCACGTACGGAGGCGAGGCGGCCCAGGTCCCCGCCGCTGGAGAGGGCGGATCCTTCGACCAGCTCGCCGGGCGTGGCGCCGCTTTCCAGGGCTTCGTCGAGGCTGCCGAGGCCCGGCAGCGCCACGAGGTTCACCACGGGCGCTGCGTTGTCCGCTTCGAGGAGCTCGTCGATTTCGGTGACCGGGCGCCCGTGCGCCACGAGGGACTGCCGGAACGCCCGGACGATCCACTCGGGGTGGGCGTAGCGGACGGAGGCCACCTTGGTCTGGTCCTGCTCGTCGCTGAGCAGCAGGTCGAGCCATTCCTCGAGGGTGTGCGCGGAGACCTTGCGCAGGACGGCGTTGATCAGCCCGGACGGTCCGGCGCCGATCACGGCGCGGGCCAGGCCCACGGTCTCGTCGAGGGCGGCATGCGCGGGCACTCTCATGGCGAGCAGCTGGTGCGCGCCGATCCGCAGCGCGTCCAGGATGGCCGGGTCCAGCTGCTCGAGCGGGCGGTCCACGCAGCGGGCAAGAATCGCGTCGTAGGTGCCCTGGCCGCGCAGGGCGCCGTAGCTCAGTTCGGTGGCGAACCCGGCGTCGCGCTTATCCAGTCCGTGGTGCCGGATCCGGGCCGGCAGGACAAGGTTCGCGTAAGCGTCCTCGGCGGCCACGGCGCGGAGGACCTCGAAGGCCACCAGCCGGGCCGGGTCGGCACGCCGGGTGCGCTGGGAGGGAGCGTTTTCGGTGAAACCGCGCTGCGGGCCGCGGTTCCGTTCCCGGCCTTGCGCGTTCCGCTTCACACCGCCCCGTGGACCCCGGTGGCCCTCGCCGCCGCGGCCGCCGTGCCCCTGTCCGCGGTTGCCGTTGGATCCGGATTCGCTCATTCGAAGACCACGCTTTCCAGTGTTGCCTGTCCGCGCGCCCAGTCAGCGGCGGTCATCATTTTCTTGCCCGCGGGCTGGACCCGGGTGAGTTCAACGGGGTGCGAGCCGGTCCCGACCAGGACGGCTTTCCCGTCCAGGGCCAGCTGTCCCGGGCGCAGCGGTTGCGCCCCTGGCCGGAGCAGCACCGGTTCGAGCTTCACACGCTGCCCCTCCAGCGTGGTCCAGGCGCCGGGTTCCGGCGTGACCCCGCGGGACCGGCGGCCAAGCGCGAGGGCCGGCTGCTGCCAGTCGAGGCGACCGTCCTCGAGGGTGAGTTTGGGGGCCAGGCTGACCTCGCCCTGCTGCGGGACGGCAGCGGCTTTGCCGGCGTCGACGGCCGAAAGCGTCTGGGTCAGCAGCACGGCGCCGCTGTGCGAGAGGCGTTCCAGCAGCTCCCCCGCGGTGTCCTCAGGCCGCACGGCCTCGGTCAGGGTGCCGAACACCGGACCGGTGTCCAGGCCTTCTTCGAGCCGGAAGGTCACGGCGCCGGTGATGTCGTCACCGGCGAATAGGGCGCGCTGCACCGGCGCCGCCCCGCGCCAGGCCGGCAGCAGCGAAAAGTGCAGGTTGATCCAGCCGTGCCGGGGGATGTCCAGGGCCGCCCGCGGGATGAGGCCGCCGTAGGCCACGATCGCGGCGACGTCGGGCGCGGCCGCTTCGATCCGGGCGGTCACGGCGGCGTCGACCTTCGCGGCGTGGATGATCTCGATACCGAGTTCCGCGGCGCGGGCGGCAACCGGCGAGGGCGTCAGCACGCGCTTGCGTCCCAGCGGGGCGTCCGGCCGGGTCAGGACGGCGACGACGTCGAAACCGGCGGCGACGAGGGCGTCCAGCGACGGAACCGCGACGGCCGGGGTTCCCGCGAAGAGGACCCTCACTGGCCGGTTCCGAAGGAGGAGCCGGCGCCGAAGCTGCCGCCTCCGAAGCTGGAGCCAACCGTCTTGGCCCGCTTCGACGTCGTCTGCTCGGTGATGGAGTCGTAGTTAGCGTTGCGGATGGCGCGGAGCGCCGCTTTGCGGTCCTCGCCCTGGAGCCGGTCGGTGAAGAGGATTCCGTCCAGGTGGTCGGTCTCGTGCTGGAAGACGCGGGCGAGCATTCCCTCGCCCTCCAGCTCCACAGGGTTGCCGTGCACGTCGACGCCGGTGACCCTGGTGGCGCGGTGCCGGCGGACCGGGAAGCCCAGGCCCGGGATGGAGAGGCAGCCTTCCACCTCGTCCGGCTGGAAGTCCTCGCTGTTTTCCAGCACCGGGTTGATGATGTGGCCCTCGACGCCGCGGATGCGGTAGGTGAAGACCCGCTGGCTGATGCCGACCTGCGGCGCGGCCAGGCCGGCGCCCTCCACGTCCTCCATGGTTTCGGTCATGTCGGCAACGAGCTTCTCCAGCTCAGGCCCGAATTCCGTCACGGGATCGGCAACTGTGCGCAGCACAGGGTCCCCGATGATGCGGATATTCAAAATGGCCATGGGTAATCGGTCCTCACGGTGGGCGGCTACAGGGTTCCGTCCAGTTTAGTGGCAGGCACCGGTTTCCGGCTCAGCGGGCCGCCGGCGGAGCGATCGGCAGCAGGGCGGGTCCGGCGGCCACCGTGTCGGCGGACATCTCCCAGACGCGGCGCAGGGCGCAGAACTTCCACCAGTGGTGCTTGAGCACCTCCGGGTTGGCCCGCTGCGGCCGGACCTCCGTCTCGCCGATGGCGACGGCGAGGAGGAGCGGGGAGTCCCCGTGCTGCCAGGGTTCCCACTCCCCCGCCACCGGATCCACCAGGCTTTCCTCGGCTTTCATGCCGGCCACCAGCTGCATCACCACCTTGTCATCGAGGGGCTTGACCGTGCCGTCGCGGCTGGTTCCCTTGGTCTTGTAGTCGATGAGGCAGGTGCGGCCGTTGATCCTGGCGACGAGGTCCAGGGTCCCCGCGTAGCCGACGGTTTTGTTCCACACCGTGATTTCCGGGGCAATCGGTTCCACCTGGAACAGTTCCCACCACTCGTCAAAGCGGGCGGCGAAGGCTTCCTCGCCGTTGGCCGCCAGGGCCTCCCGGGTTTCCTTCATCAGGTGCGGCCGGCCCAGGGCACGGAGGGCCACCTGCTCGCAGTAGTTGTGCACCCGGTCGCCGCGGGCGGCGGCGTCGTCGCGGTAGGTTTCGGCGGCCTTGGCGGCACGGCTGACCGCCTGGCGCACCTTGGCCGGGCTGCCCAGGATGGCCGGCAGCGTGGGATCCGCGGCCAGGCTGTTCGCACCCATGTAGCCGAACCATCCGTCCAGGCCGTGGGGCTGCTGGCCGATCACGGTGGTGATGGAGGGGACGGAGAACTGCTCGGACGTGGAACGTGCGTACATCCGGCCGTAGTCGGTGGCGTAGGCGAGGAGCGGGGCGGTCATAGAAAGACTCTTTCACGGGGGTCGGACGCTGGCGGAAAACAAAATGGCCCGCCCCGCTCTGTGAGCGGAACGGACCATCTTCCAGGTGGGCGATACTGGGTTCGAACCAGTGACCTCTTCGGTGTGAACGAAGCGCGCTACCACTGCGCCAATCGCCCCGGTGCCATTGAATGCTAGCCCACCCCGGCGGAAATCCGAAATCGGCGTTTTCGACGGCGGCGCGGCGGGTTCGGCGACCCGGCCCGCACTTCGCCCGCTGGACAGAGATGGCCGCTTCCCGGGCTCGTTTAGTGGCCACCATTGGCGAATCGGTGGGGCGGGGCGCGGAGGGCAGGTCAGTGCCGCCCCAGGCCGCGCGCCTGGCGCCGTCGTCGTCGGACGCGCCGTCTGCCACCCTGCCCAGGCGACGTAAGGATGGGGGTCGAATTACACATCTGTAATTAGCAAAATCCGCTAGTTTGCAGGGAAGGGCGGGGGTATCCCGGCGCGGAGGGCGTCCCGATTTGTAGATTGCCTGAACCTCCTATAGAGTTCTTACTCGTTGGAACGCGAGGAAATGCCGATTACGGCAGCGAATCGCAGGCAACATTGCGGACGTAGCTCAGCTGGTAGAGCACCACCTTGCCAAGGTGGATGTCGCGAGTTCGAATCTCGTCGTCCGCTCGCAGGACACTGTCACGGCAACAGTTCTTCGGAATTGTGTCTACACGGTGGGTTGGCCGAGAGGCGAGGCAGCGGCCTGCAAAGCCGTATACACGGGTTCGAATCCCGTACCCACCTCGGTGAAAACCCTGGTTTCCGGTCCCGGCCGGATACGAAAGGGGCGATTGGCGCAGCGGTAGCGCGCTTCCCTGACACGGAAGAGGTCACTGGTTCGATCCCAGTATCGCCCACCAAAGCGAGGAAACTCGCTTGACCCAGTACCACCGGCCTTGCCGGAACGGACTAAAATGCGGACGTAGCTCAGCTGGTAGAGCACCACCTTGCCAAGGTGGATGTCGCGAGTTCGAATCTCGTCGTCCGCTCTCTTGTTTCAAAAGTTTTACACATTTCCACTCCGGATCCTTCCGGTTGCGGGCGATTGGCGCAGCGGTAGCGCGCTTCCCTGACACGGAAGAGGTCACTGGTTCGATCCCAGTATCGCCCACCACACTAAGCAGCTCCCCCCCGGGGCTGCTTTTTCGTATCCCTGGCCGGCACTGCGCACAGAGTCTTTCTCCTCTGGGCGTACACCCTTGGCACCTCCCCGTCCGCCAGTTAGGATCGAAAACGCTAGGAGCGATCTGGCTCCGCGACTGAAGGGAGGTGCCCGTGGGATTACTTGACGATCTAAAGGGCAAGGCTCAGCATCTGATTGGTGGCAACGAACAAGCCATCAAGGACGGTATCGAAAAGGCGGGTGATTTCGTCGACTCGAAGACCGGCGGAAAGTACGCCGACAAGGTCGATGCCGCCCAGCGAGGCGCCTCCGACTTCGTGGACAACGCGGACGGCCGGCCGGAAACGGCCCCCGCCGCAGAGCCGCACGTCGCGGAAGAGTCGCCCGTCCCCGGGGAACCCCGGCAGCCGGGCCTCTGACCCAGGTACGTCAGCGAGGTGCCGGTCCCGCCGAGAGGCGGCGCCGGCACCTTCGTCGTTTAACGACCAACGCAATCAAGCGCTAGGACGGCTCGTGGTTTTGACCCTCCCGGGCCAGGGCGGTAAGCCGGGAGACGGCGCGGAAGTACTTCTTCATGTACCCTCCGGTCATCATCTCCTCGGTGAAGAGCTGGTCGAACGGCACGCCGCTGGCCAGGATCGGCACGTCCTTGTCGTACAGCCGGTCGGCGAGCACAACGAAGCGCAGCGCCACGGCCTGCTCGGTGATGGTCTCCACGTTGCGCCAGACGACGCCGTCGATCCCGTCGATCAGCTGCCGGTAGCGGCTCGGGTGGACGCCGGCCAAGTGGTTGATCAGCGTGCTGAATTCATCCTTGGCGACCGTCTTACCGTCAAACTCCGCCTGCATGTGGCGCGCGAGCTCGTCGTTGCGCAGCGGCGCCGGCGCCTTCGGCAGGCCGCGATGGCGGAAGTCCTCGCCGTCGATCCGGACGACGTCGAACTGGTCGGCCAGGACCTGGATCTCGCGGGCGAAGTCGACGGCGGCGAACCGGCCGTCGCCGAGGGAGCCCGGCAGCGTGTTGGAGGTCGCGGCGAGTTTGACCCCGGCGTCGGCCAGTTCGCGCATCAACCGCGACATGAGGACCGTGTCGCCCGGATCGTCGAGCTCGAACTCATCGATACAGACCAGTTTGTAGTGGCTAAGCGCCTCCACCGTCTTGCGGAAGGACAGGGCTCCCACCAGGTTGGTGTACTCCACGAAGGTGCCGAAGGCTTTGGGGCCCGGGGCGGCGTGCCAGAGCGAGGCGAGCAGGTGGGTCTTGCCGACGCCGAAGCCGCCGTCGAGGTAGATGCCCGCCCGCGAGGTGTCCTTCTTGCCGAAGAGCCGCTTGAACAGGCCGTCGCCGTCGCCGGCTCCGACGCCTGCCGCGAATTTTTGCAGGGCATGGACCGCGTGGGCCTGGCTGGGCTGGGCCGGGTCCGGCCGGTAGCTGGCAAAGGACACCTCACCGAAGCGCGGCGACGGATAAAAACCGTTGAGGAGTTCATCCACGGAAACCGCCGGTGTTCTGGCGGCGAGCTGTTCGATCTTTACCAAGGTGGTCCGTTCTGCTGGTCTCGTGTCCCCAGAAAGGATACCGGCAACTGCCCCCTTCCCTTCCGGACGCCGGAACGGACGTGACCAAGGCCATATTTCCGAGTATGTAGGCCGGGGAAGCAATCCTGCCGGGGCGTGGTTAGTGTGGAGGCAGGCCCGGCGCCGCGCACCACCATGGCCCGGCCTCCCGACCGCCCAGTGAAAGGCCATCTTCATGCCCTACCCCGTTGAGCAGAACGAGAAATTCGCCGCCTACGCCCACCCGGAGCGCCTCGTCTCCACCGAATGGCTCGCCGCGGCGATTGACGGCGGCGCGCTCGACGGCGGGAAACTGGTGGTCGTGGAATCCGACGAGGACGTCCTGCTGTACGAAACCGGCCACATTCCAGGCGCGGTCAAGATCGACTGGCACACGGACCTGAACGACGAGGTCACCCGCGACTACGTGGACGGGGCAGCGTTCGCCGCCCTCGCCGCGGCCAAGGGAATCTCCCGCGACAGCACCGTGGTGATCTACGGCGACAAGTCCAACTGGTGGGCCGCCTACGCCCTGTGGGTCTTCACCCTCTTTGGCCACGAAGACGTCCGGCTGCTCGACGGCGGCCGCGACAAGTGGATCGCCGAAGGCCGCGCCCTCACCACGGACAAGCCCGCGGTCACGCCGGGCGAGTACCCCGTCGTGGAGCGCAACGACGCCCCGATCCGCGCCTTCAAGGACGACGTGCTGGCCCACCTCGGCAAGCCGCTGATCGACGTCCGCTCCCCCGAGGAATACACCGGCCAGCGCACGCACATGCCCGCCTACCCGGAGGAAGGCGCCCTGCGCGGCGGCCACATCCCCACCGCGGCGTCCGTCCCGTGGGCCCGCGCCGCGGCGGAGGACGGCACCTACCGCAGTCGCCCCGAACTGGAGGCCCTGTACCTGGACGAAGCAGGACTCAAGGAGGGCGACGACGTCGTGGCCTACTGCCGCATCGGCGAGCGGTCCAGCCATACCTGGTTCGCGCTCAAGTACCTGTTGGGCTTCGAGACCGTGCGCAACTACGATGGCTCCTGGACCGAGTGGGGCAACGCCGTCCGGGTCCCGATCGTCAAGGGCGCGGACCGCGGCACCGTTCCCGCAGGCAAGTAAACTGGGAGCGATGACTACTTCTGCCCTGCCCCCCGCCCTGGCGGACATCGTTGACGATTTCCAGGCCCTCGAGGAAGCCGAGCGGCTGCAGTTGCTGCTGGAGTTTTCCCGCGAACTGCCGGATCCTCCGGCCCGGCTCCAGGACCACCCCGAGCTGATGGAGCAGGTGGTGGAATGCCAGTCGCCGCTGTTCCTGACCATCGAAACGGAGCCGGCCGGTGGTGCGCAGTCCGGCGGTCCGCCGGAGCGCGTGCGGCTGTTCTTCAAGGCCCCGCCGGAGGCGCCCACCACCCGCGGCTTCGCCGGCGTGCTGCACGAGGGGCTCGACGGGCTCAGCCCGGCCGAGATCCTGGCCGTCCCGGACGACATGCCCGAACTCCTGGGCCTCACCCGGGCGATCACCCCGCTGCGGATGCGCGGCATGACGGCCATGCTCGGCCGGATCAAACGCAAAGTCGCTGCCCTGCCGCAGCACGGCTAGGCAGTCCGGTGGCCCGCAAACAGGCGTCCCAGGGAACCCCGGCCACCGCGGCACTCGCGGCGGCCGGGGTTCCCTTCGTTGCGCACCCCTACAGCCATGACCCCGCCGCCGCCAGCTACGGGCTGGAGGCCGCCGAAATGCTTGGGATCGATCCCGCCCGGGTGTTCAAGACGCTGATGGTCGACGTCGACGGGCGCCTCGCCGTGGGCGTCGTGCCGGTCAGCGGAAACCTGGACCTGAAGGCGATGGCCGCCGCCCTGGGCGGCAAAAAGGCCGCCATGGCGGACCCGGCGACGGCGGAGCGCCGCACCGGCTATGTCCTCGGCGGCATCTCGCCGCTGGGACAGCGCCAGCCCTCCCCCACGGTGCTGGACGAGAGCGCACTGGGACTGACGACGATCCTGGTTTCGGGCGGGCGCCGCGGACTGGACCTGGAGCTCAGCCCGGCCGAGCTCATCCGGCTGACCGGCGCGCGTACAGCCCGGATCGGCACTTCCCGCAGCTAGCCAGCCGGAGTTTTCCGGGGCGCGAGCTGCTGCCGGAGCCAGGCCGTGACCAGAGCCTCCCAGCGCTCCGGGTCTACGTTCCATTCCTTGGTGTGCCGGGCCGTGCTGAACGTCTCGAACGTCACCATCTCCGGGTTCTTCTCGGCGAGGGTCGCGGACGGGCCGTAGGGGACGTATTCGTCGTCGACCGAGTGCAGGATCAGCGTCGGCGTCCGGAGCTCCACGGCGCGGGACACCCAGTCCATCGCCTTCAGGTCCACCGGGGCGGCCAGCCCGGTGAGCCGGCGGCCCAGCGGGTGGCTCATCATCAGCTGCCCGTAGCGTCCGACGGCGGACGGGATCCGGTTCAGCTCGGCATGATGCGCCAGCACGTTGACCCAGTTGATCACCGGTGCATCCAGCACCATCGCCCGGATCAGGTGGTGGTAGCGGGAGAGGTCCGCGGTCTGCAGGCAGATCGCCCCGCCCATTGACCAGCCGAAGAGCACCACTTCGCGGGCGCCGTGGTCCAGCGCGTAGGCGATTGCAGCCTCGACGTCGCGCCACTCGGTGGAGCCCAGGCCGTACCGGCCGTCCTGCGCCGAGGGGGCCAGTCCGTCATTGCGGTAGGAAATGAGCAGGCTGGACAGGCCCAGGTCGCGAGCCACCCGGACGGCCCGGAGGCCCTCCTGCCGGCTCGCGCCGCGCCCGTGCACCATGATCGCCCAGACGTCCGACGGCGGCGTTGCGCCCGCCGCTCCCGCCCCTTCGGCCGGCAGTTCCGCCGGCAGGCCGGCCTGCGGGGCGGCGCGGACCAGCCAGGCGGGCGCTGTTCCGCCGTCGACCTCGATCTGCACCTCTTCGGCCGGCAGTCCGAGCGCCGCGGGATCCGGGTGCACGGCCCCGCTCCAGTAGCCACGCCGCGCCGTCGTCAGGTCCCCGCTGTAGACGGCCTCGACCTCCCGCAGCACCGTCTGCTCGGCGGGCGAATAGGACAGGATCCGACCGAGCCGGGCGTGCCCGCGGCCGCCGTCGAAAAAGAACCCGTAGACCCCCTCGACCGTCGAGTCCGGGGTCGCTTTGAGGATGACCTGCAGCTCACGGCCGTCGCGGATCACCGCCAGCACCTCCTGGTCCTCCTCCCGCACCCGGACCGGGGTGATGACACGCCGCGCGAAGTACAAGGCCAGCGCCGAGGAGCCCGCGGCGAGCAGCCCCGCCGCGGCGCTCCCGCCGATGATGCCGCCCACGGCCCACTTGGCATTCCCGTGCACCAGGGGATCGGGCGCTCCGGTTTCCCGAATGCCCGCCGGCAGGGCCCGGGGGCTCCTTCGGGCAGGGGGTATCCGTGGCGGTGGCGGGCGGAAGCGCAGGGTCGAAGCCATGGCACCATTCTTACCGAACCAGCGGCCAACCCCGGCATCCGGCGCACCCGCGGCTCCGTCCGGCCGGGGCGGTGGCCCGGTCCGTGCGGGGCGCTGGCCCGGGGGCTAGGCTGGGGGCATGAGCGACCCAATCGTCATCCTTACAGAAGAGCCCCTCGGCGCGGACGACCGCGTCAACATCGAGACCCTCGTGGCCGACGGCGATTCGCCGCTGGTGGTCCTGGTCCCGGCGAACACCGAGCGCCACCTGCTGGTGGACTTCCTGGAGAACTTGTCCATGCTCGAAATCGCCAAGGCCTTCCGGGAACTGACCGCCCGGCACCCCGACCCCGACGTGGAACGGGCGGCAGCTGCCGAGACCTTGGCCGCCTCGCTCACCGCGCTGGGCGGACTCGGCGGCGGCGTAACCGGCGAAATCGTCGAGGGCAAGGCCGTGGACGGCCTCGTCGCCAAGGTCAAGGAACTCAATGCGGGACAGGCCGTGGTGATCACCCGCCCGCACGCCGTGGCGGACACCTTCCACACCGACTGGGCCAACGAGGCCCAGGACAAGCTCGGCCTCCCGGTGCTGCATCTGTACGCCGGATCGGGATTTATCGGCGACTCCTGAGCGTTGTGGACGTCATGAGCATCTTTAGCAACAAGCCCAAAGTCCAGCCCGTCTCCTCCCCTGCCACCGGGGCCGCAGGGGACACCGCAGCGGCCGCGGCCGGACAAACCGGCGCCACCGAAGCGGGCCCGGTGGAAAAGACCGACCAGCAGTGGCGCGAGGAGCTGACCCCGGAGGAATACCGGGTGCTGCGCCAGGCCGGGACCGAGCGGCCCTACACCGGCGAATACTGGGACACCCACACCGAGGGCGTCTACCAATGCCGGGCCTGCGGCACCGAGCTGTTCACCAGCCGGGAAAAATTCGATTCGCACTGCGGCTGGCCCTCCTTCTGGGCACCGCTGGCGGAGGGCACGGTGCGCTACATCCACGACCGCACCCTCGGGATGGAACGCATCGAGGTGCGCTGCGCGGCCTGTGACTCGCACCTGGGCCACGTCTTTGAGGGCGAGGGCTACGGCACCCCCACGGACCAGCGCTACTGCATCAACTCCGTTTCCCTGAAGCTCGTCCCCGCGGCCGACGCCACCGAAGGCCCCGAAGCCTGAGCCAGCCCCCGCCCGGCTGGAGCTGGATGCCACCCGCCGGGCCGTTTGCCTCAGACATTCTTATGCTCGACCTCTTTTTGAGTTAGCGCTTCTGTTTGCTTGCTACGCTCGCCGTAGACGTTTCCAGCAACCAGAAAGGCGAGCAACGATGACCGTAACCGCCCTCACCGCCCCTGCCCGGATCACTGCCGATTCCCCGGAATGGCAGCAGCTCAAGGCCGCCGCGACGGCCCTGCAGGCCCTCCAGGTCAAGGACGGTTCCGTCCCCGACGCCGCCGACCACCCGGCCGCCGCGGACCTCGTCGCCACCCTCACTGCAGCGGTGACTGCCCTGGCTCCGGCCTTCCCGCACGACGCCGCCTACCTGGCCCTTCTCGTCACCGACTTCCGCCGCTGGGCCGACGCAGGCTTCGGCGTCCCGGACTTCCTCGACTCCCTGCAGGCCTTTCAGCCGCAGCAGCACCGCGTCAACGGCCTCCAGCACCTGGTGGTTTTCCCGATGTACACCCAGAACGGCAGCACCAACCGGCTGGTCGAAGCGGTGCTGATCGAGGTCATCTGGCCGGAATTCATTGACGGCCTGGAGGCGGGCGAATACTCCAACAAGCTCTTCGTGCCGATCCGCTTCCTCGACTTCACCCCCGGCTACGACACCAACTCCGCGGTGCTCTTCCCGGAGACCGTCGCCGTCCGCGAGACCCCCACCTTCACTTGGGGCGCCATCTTCGCCGACCGCGAGGCGGCCCGCTTCCGTCGGGTGCTGCGCGCCGCCGCGGACATCACCTCCCTGGAACTGCCGGCTGACGCCGCGGCCCTGCTCGAGGACCAGGACCTGACCCAGGAAACCTTCGTGATGTGGGACCTCATCCACGACCGCACCCACATGCGCGGCGACCTGCCGTTCGACCCGTTTATGATCAAGCAGCGCATGCCGTACTTCCTGTATTCCCTGGAGGAACTCCGCTGCGACCTGACCGCTTTCCGCGAGTCCGTGAAGATCGAAAAGGACGAGGACGCCGATCCGGAGGCACGCCGGCACGCCAAGCTGGTCCAGTACGCCGTCATCTTCGACCGCATCTTCCGCTTCGCCATCACCGGCAGCCGGGTCCGGAACTATGACGGCCTCGGGGGCCAGCTGCTCTTCGCCTGGATGCACCAGCACCACGTGCTGCACTGGACCGACAGCAAGCTCAGCATCGACTGGGACGAAGTTGCCGACGTCGTCGTTGAACTCGGCGCCAGGATCGAGGAACTGTACTGGCGCTCGATCGACCGCCCCAAGACGGCCCACTGGCTGGCCGCCTACGAGCTGATCTCCGGCACTGTCACTCCCAACCCGGCGTCGGTCTGGGCCAAGGGGCCCGACGCCCTGCCGCTGGACGGTCCGCCGCGCGGCCTGACCGATCAGGTGCTCGACGACGAGTTCCCGCTCTCCATGTTCTACGAAGCGCTGGAGAAGAAGATGCGCACCGTAATCGAATCCACCGCAGGCATCACGGGGACGTCCGATACGGGCTCGACTAACGCTGCACTGAACGCCGGATGAGCGCCGGCCGCACACTGAACGTGCTGGTCGCGGGCGGCAGCGGTCCTTCGGGGATCGCCGTCGCCCGCGCCCTGCGCAACGCCGGACACGCCGTTTTCACCGTGGGCTCGGACCGGGCCCGGATCGAGGCCGCCGCGGCCGAGGCCGGCAGCGGTGTGGTGCCGATGGTCTGCGACCTTGCCGATCCGGCGGCGGTCCGGTACCTCCGCGCAACACTCACGGAACAGGCCGGGCGCGTCGATGGCGTGATCCACCTGGTGGGCGGCTGGCGCGGCGCGAAGGGCATCACGGACCAGAGCGATGAGGACTGGGACTTCCTGGAACGCAACGCCGTCACCACCCTCCGCAACGTCAGCCGGGCTTTTTACGACGACCTGGCCGCCTCGGACACCGGGCGCCTGGCCATCGTCTCGTCCACCGCGGTGGCCAGCCCGACGGCGGCCGGCGCCAGCTACGCGGCGGCCAAGGCGGCCGCGGAAGCCTGGACCCTCGCGGTGGCCGACGGGTTCCGCCGCGCCCAAGCAGGACACAAGGAGGAGCCCGTGGAGCAGCAAAGCGCCGCCGTGATCTTCGTGGTGAAGGCCCTCGTGGACGCGGGCATGCGGGCGAAGTCCCCGGAACGCACCTTCCCCGGCTTCACCGACGTCGAAGACCTGGCCGCTGCCGCCGTCGGTCTCTTCACCGCCCCCGCCGCGGAACTGAACGGCCGGCGGCTGCCCCTTAGCCGGTAAGCCGGCACCTCTAGACTGGAAGTGTGAGTAACGAGATGACCAGCACGGTCGAAAAAAACATAGTTGACACTGCCCCGGCCAGCACCACGGAGCGGCTCCACGACCCCTCCGTCCGCGGCTTCGCCTCGGACAACTATTCCGGAGTGCACCCGGAGGTCCTGGCGGCCCTCGCCGCGGCCAACGAGGGCCACCAGGTTTCCTACGGCGAGGACGATTACACCGCCCGGCTGCAGCAGCTGATGGAGGAGCACTTCGGGACGGGCATTGAATGCTTCCCGGTCTTCAACGGCACCGGCGCCAACGTGCTCTCGCTGCAGTCCCTGCTGCCGCGCTGGGGCGCCGTCATCTGCGCCTCCACCGCCCACATCAACATGGACGAAAACGGCGCCCCCGAGCGGATCGGCGGCATCAAGCTGCTCCAGGTCCCTACGGAGGACGGCAAACTCACCCCCGCCCTGATCGACCAGGAAGCCTGGGGCTGGGGCGACGAGCACCGCGCCCAGCCGCTGGCCGTGTCCATCACCCAGACCACCGAACTCGGCACCTGCTACACGCCCGAGGAGGTCCGCGCGATCGCGGAGCATGTCCACTCCAAGGGAATGAAACTGCACATGGACGGCGCCCGGCTGGCCAACGCCGCCGCCCACCTCGGCGTGCCGCTGCGGGCGTTCACCCGCGACGCCGGCGTGGACATCCTCTCCTTCGGCGGCACCAAGAACGGCCTGCTCTTCGGCGAGGTTGTGGTGGCGCTGAACCCCGACGCCGCCCACGGCCTGGTCTACCTGCGCAAGATGAACATGCAGCTCGCCTCCAAGATGCGTTTCATGTCGGCCCAGTTCATCGCCCTGCTCGAGGGTGATCTGTGGCTGCGTTCGGCGTCGCACGCCAATGCGATGGCGGCCCGGCTTCGCGCCGGCGTCGAGTCGATCCCCGGCGTCGAGCTGAGCCAGAAGACCGAGTCCAACGGCGTCTTCGCCGTCCTGCCCGCCGGTGTGGCGGACCGGCTGCGGAAGTCCTTCCGCTTCTACGACTGGAACGAGGCGGCCCGCGAGGTCCGCTGGATGTGCTCCTTCGACACCACCGAGGAAGACGTTGATTCCTTTATTGCCGCGATCAAGCGCGAGCTCGCGGACGCCTGACCGCAAGGCTGCGCACCCGTCCGGCCCGGCAGGGCGGCGAGCCTGCGGGGCCGGGACGGCGCCCGTGCATACCCTGTCACTGTGAACGCCCTCGACCAGGTTCCGGCGGATTTCCTCTTCGCTTTGGGAACCCTTCGAAAAGCACGGTGCCGCAGCGAGTTGCGCCTCGACGAGATCCCGGCGCCCGGCCGGCTCGCGCCCTTCGCCGTGGCGCTCGGCGCGGAAGTGGTGGTCCCCGGCGACGGCGCCTCCGGAGCGGTCCACGGCCCGGCGGCCGCCGCACTGGCCCCCGCGGCCGGCAGCGACGACGTCGAACTCGCCACCGGCCGCTTCATCCTCCTGCACGACCCCGACGGCTCCGCGGTCTGGGACGGCGAATTCCGGATCGTCACCTACATCCGCGCCCAGCTGGAACCGGACATGGGCAACGACGAGATGCTCGGCTCCGTCGCCTGGACCTGGCTGGTGGAAGCACTGGAAAACCACCAGGCCGACTACCGTTCAGCCGGCGGCACGGCCACCCGGGTGCTCTCCGAGAGCTTCGGCACGCTGGCGGACCGGCCCGGAACCATCGACATCGAACTGCGCGCCTCATGGACGCCGGCCGGCCGCGACATCACCGCGCATCTGGAGGCGTGGTCGGACATGGTCTGCACGTTTGCCGGCCTGCCGCCGCTGCCAGAGGGCGTCTCCGCACTGCCGCGCCGGCGTCCCCGGCTGGCATGACCGGGCCCGGCCATGCACCGCTTCGGCCTGCAACGATGGCAATGTCGGTAAACTGGAGTCATCATGACCCCTCATAATCCGGAAATCACCACGGCCAACACAGCCGCAGCCACCAACCCTGCCGCCAGTACGGCCAGCGCTGCGGACACGGCAACCCACATCACGGTGGAAGGCTTCGACAGCCTGGTCCCCGAGGTCATTGATCTCGACGCCCCGCGTGACGGCGTTCCGCTCGTCATCGAAACCCGGGCAGGACTGGAGCGCTGCGCGGCAGCCCTGGCCGCGGGCCACGGCCCCGCGGGGGTCGACGCCGAACGGGCATCCGGATTCCGTTACGGCCAGCGCGCTTTCCTGGTCCAGATCCGCCGCGAAGGCGCCGGCACCTGGCTGATCGACCCTGAGCCGTTCGGCGACCTCAGCATCATCAACGACGCACTGCGGGGCGTCGAATGGATCCTGCACGCCGCCAGCCAGGACCTCCCCTGCCTCTCCGAACTCGGCATGTGGCCGGACAAGCTCTTCGACACCGAGCTCGCCGCCAGGCTGGCGGGTCTGCCCCGGGTGGGCCTCGCCGCCGTGATCGAGCAGCTCCTCGGCTTCGGACTGGCCAAGGAACACTCCGCCGCCGACTGGTCTACCCGGCCGCTGCCCGAACCGTGGCTACGCTACGCCGCGCTCGACGTCGAGGTCCTCACCGAGCTGCGCGAGGAGCTGATCGAACTCCTCACCGCAGACGGCAAGCTCGAGTACGCAGAGCAGGAATTCGCCGCGATCCTCGAGGCCGGCCAGGCCCCGCCGCGCGTCGACCCGTGGCGCAAAACCTCCGGGCTGCACCAGATCCGCGACCGCCGCCAGCTCGCGGCCGTCCGCGAACTCTGGCTGGAGCGCGACTCACTCGCCCAGAAGCGCGACGTCGCCCCCGGCCGGCTCATCCCCGACTCCTCCCTCGTGGCCGCCGCGAAGGCCATGCCCACCACCGTGCCGCAGCTGCTCGGCACCAAGGGCTTCCACGGCCGGGCCGCGCAGCGCGAGGCCCCGCGCTGGCTGCGCTGCATCAGCACCGCCCGCAGCCTCGAGGAACTGCCGCCGCTGCACCTTCCCACCAACGCTCCCCCGCCGCCGCGCGTCTGGGCCGACCGGGATCCGGAAGCCGCGGCACGCCTTGCCACCGCCAGGCCCCTGCTGCAGGCCCGGGCCGAGGAACTGAACCTGCCGGTCGAGAACCTGCTCACTCCGGACTACCTGCGCCGCGTGGCATGGCGCCCGCCGGCCGAGATCAGCGAGGAAGGCATCGCCGAGGAGCTCCAGAACCTCGGGGCCCGCCAGTGGCAGATCCAGCTCACCGCCCCGTTGATCGCCGAAGCGTTCCTGAACCCGCAGCCGCTGCCGCCGAAAGAGGCCAAGGCAGCCGCCACCGGAACGGCCGACGCCCCGTCCGAAGCCCCTTCCTGACCCGCCGGCTCCGCCTCCTTGCCAGCTAAGTTACTCATGAGTAACATTGCTGGTGATGTCGCCTGGATCATTCGAGCCCGTCCCGACCCCTAGGGCCCGGGCAACGATCCGGCACCCATGTCTCAATGAGGAGTAATACGTGAGCCAAGCCAGCAGCGCCCAGCCGGCCACCGGACGAAGGAACACCGTCCGCGACGTCGTTTTCGTCGACGGCGTCCGCACCCCGTTCGGCCGCGCCGGCGAGAAGGGCATTTACGCCGGAACCCGTGCCGATGACCTGGTGGTCAAATGCATCCGCGAACTCATGCGCCGCAACCCGTCCCTGCCGGCGGAGCGGATCGACGAGGTGGCCATTGCCGCCACCACCCAGACCGGCGACCAGGGCCTGACCATCGGCCGCACCGCGACCCTGCTGGCCGGGCTGCCGCGAACCGTTCCCGGGTTTGCCATCGACCGGATGTGCGCCGGCGCCATGACCGCGGTTACGACGACGGCGAGCGGAATCGGCTTCGGCGCGTACGACGTCGTCATCGCCGGCGGCGTCGAACACATGGGCAACCACCCGATGGGCGCGGGCGCGGACCCCAACCCGCGCTTTATGTCCGAACGGATCGTGGACCCCGCCGCCCTGAACATGGGCAACACCGCGGAAAACCTGCACGACCGCTTCCCCGCCATCACCAAGGAGCGCACGGACGCCTACGCCGTAGCCTCCCAGGACAAGCTGGCGGCCGCCTACGCCAAGGAGCAGATCCAGCCGGACCTGGTCCCGGTAGCCACCATGAAGCCCGGCCGGGGCTGGACCGTCAACACCGTCGATGAGCCGCCGCGCCCGGGCACCTCGGTGGAGGACCTCGCCGCCCTGCGCACCCCGTTCCGCGCGCACGGCCGCGTCACCGCCGGCAACGCCGCCGGCCTCAACGACGGCGCCACCGCTGCGCTCCTGGCCTCGGCCGACGCCGCCGAGGAGCTCGGCCTGCCGGTCAAGATGCGCCTGGTCAGCTACGCCTTCGCCGGCGTCGAACCCGAGGTCATGGGCATCGGCCCGGTCCCGGCCACAGAGAAGGCGCTCAAAAACGCCGGGCTCGGCATCGGGGACATCGGCCTGTTCGAAATCAACGAGGCCTTCGCCGTCCAGGTGCTCAGCTTCCTGGACCACTTCGGCATCGCCGACGACGACCCCCGGGTCAACCGCTACGGCGGCGCGATCGCCGTCGGCCACCCGCTGGCCTCCTCCGGCGTCCGGCTGATGAACCAGCTGGCCCGGCAGTTCGAGGAGGACCCCAGCGTCCGCTTTGGCATGACCACCATGTGCATTGGCCTGGGCATGGGCGCCACGGTCATCTGGGAAAACCCGCACCACGCCGATTACGGCACCGACTACACCACCACCGAGACTGGAGCCGCAGCATGAGCGCCGCCGATTTCCGCAAACTCGCCGAACTGTTCCCGGGCGAGACCGTGACCCACTCCTACGTTCAGGACATCCAGCTGCCCGCCGTCAACGGCACCAGCCCCGGCACCTTCGCGCTGGTGACGCTGGACAACGGCCTGGACCACTCCAAGCCCACCACCCTGGGACCGAACACCCTGATCGAGCTCGGCACCGTGCTGGAGGGGCAGCGGGAGCGTGCCGCGCGCGGGGAGATCGTCGGCGTCGGCGTCACCGGTAAGCCCTACTTCCTGGTCGCAGGGGCGGACCTGTCCACGGTCAAGTCCGTCAGCGGCCGGGAGCAGGGCCTCTGGATGGCCCAGCTCGGCCATGACGTCTACGCCACCCTGGCAAACCTCGGTGTCCCCAGCTTCGCGTTCATCAACGGCCTGGCCCTGGGCGGCGGGCTGGAGATCGCCCTGCAGTCCACGTACCGCACCGTCTCCACCGGGGCCGGCGCGCTGGCCCTCCCGGAGGCGTTCATCGGGCTGATCCCTGGCTGGGGCGGGGTCTACATCCTGCCGCGGCTGATCGGGCCCGAGCACGCCGTCCAGGTGATGATCGAGAACCCGCTGAGCAACAACCGCACCCTGACCGGCCCGCAGGCCTACGACCTCGGCGTCGCGGACGCCATCTTCGAGCCCGCCGACTTCGTCGAGCAGTCTGTCGCCTGGGCCGCCCGGGTGATCGCCGGCGCCGAGACCCCGGCACGGGCCAACGCCGTCGACGCTTCCGCGCCGGACGTCGCAGAGCGCTGGGCGGCCGCCGTGGCCGCCGGCCGCGCCTTCGTCGAGGCCAAGACTTCCAACGCCTCCCCTGCCCCGGCCAAGGTGCTGGACGTGCTGGAAGCCAACCGGACCCTGACCCAGGCAGAGTCGGCGGAGCTCGAATGCCAGACCCTCGCGGACCTGATGCAGACCGACGAGTTCCGCTCCACCGTGTACGCCTTCCTGGACCTGGTCCAGCGCCGCTCCAAGCGCCCCGCGGGCGCCCCGGACCGCAAGCTCGCGCGCCCGGTCACGAAGATCGGCGTCGTCGGCGCCGGCCTGATGGCCAGCCAGCTCGCACTGCTGTTCGCCCGCCAACTCAAGGTGCCGGTGGTCATGACCGACATCGACCAGGCCCGGGTGGACAAGGGCGTGGACTACGTGCACGCCGAGGTGGACAGGCTGCTGGCGAAGAAGCGGATCAGCCCGGACGCCGCCAACCGGACCAAGGCCCTGGTCAGCGGCTCGGTGTCCAAGGAGGCCTTCGCGGACGCGGACTTCGTGATCGAGGCCGTGTTCGAGGAGCTCAACGTCAAAAAGCAGGTGTTCAAGGAGGTTGAGGCGATCGTCTCGCCCGAATGCATCCTGGCGACCAACACCTCCTCGCTGTCCGTCACCGCGATGGCCGAGGACCTGCAGAACCCCGAGCGCCTGGTCGGTTTCCACTTCTTCAACCCGGTGGCCGTGATGCCGCTGCTGGAGATCGTCCGGGCGCCGAAGACCGACGACGCCGTGCTGGCGACCGCCTTCGAACTGGCCAAGGGCCTGAAGAAGTCCGCGGTGCTGGTCAAGGACGCCGCCGCGTTTGTGGTGAACCGGCTCCTGCTGCGCCTGATGGGCGAGGTCATCGCCGCTTTTGACGAGGGCACACCCGCCGAGGTGGCGGACAACGCGCTGCGCCCGATGGGCCTGCCGATGACGCCGTTCACCCTCGGCGCCATGGTGGGGCTGCCGGTCGCGCAGCACGTTCAGGAATCCCTGCACGCCGCCTTCGGGGACCGCTTCACGGTGTCGAAGAACCTGCAGGTGCTGATTGACAACGGCATCAAGTCGCTCTGGGACCCGGCCTCCGTCAAGGCCGGCAAGCCCGAGATCCCGGCCGAAACCCTGGCACTGTTGTCCTTCGGCGATTCGCCGTCGACCGCCGAGGAAGTGCTGCGCCGCACGCAGGACGCCCTCGCCGAGGAAATCGGCCTGATGCTGGCCGAAGGGGTGGTGGCCGGGCCGGAGGACATTGACCTCTGCATGATCCTCGGCGCCGGCTGGCCGATGTTCCTTGGCGGCATCACCCCGTACCTGGACCGGGTGGGCGCCTCCGAGCGGGTCAACGGCAAGAAGTTCCTGGCACCGGGCGTGGCCTCCGAGCCGGCCGCCTGAGCCGCCGGCTTCCCTGCGGAGCGCCGCCGTCCCCGCCGAAAGGCAGGGGCCGTCACGGATCTCCGTGACCTCCGTGCCGGTGCCCTGCACGTGGACATGGGCCGCCTCAATATCCGCCGTGTTGAGGTGGAAGGCGGGGACGCGGAACACCGCGTCCGCCGAATAGATCTTGCTGTCCAGCACCAGCCCCGCGCCCCGCATCGGCAGCACATACAAGTGCCCGAAGAGGATGTCACCGTCCGCCGGGATGCCCAATAACGAGCAGTACCAGTCCCGGGCCTCGGCGATGTCCTTGACCGGCACGAACACCGTGCCGATCTCCGGGGTTATGGGGTTCATCAACGGTTCCTCCTGGTCACTCATGCCTGCCCGGGTGCGGGAAAACTCCAAGGAACATAACGCGCCGGGCGGTATTTGGCCCGCAACCGGCGCGTGTCAGACTTCCCGCAGGCTCCCGCCGTCGAGCGCGAGTACGCGGTGGGCGCCGGCGCGGGCGTAGGCGAGGTCGTGGGTGACCATGACGACGCCGGCGCCGCGCGCCGCCGCGGCGGCAACGGCATCGGCGAGGTGTTCGAGGCCGTGCCGGTCCAGTCCCACGGTGGGCTCATCCAGGGCCAGGATGGCCGGCCGGCGGGCGAGCACCGTGGCCAGGGCCAGCAGCCGCTGCCGGGAGGAGGGCAGCTCGGCCGGGTGGTCCTGAGCCGCACCGGAAAGCCCGACGGCGGCCAGCGCTTCGAGTGCCCGCCCGGGCGCCTCCGCGCCCGCCAGGCGGCGCAGGCCGAAGCCGACCTCCCGCAGCGCCGTCCGTTCAAAGAGCTGCTCGCGCGGCTGCTGGAACAGCAGGCCGACCGAGGCGGCGGTGCGGCCCGCCGGGGTCCGGCCGATGCTTCGTCCCAGCACCCGCACCTCGCCGGCGTGCGGCCGGATCAGCCCGTTGAAGTGACGCAAAAGCGTCGATTTGCCGGCGCCGTTGGGGCCGGTGATCGCGACAATTTCTCCCGGACGGACGGTGAGGTCCAGGTTCCGCAGCAGGCCGCCGGTCCGGTAGCCGAAGCCGATTCCCTGCAGTTCAAGGACCGGCGCCGCGGCGTCTGCCGGGGCCGGGGGCACTGTCCGCCGCGCTGCGTCGGCGGCGCTCTCCGGCACGACGCCGGTGTCCCGCAGGCGGGGGCCTGCCGCCAGTTCGGCGGGTGCGCCTTCCGCCGTCGCCGTGCCGCCCTCCAGTACCAGCCAGTGCCCGGCGCGCCGGGCCAGGGAATCCGCGGACTGGCTCAACAGCACGACGGCGGTGCCGGCGTCGACCAGCTGCTCCACCAGCGTTAGGAGCCGGCTGGCGCCGGCAGCGTCGAGGGAGGCCAGCGGTTCGTCGAGGACCAGCACCTCCGGTTCGGCGATGACCGCGCACCCGACCGCCAGCCGGCGCAGCTCGCCGCCGGAAAGCTCGGCCGGATTCCGCTCGAGCAATCCGGACAGCCCCGTCAGTTCCGCGGTCCGGGCCACCCGCCGGAGCATCTCCAGGCGTGGCACGGCCCGGTTCTCGAGGCCAAAGGCGAGTTCCTCGGCGACAGTGGAGCGCACCGTGGAGAGCATGGTGGCGGCATCCTGGGGCACGTAGCCCACCCGGCCGGACCAGGCCGCCGGGTTGATCCGGGGGTCGCCGCTGGCGCCGGCGAACTCCAGCACGTCCGCGCCAAGCGCCAGGCTGCCGCGCAGGACTCCGGAGTGGCCGGCCCGCAGCCAGCCGGCGAGGACCTTTCCGAGCGTGGTCTTGCCGCTGCCGGAGCCACCCAGCACGGCGGTCAGGGAACCGGGCTGCACGGAGAGCCGCACGTCCCGCAGCGCTTCCCGGTTGTCACCGTGGAAGCTGAAGCTGTCGATCCGCGCGGCGGCCGCCGGCAGCGCAGCGGTCGCGCGTCTTGCCCCGTTCACGCCGGCCCCGTCACGCCGGCACCGCCGCCGGCCAGGCCGTGACGAGCCGCAGCACAACGGCGGCCGCGGCGAGCAGGAGCGCCGCGGCCCTGAAGATCCGCTGCCTTGGCGGGTCCTCCAGCTGCCGGTAGCTGGTCCGCGGGCCAGGTCCGCCGAAACCGCGCGCCTCGAGGGCCTGCGCCCGGACCCCGGCGTCCTCGATCAGGCCCAGCACCAGCGGCACCGCCTGCAGCCGGGCCGCGGCCAGCCGGGTCAGCAGTCCGCGCCGGACCACGAGCCCGCGCGCCTCCTGGGCGTGCCGGATCCGTTCCAGCCGGCCGGCCATGGCCGGGACTAGGGTGAGCGTGGAGGCGAGGACAAAGCTGAATTGCGGCGGGATCCGCCGCGAGGCCAGTGCTGCCAGGAGATCCGGGACGCTGACGGTGAAGGAGAACAGCAGGAGCACCAGGACGGACGCGGCCGTCCGAGAGGCCAGCTCAAGGGCGAAGCCGAGACCCTCGGCGGTTACCCGGGCCGGACCCCACTGCGCCAGCACCGTGTGCCCTTCCGGGAAGAACAATCCGTGCAGCACCAGCAGGGACAGGCAAAGCGGCGCCAGGATGACCCCGGCCGCCGCCAGCACCCGCATCCCCGCGCCCGCGCGTACGGCGAGCAGCGCGGCGGCCAGAGCCACCGCGAGGGACAGCGGCCAGCTGCCGGCCGCCGTCGTGATGACCGCGGCGCAGCCGGCCGCCGTCAGGGCCGTCAGCGGGTGCAGGCGCATGGTCCTAGGCGGTGGGGACCGCCGGGGCTTTGCCGGCGAGCACCCGGAAACGGCGGACGAAGGGGAACTGGAAGGTGGTGCGGCGCGGCAGGGCGTAGGCCAGCAGGGCGGCGATCGTGAAGACGATGGCCTTGTCCATCGGGTCCGAGATGAGGGCCTGCTTGGTGATCGCGGCCAGCAGGGTGTCGCCCATGGCGCGGAAGGCGCTGACGACGGCGCCGGTGCCCAGGCCGGCGGTTCCGCCGTAGACGAAGGCCGCGATCGGGGCGGAGACGACGCCGGCCAGGATGCCGGTGAGGAAGCCGGCCACCGGGGCGAGGTAGAAGCGGCGGAACAGGCCGCCGCGGGCGGCGAGTCCGGCGAGGAATCCGATCAGGGCCGCGCCGGCGGCGAAGGGCAGCACGGTGGGGTTGAAGAAGGACCAGACGATGCTGCCGAGTACTCCGGTGGCGGCGCCGGCGGGCGGGCCGGCCAGGACGGCGATCAGGACCGTGCCGATCGCGTCGAGGTAGAACGGCAGGCCGGTGCTGCCCATCAGCTGGCCGAGGACCACGTTGAGCACGATCGCCACCGGCATGAGGACCAGGGTGGAGGTGGGGAGTACGGGCAGTACGGCGATGAGCAGCAGCACCGCGCCGAGCAGGAATCCGCCGAGGGCGACGAGGGCGGAGAAGCTGGCCAGGCCGTCGGCGAGCTCGACCGGCTGGGTGAGGACCAGGAAGATGTAGGTGGCGGCGATGGCCGCGGCGCCTGCGGTCTCGAGCAGCCGGCGGCGGCGCAGGGCTGTTCCGGGCCGGGCGTCGGCGTCGGGGAGGGTCAGGGACTGCTGTGACATGGGAAGGGTCCTTCGGCGTGGGTTTGGAACATCCGCCTCATGTCACCTCGGCGCAGCTTACATCCTAGCGGTCCAGCGACCGGGCCAGGGCGCCCACCGAGGAAATGAGTTCGTCGAAGCACTGCTCGGGATCGTTGCCGGTGACAATCCTGGCGTTCGGCGGCAGGCCCCAGAGTCCGCGGAAGTCGGCCACGGTGGTGCCAACCAGCAGCGGTGAGACGGTTTCGACGTCGACCGTGGCCAGCCGGGTGCTGAACGCCGTGCGACCGACGGCGGCGCACGCGGCGAAGGCGTCATGCATGTGGGCCACGTAGCCCTGGTCGTAGTGCCGGTGGAACTCCATGTAGAACCGGATCGCATCGGACAGGCACGCGACCAGCGGGTTGCCTGAGCCGCTGCGCTGCCCTTCGGGCTGGTCAGGGAGCACCAGTTCGGGGGCGGCGGCCCCGGCAGCCTCGCCCAGCCTGCGTAGGTGTTCGGGCAGCATCTCGATCCGCTCCGTCGTTTCCAAGGCACAGACCACCGGCAGTTTGTCCTCGGGCAGCCCGCGGTAGGCCTCGAAGACCTCCTTGGCGGCGTGCGGGTCCACCGACGTGTTCCACTCCGCTGTCGGCGTGGTGTTGCCCTGGTAGTAGAAGCTGCCACCCATGATGACGAGTCCCTTGAGCAGCCGCGGCAGCTCAGGTTCGCGGCGCAGGGCGAGGGCGAAGTTGGTCAGCGGCCCGGTGATCAGCCCGGTGATCTCCCCCGGATGCGCCCGGACCTCCTCCACCCAGACGTCGACGGCGTGCCGCTGGGAGATCTGCTGGGCGGGGGCGGGCAGCTCGGCGTAGCCGATCCCCTGCGGCCCGTGGGTCTCTTCGGTGGTGACCAGCGGGATTTCAAGCGGGACCTCGGCGCCAACAGCCACCTCGATCCCCTGCCGGCCGCACAGCTCCAGCAGCGACAGGCTGTTCACCGCCACCTGGCGTGCCCCGACGTTGCCCGCGGTGCACGTGATGGCCTGCAGGTGGACCTCCGGCCGGGACAGCAGATAGACGATGGCCAGGGCGTCGTCGATGCCGGTATCGACATCCATCAGGATCAGGTGTTCGGCGTCCGGGGCGCCGGGTGTTTCCGAGCTCAGAAGAGTGCGACCTTCGGCGTACGCGGAAAGATCTCGTCCAGTTCGGCGAGCTCCTTGGCGTCCGGCACCCAGGCGACGGCCTCGGCGTTCTGCCGGACCTGTTCGGGCCGGGTGGCGCCCGCGATCACGCTGCTGACCGAGGGCTGGGCGGCGAGCCAGGAGAAGGCCACCTGGATCTCGGTCAGGCCCCGATCGGCGGCAAAGGCGGAGAACGCACCCAGCTGCTTCCAGTCGGCGTCCTGGACCAGGTTGGTGCGGGTGTGGCTCAGGCGCGATCCCTCCGGCGCCTGGCCCGCGGAGTATTTGCCGGTGAGCAGGCCGTTGGCCAGCGGGAAGTAGGGCAGCACGCCCAGGCCGTAGGCTTCGGCGGCCGGGGTGACCTCCAGCTCGGCGCGGCGGTCCAGCAGGTTGTAGTGGTTCTGGCTGGAGATGAAGCGTTCGCCGCCTTGGGCGCGGGCCACGAACTCGGCCTCGGCGATCTGCCAGCCGGCCCGGTTGGAGTGGCCGATGTAGCGGACCTTGCCGCTGGTCACAAGCTCATCAAGCGCCGCGAGGGTCTCGTCGATGGGCGTCAGCGGGTCCGGGGTGTGGAACTGGTACAGGTCGATCCAGTCGGTTCCGAGCCGGCGCAGGGAGGCCTCGGCGGCCTTGATGATGTAGCGGCGGGATCCCCGGGCGCCGAAGTCGTTGCCGTTGGTCCCGCGCATGTCCATGCCGAACTTGGTGCCGATCACGGCGTCGCCGCGGCGGGACCCGAGCGCCTTGCCGAGCATGGTTTCGCTGAGGCCGGGCTCCCGGCCGTAGGCGTCGGCGACGTCGAAGAAGGTGATGCCGGTGTCCAGGGCCGCATGCACGACGGCGTCGGTGCCCTCCTGCGTCTCGGTGGCGGTATTAGCCCGGCCCAGGTTGTTGCAGCCAAGTCCCACGACAGAGACAGTCAGTCCGGAATTTCCTACGCGGCGGTATTCAGTCATGGGATTCAGCCTATAACGGCCGACGGCGGCACCGCGGCAGCGTGGCGCCAAGGCCGTGCGGACCGCCCCGGCACCCCTACCCTGCAGGCAGTTCAAGTCCGCGTTCGTCCAGGGCATCCTCAAGCTGGGCCAGGGTCCGCGGGCAGACGCCCGGCATCCCGGCCAGCCGGCGCCGGCCAAGCCGCACGAGGTGTTCGAGCGTTTCCACGCCCGCGTGCGCGAGGGACTTCCGGGCCGGGGCCGCCAGTCCGGCGGGAAGTGGAGTGCTGCCGGGTCGAGGGGTTTTTCGCGTCATTGCGTTGCCTTCCTGTCGCTTGCCCCCAAAACTGGTGTGAGCCGTGTCCGGCTCCCTGCAGGTACTCTCCAGGCCCCGTGCCTAGAGCGTGAAGCTGTTGGCCGGTTTGGCCGAGTGCTTCAGTTTGAAGTCCGTCCCGCCGAACGGAGCGGCGCCGATGCTGAGCTTGGTGAAGTCCAGGTCCTCGCCGCGGATGCAGACCTTGATCGCGTTGACCGTCTTGTTGACCTCCGGGGTAAGGCAGAAGATGTTGAGCTTGGCGTCGGAGAATTCGGAGCGGTCCACCACGCCGAGCCCGCGCCACGCCAGGTGGCTGATCAGGGCGTCCTTGGCCTTCTCCTCGAGGTAGCGGTCGCGGCTGGTGCCGTCCTTGGTCTTGAGCGCGTACTGCGCCACCACCCAGAACTGCTCCTCATCCGGAATCTCGGCGTAGCCGTCCTCGGTGCACTGCGCGGCGAAGGCTTCCATCAGGCCCTCCCCCGCGGCCGCGTCGGCGGCTTCGGTCTCCTCGGTGGTGCTCTGGTGCCCCACGACACCGTGGTTCATCACGAACTCGTGGTACTCCTCGTCAATCCAGGCTTCCCTGAAGTGCAGGACTCCCTCGTCGTCGCGCTTGTAAACCCGGATAATGCCGCTCATGGCTGTCCCTTCGTAAACCGTCCGCGGCGGGTGCCGGCGAAGGGTGGTTGTGGTGCCTTGACGGCGTGGTCGTTCCGGTCCAACGTCGGGACTCTCACAGGATCGGCAGGCTGCCGGTGCTGGGGTGCGCCTGACCGGGCAGCGGCCGCGCGAACGGCACCTTGGTCCCGAGGACCTGGGCGACGACGTCGTGGGTGATCTGCTGGGCGGTCAGTCCGACGCGCTCCAGCACCTGGCTGCGGCTCCCGTGGTCCAGGAACTCCACCGGGAGGCCCACCTCGTTGAGCGCGGTGTCCACCCCGGCGGCCCGCATTTCCTGCCGGATCCGGGAGCCGACGCCGCCGGCCCGGACGCCGTCCTCGATGCAGATGACGAGGCGGTGGTGCGAGGCGAGGGCGATCACGGACTTCGGGACCGGCAGGACCCAGCGCGGGTCCACCACCGTGGAGCTGATGCCCTGGGCGCCGAGGCGGTTGGAGACGTCGAGGGCGAGTTCGGACATCGCGCCGACGCTGACGATCAGGACGTCGTTGTCGCTGGACCCGGCGGGCCGCCGGGCCAGCACGTCGACGCCGTCGCTGAGCCGTTCGAGTGCTTCCACTTCGGCCCCGACGGTTCCCTTGGAGTAGCGGATCACGGTGGGGGCGTCCTCGACGGCGACCGCCTCGCGCAGTTCCTCGCGCAGCCGGGTGGCGTCGCGCGGCGCGGCCAGGTGCAGGCCGGGAACGATCTGCACCATGGCCATATCCCACATGCCGTGGTGGCTGGCGCCGTCGGGCCCGGTGACCCCGGCCCGGTCCAGCACCACGGTCACACCGGCCTTGTGCAGCGCGACGTCCATCAGCAGCTGGTCGAAGGCACGGTTCAGGAAGGTGGCATAGACCGCCACCACAGGGTGCAGGCCGCCGAAAGCCATGCCCGCAGCGGAGGTGAGGGCGTGCTGCTCGGCGATGCCGACGTCGAACACCCTGTCCGGGTGGCGGGCAGCGAACTTGTGCAGCCCGACCGGGATCAGCATGGCTCCGGTGATGCCGACGATGTCCTTGCGCTCGTCCGCGATGTCGGCGATCTCATCGGCGAACACCGAGGTCCAGGACTTCGCGCCGCCGGCCTCGGTGGGCTCGCCGGTTTCCGGGTCGATGATCCCGACGGCGTGGAACTGGTCCGCCTCATGGGCGCGGGCCGGCGCGTAGCCGTGGCCCTTCTCGGTCATGGCGTGGACGATCACCGGGCCGGCGTAGTTCCTGGCTGTGGACAGTGCGTGCTCCATGGCCTGGAGGTTGTGGCCGTCCACCGGGCCGATGTACTTCATGCCCAGGTCCTCGAACATGCCCTGCGGCGCCCACCAGTCCTTGATGCCCTTTTTCATGGCGTGCAGGCTCTTGTAGGTGAACTGTCCCACCGGGCCGCCGCTCTGCAGCCGCTTCTTCCACCAGTCGAGGGCGCCTTCGTAGGCGGGCGCGGCGCGGAGCGAATCGATGGTGGGGCGCAGCGAGGCGAGGTAGTCGGCGACACCGCCGACGGTCGGGGCGTAGGAGCGGCCGTTGTCGTTGACCACGATCACCACGCGGCGCTTCTTGTCCGCGGCGATGTTGTTGATGGCCTCCCAGGCCATCCCGCCGGTCAGGGCGCCGTCGCCGACGACGGCGATCACGTACCGGTCGCCGTCGCCGGTGAGCCGGCGGGCGCGGGAAATCCCGTCGGCCCAGGACAGCGAGGAGGAAGCGTGCGAGCTTTCGACGATGTCGTGCTCGGATTCGCCGCGGTCCGGGTAGCCGGAGAGCCCGCCCTGCTGCCGGAGCGTGCTGAAATCCTGGCGGCCGGTAAGGAGCTTATGCACGTACGACTGGTGGCCGGTGTCGAAGACGATGCTGTCGCGGGGGGAATCGAAGATCCGGTGCACCGCGATGGTCAGTTCAACGACGCCGAGGTTCGGCCCGAGGTGGCCTCCCGTCTGGGAAACGTTGCCGATCAGGAACTCCCTGACCTCGGCTGCCAGCTGTTCCAGCTGCGCCTCGGACAACTTGCTCAGGTCCTGCGGACTCCGGATGGTCTCCAAGATTCCCAACGGCCCCTCCTTGCGGGTAGTAGACATGCCTTTTAACTCTAACGCCTTCGGACCGGGCCGGGTGCCGGAAACGGGGAAAGCCCCGGTCCGTCGGTGACGGGCCGGGGCTTTCCCGTGGTGCTGCCGGTCGGGGCCTAGTTGGCCGAGATCTGGCGCAGCACGTACTGCAGGATGCCGCCGTTGCGGTAGTAGTCGGCTTCACCCGGGGTGTCGATGCGCAGGACCGCGTCGAACGAGGTGGTGGAGCCGTCTTCGGCCGTGGCAGTGACCTTGAGGGTCTTCGGCGTGGTGCCTTCGTTGAGGGCGGTGACACCCTCAACGGCGAAGGTTTCCGTGCCGGTCAGGCCCAGGCTGGCGGCGTTCTGGCCGGCCGGGTACTGCAGCGGCAGGACGCCCATGCCGATCAGGTTGGAGCGGTGGATGCGCTCGTAGCTTTCCGCGATGACAGCCTTGACACCCAGCAGTGCGGTGCCCTTGGCGGCCCAGTCACGGGACGAGCCGGAGCCGTACTCCTTGCCGGCCAGGACAACCAGCGGGGTGCCGGCGGCCTGGTAGTTCTGCGCGGCGTCGTAGACATAGGCCTGCGGGCCGTCGGCCTGGGTGAAGTCGCGGGTGAAGCCGCCCTCGACGCCTTCCAGGAGCTGGTTCTTGATCCGGATGTTGGCGAAGGTGCCGCGGATCATGACTTCGTGGTTGCCACGGCGTGAGCCGTAGGAGTTGAAGTCCTTGCGCTCCACACCGTTGGCCAGCAGGTACTGGCCGGCCGGGGTGTCGGACTTGAAGGAACCGGCCGGGGAGATGTGGTCCGTGGTGACGGAATCGCCGAGCTTGAGCAGCACACGCGCCCCGGTGATGTCCTGCACGGGCTCCGGCTGCGCCTGCATGCCCTCGAAGTACGGGGGCTTCCGGACGTAGGTGGACTTCTCGTCCCAGGCGAACGTGTCGCCGGCCGGGGTGTCGAGTGCCTTCCAGCGCTCGTCGCCCTCGAAGACACCCTCGTAGCCGCGGGCGAACATGCCCTTGTCAATCGAGGAGTCGATGACCTGCTGGACCTCTACCGGGTTCGGCCAGATGTCCTTCAGGAAGACGTCGTTGCCAGCCTCGTCCTGGCCCAGCGCGTCGTTTTCGAAGTCGAAGTCCATGGTGCCGGCCAGGGCGTACGCGATGACCAGCGGCGGGGAGGCCAGGTAGTTCATCTTGACGTCCGGGTTGATCCGGCCTTCGAAGTTGCGGTTGCCGGAGAGCACGGCCGTGACGGAAAGGTCGTTGGCCTGGATGGCCTCGGAGATTTCGGCGTCGAGCGGGCCGGAGTTGCCGATGCAGGTCGCGCAGCCGTAACCGACGATGTAGAAGCCGAGCTTCTCCAGGTACGGGGTCAGTCCCGACTTGTTGTAGTAGTCGGTGACAACCTTGGACCCGGGGGCCACGGAGGTCTTGACCCACGGCTTGGAGGTCAGGCCCTTGTCCACGGCGTTGCGGGCCAGCAGGGCTGCGGCGAGCATCACGGACGGGTTGGACGTGTTGGTGCAGGAGGTGATCGAGGCGATCGACACCGCGCCGTGGTCCAGTTCGAACTCGCGGCCGTCGGCGGTCTTGACCGCGACGGTCTTGGACGGGCGGCCGTTGGACTTCGGGCCGTGCGCGTGCGGCGCCTGGTCGGTGAGGTGCGTGCCGGAGGCGGTGAAGGACGGGGCGTCCGACGCCGGGAAGCTCTCGTCGATCGCTTCGTCCAGGCTGCCGTCGGCGAGGTCTTCCTTCACGTAGTTGCGCAGGTCCTCGCGGAACTGGGCCTTCGATTCGGTGAGGATGATGCGGTCCTGCGGGCGCTTCGGGCCGGAGATCGACGGGACAACGGTCGAGAGGTCCAGCTCGAGGTACTCGGAGAACTTGATCTCGCGGGAAGGGTCGTGCCAGAGGCCCTGTTCCTTCGCGTAGGACTCCACGAGGGCAACGTTCTCGTCGGACCGGCCGGTGAGGCGCAGGTAGTCGAGGGTGACGTCGTCGATCGGGAACATCGCGGCGGTGGAGCCGAATTCGGGGCTCATGTTGCCGATGGTGGCGCGGTTGGCCAGCGGCACGGCCGCGACGCCTTCGCCGTAGAATTCCACGAACTTGCCGACCACACCGTGCTGGCGCAGCTGCTCGGTGATGGTGAGCACAACGTCGGTGGCGGTGGCGCCGGCCGGGATGGACCCGGTCAGCTTGAAGCCCACGACGCGCGGGATCAGCATGGAGACGGGCTGGCCGAGCATGGCAGCTTCGGCTTCGATGCCGCCGACGCCCCAGCCGAGCACGCCCAGGCCGTTGACCATGGTGGTGTGCGAGTCGGTGCCGACGCAGGTGTCCGGGTAGGCCCGGAGCACGCCGTCAACTTCACGGGTCATGACGGTGCGGGCCAGGTATTCGATGTTGACCTGGTGCACGATGCCGGTTCCCGGCGGGACGACCTTGAAGTCGTCGAACGCGGTCTGGCCCCAGCGAAGGAACTGGTACCGCTCGCCGTTGCGCTGGTACTCGATCTCCATGTTGCGCTCCAGTGCGCCGGAGTTGCCGAAGGCGTCGATCTGCACGGAGTGGTCGATGACCATTTCCGCCGGTGCCAGCGGGTTGACCCGCTTGGGGTCGCCGCCGAGTTCCTTGACGGCCTCACGCATGGTGGCGAGGTCAACAACGCAGGGCACGCCAGTGAAGTCCTGCATGATCACGCGCGCCGGCGTGAACTGGATTTCAGTGTCGGGCTCGGCGTTGGGATCCCAACCGGCCAGTGCGCGGACGTGATCGGCCGTGATGTTGGCGCCGTCCTCGGTCCTCAACAGGTTTTCAAGCAATACCTTGAGGCTGAACGGAAGGTTTTCTGCACCTTCAACGGAGTTCAACCGGAAAATTTCGTATTCGGTACCGGCTACATTAAGTTTGCCTTTTGAACCGAAGCTGTCCACAATGCTCATCGCAGGACTCCTCTCGCAACAGTTTCATCTTTGTCGCGCCGCAGACCCCTTGCTAGTTAGGCCAGCCTAACTAAGACATGAGTGATGATTTCTCAACAGTGATTTCTCAAAAGTGACTGCAATGCGCGATGTCGGACTACTCCGCCCATCCTAGTGGCCTCAGCCCCGGGGAGTCAGTAACGCCACAGTCTCCAGGTGGTGGGTGTGCGGGTACAGGTCGAAGGCGCGCAGTCCCGCCAGGGCCCAGCCGGCCTGCTGGAAGTACCCCACGTCCCGCGCGAACGACGCCGGATCGCAGGAGACATACGCGATGGCGCGGGGCTGGGACGCCACCAGCTGGTTCACGACCGCCTTGCCGGCACCGGCCCGGGGCGGGTCCAGGAGCAGGGCGTCGAAGCTGCGGGGCTGCTGCCGCAGCACGCGTTCGACCTTGCCCTGGATGATGTCGACCTGGGGCGCGCCGTGCAGGTTCTTCCGCGCATCCCGGCTGGTGCCCGGCGCCCCTTCCACGGACAGCACGGACCCGGTGACGCCGACGGCGTCGGCCAGCGGCGCGGTGAAGAGCCCGGCGCCGGCGTAGAGGTCCGCCACCACCGACCCGGCGGCAAGGTAGCCGCCCTCGTGCAGGAAGCCGGTGACGGCCCCCACCAGCGTCTCCGGGGCGTCGCGGTGGATCTGCCAGAACCCGTCGCCGGTGACACGGTACTCGTGCCCGGCTGCGGTTTCCTGCACCCAGGTGCGGCCGCGCAACTGCGTCACGGCGCCCGTGCCGGGGTCAACGGCCGCCACCGAAACATCATCCGGCAGCTGGGCCGCAATGGCGCCGAGCCGCTTGGCCCGGGTTCCGGCGGACGGGACCAGGAGCACCAGCGGCCGGGAGCCGTTGGCCGGGGCTGCGACCTCCACCCGCTCGATGCCCTGCAGGTCGATGTCCCAGAGTTTGAGGGCGTTGATTGCTTCGACGGCCAGCGGCATCTCGCGGACCGGGAACACGGCGTCGGAGCGGTGCGCGTGCATGCCCAGCTTCCCCCCGGTCGTCACGGCGAAGCCCGCCCGGGTCCGCCAGGCCAGGCCGGTGCCGGCGGCGCCGGCCGCCTCCCCCACCGCTTCGACCGGAACGGAAAGTTCGACGCCGGCGAGCCGGTGCAGTTGATCGGCCAGGACCTCGGCTTTGAGGCTGCGCTGGCGCTCCAGCGCGACGTGCCCCAGCTCGGCGCCGCCGACCGGCGGGTGGCCGTGGGACCAGGCCCGCTGCGCGTCGGCCGCGTGCCAGAAGTGCTCCACCCGGTCCGGTGAGGGCTCCAGCACCTCGACGACGTCGGCACGCCAGAACTTGGCGGATTCGCCGTCGTCGGTCAACCGGATCCGGACCTTTTCGCCGGGGATGCCGTGCCGGACGAAGATCACCCGGCCCTCGTGCCGGGCCACGCAGTGGCCGCCGTGGGCGACCGGGCCGACGTCGACAATCAGCTCGGTGCGGGCGGGGGTCCGGGTGTCGGTGCTCATTGGATGTCCTGCAGTTTCTTGGCTTCTTCGGAGGATTTCAGCTGCCATGGCACGCTGGCGACCATGACGCCGGGCTCGAAGTGCAGCCGGGTCTTGATCCGCAGCGCCGTCTGGTTGTGCACCAGCTGCTCCCACCACTTGCCCACGACGTATTCGGGGATGTACACGACGATCAGGTCCCGCGGGGAGTCGCGGCGCATGTTCTTGATGTACTCCATGATCGGCGTGACGGTCTCACGGAACGGGCTCGCCAGTACCGTTAGCGGCACCGGGATCTCCAGTTTCTCCCAGTCCGCGAGGGTCTGTTCCGTCTCCTCCGGGCTGATGTCCACCGTGATGGCGTCCAGCCGGGAGGGCCGTGAGGCGCGGGCGTAGGCCAGCGCCCGGAGGACGGGTTTGCGGACGTGCGAGACGAGCAGCACGGCGTGCACCCGGGTGGGAAGAGCGCGCGGCGAGGAGTCCTCATCGACGGCGAGCTCCTTGGCCACGTTGTCGTAGTGCGCCCGGATGCTCCACATGATCAGGAAGAGGATGAACATGGCCAGCAGGGCGATCCAGGCACCCTGTTCGAACTTCGTGATCAGCACAATCACCAGGACCAGGCCGGTCATGCCGAAGCCGATCGTGTTGATGGTGCGGGACTTGAGCATCCGCAGCTTCGTGGCGGCGTCCTTGGCGAGCTTCAGCTCGCGGCCCCAGTGCCTGATCATGCCGAGCTGGCTCAGGGTGAAGGAAATGAAGACGCCCACGATGTAGAGCTGGATGAGCTTGGTGACATCCGCGTCGAAGGAGATGATCAGCACCAGCGCGCCGGCGGCCAGCGCCAGCACACCGTTGCTGAACGCGAGCCGGTCGCCGCGGGTGCGGAGCTGGCGCGGCAGGTAGCCGTCCTGGGCGAGGATCGAGCCGAGGACCGGGAAGCCGTTGAAGGCGGTGTTGGAGGCGAACACCAGGATCACGCCGGTGGCGGCGACCACAATGTAGAACGGGATCGAGCCGGCGCCGAAGACGGTCTGGGCGATCTGGCTGATCGCCGGGTTCTGGATGTAGTCCTCGGGCAGCGGCTTGCCGTCCAGCAGGAACTCCTTGGCCGGGTCCAGCACAATGTGCACCTTGGTGGCGTTGGCCAGGTAGATGATGCCGGCCAGCATGGAGGCCGCGATCACGCCGAGCAGCAGCAGCGTGGTGGCCGCGTTCTTGCTCTTGGGTTTCTGGAAGTTCGGCACACCGTTGCTGATCGCCTCGACGCCGGTCAGGGCGGCGGCGCCCGAGGAGAACGCCCGGAGCAGCAGGAACGCGCCCGCCAGGCCCACCATCCCCTCGTCGAAGCCGGCGGCCGGGACGATCTCGAACGCGGCCGACGGCGCCTGGCCCAGCTGGCCGGTGGCGGCCTGGAACATGCCGACGGCGGTCATGCCGAGGATCGAGAACATAAAGATGTAGGTCGGTACCGCGAAGACCGTGCCGGCTTCGCGGATGCCGCGCAGGTTCACCAGGGCCAGGATGACGACGCCGATCGTGGCGATCGCGGCTTGCTGTCCGTGCAGCGAGGGCACGGCAGTGGTGAGGTAGGCCGCGGCCGAGGACATCGACACCGCGACGGTGAGGACGTAGTCAACCAGCAGGGCCGAGGCGACGGTGAGGCCGGCGTACTTGCCCAGGTTTTCGTTGGCGATCTCGTAGTCGCCGCCGCCGGAGGGGTAGGCGTGGACGTTCTGGCGGTACGAGGCCACCACGGTCAGCAGCACCACCATCACGGCCAGGCCCACCCAGGGCGAGAAGGCCACGGCGCTGACGCCGGCCAGGGCCAGGGTCAGCAGGATTTCGTCCGGTGCGTACGCCACCGAGGAGAGCGCATCGGAGGCGAAAATGGGGAGCGCGATCCGCTTGGGCAGCAGGGTGTGGGCCAGACGGTCGTTCCGGAAGGGCCTGCCTACCAGCACCCGTTTCACGGCATTGAAAATTGTCAGCACCAGACAAAGCTAGTCTGATTCGGGTCCGATGTCATGACGGCGGAGCCCGCTCACCAGCGGCCCGCGGCCCGCGCCGGTCAACAAGGGCTGCGGGTCCGCTCCGGCCGGTACAGTTTTACGCAGCAGCAAACCGCAGCAGCACAAGAGAGAACGCTTGAGGAGGCACGTGTGGCGCACTTCGTGATCATGGGTTGTGGCCGTGTTGGGGCGACCCTGGCGCACACACTGGAGGACGCCGGCCATTCGGTCGCGATCATCGACCAGGACGACCGCGCTTTCCGCCGGCTGCGGACCGGCTTTTCCGGCCGCAAGGTCACCGGCGTCGGCTTTGACCGGGAAACGCTCAAGCAGGCCGGCGTCGAGGAGGCCTACGCCTTCGCCGCCGTGTCCAGCGGTGACAATTCCAACATCCTGGCCACCCGGGTGGCCCGCGAAACGTTCCACGTCCCGCACGTCGTGGCGCGGATCTACGACCCGGGCCGCGCGGAGATCTACCAGCGGCTCGGCATCCCCACGGTCGCCGCGGTGCGCTGGAGCGCGGACCAGGTGCTGCGCCGCATCCTGCCCGAGCAGCACCTCGCCGGCGACTTCCGCGACCCGTCCGGCCGGCTGGTGCTCGCCGAGGTGGACGTGGACGCCGGCTGGATCGGCCACCCGCTCTCCGCGATCGAAAAGGCCGCCGACATCCGCATCGCCTATCTCACCCGCTTCGGCGAGGGCATCCTCCCCGGACCCGGAACCCTGTACCAGGACGGCGACACCGTCCACGCCATGCTAAGCGTGGACCGCACCTCCGAGGTCGCCCACATTCTTGCCAAATCCCCCGCCAAGGAGTCCTAAGTGAAAGTCGTCATCGTCGGGGCGGGCAGCGTCGGTTCCTCGATCGCCCGTGAACTGCTGGCCCACAAACACGAAATCCTGCTGATCGACCTCAAGCCGGAGGTGATCGGCCGCAGCGGGCTGCGCGGCGCGCACTGGCTGGTTGGCGACGCCTGTGAACTCAGCACGCTCAAGGACGCCCGGCTGGAGGACGCCGACGTCGTGGTGTCCGCGACCGGCGACGACAAGGTGAACCTGGTGGTGTCGCTGCTGGCCAAGACCGAATTCGGCGTCGGCCGGACCGTGGGCCGGGTCAACAACCCGAAGAACGACTGGATGTTCGACGACTCCTGGGGCGTCGACGTCGCGGTCAACACCCCGCAACTGATGACCGCGCTGGTGGAGGAAGCCGTGGAAATCGGCGACCTGGTCCGGCTGCTGACCCTGCAGACCGGGGTGTCCTCGCTGGTGGAGTTCACGGTGCCGCACGACTCCCACGTGATCGGCCTGACCGTGGGTGATATCGACTGGCCCGAGGACGCCACCCTGGTGGCGATCCTGCGCGACCAGGCGCCGATCACGCCCAGCCGTGACGATGTGATTGACGGCGGCGACGAGCTGTTCTTCGTCACCACGATCGCCGCGGAGGACGGGCTGCGCGGCCTGCTCTCCGCTCCGGAGTCCGACGTCGACACCGCCGGGGAGCCGTCCGGTGCGGGCCAGCACCCGGCCGCCGTCGAACCGCACGGCCGCGAGACCCAGCCCGCCGGCGACGACGGCTTCGAGGGCTGATCCGCCCAAACAGCCCGCAGTTGGTGCCGCGTCCAGGGCTGGAAACGGCAACAGCTGCGGGTCAGCTGGGTTCGACCGGCTCCTCGGCGGGGGCCGGCGCGGGGCGGGTGAGCAGCCAGGCCACCCACATGCCCAGGATGTACAGCGGTGCGCCCATCAGCAGGCGGGTGGTGGCGAGGCCGGCGAGGCCCTGCTCCCCCATGAAATACAGCGGGACCTGGACGAGCAGGCGGAGGACCAGCACCGAGATGATCACCCAGGTGCCGATGCGGTACGCCTTGACCCTGGCCGGGTGCTTGCGCCAGTCCAGGCCTTCGTTCCGGATGAACCCGAAAAGGAGCCCGGCGAACGGCCACCGCACCGCGATCGAGATGGACATCGCGACGATGTACCCGAGGTTGGTGAAGAACCCGAGCACGTAGAAGTCCTCGGCTTTGCCGGTGGAATTCGCCAGCCAGGCCGAGAGCCCGACGCCGACAATGCCGGCCAGCGCCTGCGTCAGCGGTTTGCGCTGGAGAAGCCGCGCGACGGTGAACGCCGCGGCCACGGCCAGCGCGGCGACGAGGGCCAGCGGAAGGTCGCGGGCGACGGTGAATGCGACCAGGAACACCAGCCCGGGCAGGATGCTCTCGGCGATGCCCTGGACGCCGCCGGCGCTCTTGAGCACGTCAATGTTGCCGTTGCCGGAGCGGTGCAGGCCTGCCTTGGCCGCATAGCCTTCGGCGAGCTGGGCCACGGTGGGCTGCTGGTCTTCGGGGGTGCTCATTGCTCCTCCTGGCGGGAGAGAATTTCGTAGCGCGGATTGAACATGGTGGGCAGCCCGTCACGCACCGTGACCATCCCCTCGAGCCGGAGCTCCAGGCCGGCCTTGACGCCGGGGATCCGGCGGCGGCCCAGCCAGATCACGCGGAGCCGGTCCGCGGCGACGGCGGGTCCCTTGCGCCGGACCCCGGCCTGGCCTGACGGCCCGGCCTGCCCGGCCGCTCGGACGGCTGCGGGGCGGGCCTTGGGCGGCGGGGCGTCATGGTCGGTGATGATGGCGGTGAAGGCGGCCACCTCGCCGGCCGGGGCATACGTCACGGACTCGATGAAGCCGCGGCACAGCACGCGGCCGCGCTCCGGGAGCCCCCGCACCGGGACGGCGGCGGCTGGTTCCTTGCCGGAGGCATCAACCAATCTGGGTAATCTCCGGTCCGCGCTCGGGCTGGTCAAACTCGGGGGCACCCTGCGGCGCCGCGGCGCCGGAGTCGCGCGGCAGGCGGAGCTGCAGCAGGTCGCGCGGGGGCATCGGGTTCTCGCCGCGCACCACAACAATCTGGCGGAAGAGGTCCTCGAGTCCGGCGGCGGCGTTGCGGTCCAGCGCGGCTTCCCCGCCGAGGACGCCGCGGAGGAACCAGCGGGGGCCGTCGACGCCGATGAACCGGGCCACGCGGTAGCCCTCGCTGCCGTCGCCGGCAGGCAGCTTCGCGACGAGTTCAATGCCGAAGTGGCCCTCGATCTCGTCGACCTGGCCGCCCTGGCTGCCCACGGACTGGCCGATCTGCTCGCGGATTTCGTCCCAGAGGCCCTCGGAGCGGGGCGCTGCGAAAGCCTGCAGCTGCAGGCTGGAGCCTTCCAGGTCCATGGTCACGGCGACGACGCGCTGGGTGGCTTCCTCGACTTCCAGCCGGAGCTGCAGTCCTTCGCGCGGGGCAATCAGCAGGGCGCCGAGGTCCACGTAGCCGTCCTGGTTGTCGATTTCCGAGGCGTCATACGGGCCGGACCCGCGGACGGCGCCGTCCGTGGCCCCGGCGGGTGCACCGGCGTCCACAGCGTCGGCCTCCCGGGTCTCGCCGGTGTCCGTCAACTGCTCCTGCTTGGCTTTCCTGCCACGCCCAAAAACCATGGGGTTGTCTCCTTAGTTGTGATCCTGCGCGAAGTTCCTGTCCCCGCGCGGGGAACAGCTGTGTGAAACGGCCGGGGTTCAGGCCCCGGGGGCGCCGAATCCGCCGGTGGAGCCGAAGCCGCCGTCACCGCGGACGGACTCGCTGAGTTCCTGGACGGGCACGAAGTCGGCGTACTCCACACGCTGGATGACCATTTGTGCAATTCTATCGCCGCGGCGCAGTTCAATCGCCTGCTCGCGGTCGGTATTCAGCAGTGTCACGGCGATCTCGCCGCGGTACCCCGCGTCCACCGTGCCGGGAGCGTTCACCACGGTCAGTCCGTGCTTGGTGGCGAGGCCGGAGCGCGGGTGGATCAGGGCCACAAAGCCGTCGGGAAGGGCGATGGAGACGCCGGTGGGCACCAGCCGCCGCTCCCCCGGCGCGAGCACAACGTCCTCGCGGGCGCGCAGGTCCGCGCCGGCGTCGCCCGGGTGGGCATACGAGGGCGGCTCCAGGCCGTCGTCGAGCATTTTGAGCTGCACCTTCAGGGTGGGGGCTCCGAACGCGGAAATGCCGCCGGTTGCGGGCCCTGCCGGCGGGGCGGTCACGGCCGTCGTTTCTTCAGTCACAGTTCCCCACTGTAACGCCCGCGGGGAGGAACGGCCTACCGGGCCGCCGCGGCTGCCGCGCGCCGGTCGGCCGCCGCTTGGCCAAGGTGAAAAGGCCCGGAAAAAGTGGAAAGCTGGAGCCATGCCCGAATCCAGCGCCGCCGTGCCTGCCTCCAACACCCCCCACAACGCCACCGTCCTCTTTAGTGAGAAGCTCTGGCCCAGTTTTTGGATCTGGCTGGTGGCGGCGGGACTGGCCGGGGCCGGCATCCTGGTGTTCGCGCCGATCAGCATCGCCGCGGGGATCACGGCCGCCGTGGTGCTCTTCGTTATCCTGGCCGTGCTTTTGGTCCTGTCCACGCCGACGATCTCGGTCACCGCCGGAACCCTGCGCGTCGGGCGGGCCACGATTGACCGGGGCTTCGTTGGCGCCGCCGAGGCCTTCCGCGGGGCGGAGGCGACGGCGGAGCGCGGCACCCGGCTCAACGGCCTGGCGTTTATGTGCATCCGGGGCTGGATCGATCCGGTGGTCCGGATCGAGATCACCGACCCCTCGGACCGCACGCCGTACTGGCTGGCGTCCTCGCGGCACCCGGACCAGCTCGTCGCGGTCCTGAACGGCTAACCCGGGACCAATAAACCCCGCGGCGCTTAGCCCTCGCAGTCCTTGCAGTACTTCAGGCCGTCCTTTTCGCGGGCGATCTGCGAGCGGTGGCGGACGAGGAAGCAGGAGGCACAGGTAAATTCGTCTGCCTGGGCGGGCAGGACCCGGACCAGCAGCTCCTCGCCGGACAAGTCAGCGCCCGGGAGTTCGTAGCCTTCGGCGAGGTCGGTTTCGTCTTCATCGACCACCGCGGAAGGCTTGTCCGTACGCCGCGACTTCAGTTCCTCGATGGAATCCTCGTTGAGGTCTTCTTCAGTCTTGCGCGGCGCATCGTAGTCTGTCGCCATTAGTTGTTGCTCACACTCCGCATTCGTTGGGTTGAGTCGCCGCCTCCGCACCGGCGGGGGCTGGTAGCCCCCGGTCCCGGCCGGGTTCGGTTCACCGATGTCAACGCCGGGCAAGCGCTTTTTGTGCCCGATGTCGGGCCATTTTTACGCGCATCCCCGCCGGAACACCAGAGGCCTGCGGTCCGGGGGCCGCGCGGCCTTCCGCGGGCGCCCCGAATGGGGCGTAAAGTCGCGGAAAATCACGGCGCGCCCGCCCTCCTAACCGGAATAGCTGCCTATCGGTGGCAGAGTTTCGAATGTTAGTAATGCCAGGGTGGAGGATTTGTATGCAGGATCTACGGCTTGTAGGCGTCCACGACGACGGGGAGCATCTCCTGTTGAGTGGCACCGGCGGCGAGATGTTCCAGCTGCCGATCGATGAGGCTCTTCGGGCGGCTGCCAGCCGGACGCCGGCGAAGGCCGCTTCCGGTGTGGGCACCGCGCCTATTGCCATGTCCCCCCGCGACATCCAGGCCAGGATCCGCAGCGGCGCCACCGCCGCCGAAGTGGCAGAGCTTTCCGGCATCCCGCTGGCCAAGGTCCAGCGTTACGAGGGTCCCGTGCTGGCCGAGCGCGAGTACGTCGCGCAGCAGGCCCGCAAGATCGAGGTCGCTTCCCCGTCCGCCGGGCACGACAGCTACCGTTCCTTCTTCGGCGACCAGCCCGCAATGCTCGATGACATGGTCACTCACCGGCTCCGCGCCCACGGCGTCGAGCCCTCCACCGTGGAATGGGATTCCTGGCGCCGCCCGGACGGGAGCTGGAACGTGGTGGCCCGCTTCGACGCCCCCTCCGGTGCGCACGCCGCGATCGGCGAAGAGCCGCCGGCCATGTGGACGTTCAGCCCGGCGCGGAAGTCGCTGCAGAACGCCAACCGCTGGGCCCAGCAGCTCAGTGAACTCGAACCGATCGACGGCCCGGTCCCGGCCCGCCGGCTCTCCGCGGTCTCTGACCGCCCCTTTGATTTTGAAACCGACGCCGAAGCCGCGGCACGCACCGCCACCGCGCAGCTCAGTGTGGTGCATCCCTTCACCGGCCCGCAGGAAAAGGACGCCGACGGGCTGCTGGACATGCTGCGGTCACGCCGCGGGCAACGCCTGGGCCTGGACGAGGACGCCGACGACGCCCTGGCGCTGCTGCTGACCAACGGCGTTCCGGCCGCCCACCCCCGCCCCTCCGAGGTCCCGCCGCCGGAAGACACCGGCGACGACGAGGCCGAGGTTCCCGGCGAACCCGCACCGGCCCCGGAGGAACCGGCACCGGCAGCGAAGACGGAACCGCATGCGGTTCCGGATGCCTTCGCCCGGCGCCGGGACGCCCGGCCCTCCATGCTCTCCCGGCTGAGTCTGGCGCCGCGGCACCAGGACACCGACGGCGACGACGCGCTGACGCTGCATGACGGGGTCAGCACCGAAACCCGTGAAATCACGATCGCGGCCTCGCAGCTGCGCCCGGTCCGCACCGGTCCAACGTCCAGCCCCGGGCTGGACGAGCTCCTGGGCGGCGGTCCGTCGCGGCGCGCCCAGGCCGACTCCCCCGCGGCCCACGGCCAGGATTCCACCTCCGGCGAGACGCGCGGCAGCGAGCCGTCCGACGCGACGGCGTCGTCCCGCACCGACCCGGCCCGCGGTGACCGGGAGCCGGAAACACCCGAACGCCAGCCGTCCAAGCCCAAGCGCTCCAGCGTTCCCAGCTGGGATGAAATCGTCTTCGGCACCCGCAGCGACTAAGACTTCCGCCTGGCGCGTCACCGCCCGTCAGGCTGCGGCCGAAACAGAAAACAGCCCCGCCAGGGAGCGGCTCAGCGCTTCGGAGCCTTCCGGGCCGCCTTGGCTCCGGCCTTCCCCTCGGCCTTGAAGCACAGCAGCGGGACCTCGCGCTCGGCCTTGGTCAGCGAACCGTGCTGGCCCACCACTTCCATCGCCCTGGCCTGGACCCGGCGGGTGTCATAGAACGCCAGCGCGTCACGGGCGGCAATCATCACATCCCCGATCCGCGCGCTCACCGGGCCGCGGACATCTCCGAACAGCCCCGCAGCCACGGCCTCGTCGCGCGTGAAGGCCCAGATCCGGTCGCCGAAGCGTGCCCGCCAGGCCTCCAGCAGCCGCCGCCGGCCGGCGTCGTCCGCTCCGTCTTCAAGGTAGAGGTGCACCATCCGCGGCTCCCCCGCCGTGTGCCGGACCCCGGCGATCAGTTCCGGGGCGGCTGAGTAGTCGATCCGCTGCGATTCCGGCACGTCCAGCATGCCGTGGTCGCCCGTGACCATCACCGTGGTGCCGGCGGGGAGGGTGGCGTTGAGCCGGCGCACGGTGGCGTCCAGCTCTTCGAGCTGGTGCTCCCACTGCGGTGACTGGCAGCCGTAGCGGTGCCCGGCCTTGTCCAGTTCGTGGACATAGAAGTACATCAGCGAGCTCTCGGCCCCGGCCATGGCTTCCGCCGCGGCCGCCGTCCGGGCGTGCGAGGTGGTTCCGGCCAGGAAGCGGCCGCCGCGCAGTGCGGCCCGGGTCATCGCGGAGTCGCTGAACCGCGGCAGCGCGACGGTGCTGACGTCGACGTGTCCGGCGGCCCGCTCAAAAACGGTGGGCATCGGCTGCCACTGCTGCGGGTCGACGCCGTCGTCCCAGTTGCCCAGCATGTTGACCACGCGGTCCTGGTCCGGGTCGAGGACGTCGTAGCCGACCATGCCGTGCTGCCCGGCGGGCAGTCCGGTGCCGAAGCTGGCCAGCGACGCGACCGTGGTGGACGGGAAGGCCGCGTCGAGCCCGGCCGGCACGGCGCCCTGGCCGGCCTGCAGCACCGAGCGCAGGAACGGGGTGTGGGCGGACTTCTGTTTGAGCAGCTGCCGGCCCAGGCCGTCGGCGAGGACCACGCAGACGTGCTTCGCGGCGGGGAGCTTCAGCCGATTCTCGAAGCCCGGCACTCCCAGGCTGGCCGCGGCGCTGCTGAGTACTTCGGCGATGGAACGCTCCCCGTAGGCCGGCGGCACTGGCATGGCCGGCTGGCCGCCTGGCGACGCCAGGGGCGCCTGCGGCGGCGGAACCGGGGACTCTGAGGCGCGGACCGGCACCATCTCAGCGCTGGTGGCCGCGGCTGAGGCGGTTCCCGAATACCCCGGCGCGGGGACGCTGGGGCAGGGCCGAGACCCCGTGCGAGGCCGGGGCGGTGGAGCCGGTGTTGACGGCCCGGAGCGCCCGGGCGAAAAGCTTGGCGTCCTGGACGGCCTGCAGGCCGTCCGCCTCGGCGCTGATCCGCAGCACAATGTCCTCCTGCGCGATGGTGCCGCTGTAGCCGTGGTCGGCCTCGCACTGCGGGTCGCCGCAGCTGGCGGGGCCCATGTCGAGGCGCTGGCCGCCGGACCAGGCGATGGAGAGGGTCAGCTCCCGCACCGGGTCCGAGGGCTTGTAGTCCTGCGGCTGCGCGTACACGTAGCTGAGCACCACGGAGCGGATCTGCGTGACCGGGACGGATTCGGTGGAGACCTGGGCGACGATCTGTTCGCCGGCCTCGTCGAGCTGCTGGTCGTCCACGTGCGTGATGACCAGCATGTCCTCGGTCAGCACCAGCACGGTGATGTGCCGGCGCACCTCGGCCCGGTCGAAGTGCGTCTCGAGGTGCACCAGGTGGGCCACGCAGTCGCGGCCGTCCAGGGCATCGGCGACGACGTCGGCCACCAGGCGGGGATAGAAGCCGGCCTGCTGGAGGGCCCCTTCCAGGCTCTGGCCCTGCGCGCTGTGGTCATGCAGGCCGTGGGGCTGCGAACCGTGGCGGGCGGGGACCGGCGCCTGGGGCTTGGATGCTGGAGGCTGGGAGCTCATGGCTTCCATTTTCACAGATCGGCTGGGCACTTGCTAACTGCGCCGGCTAACTGCGCATCGCCCGTCTGGCGGTGTCGGTGCGCTGGGCGGCGTTGGCGATCCGGACGTCCGCGGCCAGGATCACGGCGCCGTCGGGACCGGCCAGGACCGGGTTGAACTCCACCAGGACGATCTCCGGGTGGTTGTCTTTGAGCCGGGTCAGCCGGGCCGCGAGGTCCTCGAGCGCGGCGGCGTCGACGGCGGGCAGGCCCTGGTAGCCGAAAAGTTTGCGCGCGGCGCGTGGGGCCCGGATGAAGTCGTGGACGTCCGAGCCGGAGAGCGGCGGGACCCGGTGGGCCCAGTCATCAAGCAGGTTCACCGCGTCCCCGGCCAGCCCGAAGGAGACCACGGGTCCCAGCAGCGGGTCCTCGATGGCGCGGAATGTGCAGGCCTGCCCCACCGGGGCCATCGACTGCACCTCCAGGGCCGGCGAACCGTAGCGCTGCAGCGACTTGCGCATCTGGACGATGTTGCGCCGCAGCGAATCGGCGTCCTGGATGTCCAGGCGGACCCCGCCGAGGTCCAGCCGGTGCCGCAGCGCCGGGTCGGTGGTCTTCAGCGCCACCGGCCAGCCGAGCCGGTCGGCGGCGGCAACGGCGTCGTCCTCGCTCTCGAAGCCCTCGGAGGGCAGCACCCGGATGCCGTAGAAGCCCAGCAGCTTGGCGGCCGCTGCCGGATCCAGCCGGACCAGCTGCTCGCCGCCGACGGGCCGGAGCAGTTCCTCCAGGTCCTCGTGGGCGCCGTCCGGGTCGCAGCCTTCGGGCTCGACGAACAGGCCCTGGTCGCGGACCACCCACTGGGAGTAACGCACCACCGCGGCGAGGGCGGCGACGGCGGCGCCCGGGTTGGAGTAGCAGGGCACCCCGGCGGCGGCCTCGGCGCCGTCGTCCTCCGCGGCCCCCACCATACCCTCGACGTAGATGGACGGGTCCAGCAGGCCGGTGAACGCCGCCACCACCGGTTTGCCGGCAGCGGCCGAGCACTCCGCCAGCACCGCGCCGATCTTCTCCACGGTGAGCCCGCGGGCCGGCAGCAGGGCCACCACCACCGCGTGGACCGAGTCGAGGGTCAGCGTCTCCTGGAGGCTGCGCCGCAGCGCCGGCAGCGCCCGGGACATGCCGGTGTCCAGGTCGACGTCGGCGACGATGCGCTGCACACCGAGTCCGGCGGCGGCGGCGTTGTCCGCCACCACCTTGCCGAGCGCCCCGGAGTTGCTGAACACGGCGATGCCCGGCCCCTGGGGCAGCGGCTGGCTGGAGACAATCTGGGCAACGTCCATCAGCTGCTCGATGGTTCCCACCCGGATCACGCCGGCCTGGCGCATCATGGCATCCAGGGCTTCGGGCGGCGCCTGGGTGGTGCGCACGGCGTGGCCCGGCGGCAGGTTCAGGCCCATGGCGTCGGATTTGGCCACGATCACCGGCTTGGTCCGCGCGAGCCGCCGGGCCAGCCGGGAGAACTTGCGCGGGTTGCCGATGGATTCGAGGTACAACCCGACCGCGGTGGTGTCGGCGTCGTCCTCCCAGAACTGCATCATGTCGTTGCCGGACACATCGGCGCGGTTGCCGGCGGAGAGGAAGGTGGAGATTCCCACCCGGCGCCGGCTGGAGGCGGCGTAGAGCGAGACGCCGATCGCCGCGGACTGGCTGAACAGGCCGAGGCCGCCGCGGCGGGCGAGCGAGGGCGCCATCGAGGCGTTGAGGGACACGGCGGGGTTGGTGTTGACGATCCCGAGCGAGGCGGGGCCGATCACACGCATGCCGTTGGCGCGGGCTTGGCGGACCAGCTCGCGCTGCCGGGCGAGGCCGCGTTCGCCGTCGTCCGCGTAGCCGGCGGTGGCCACCACAATTCCCTTGACCCCGGCGTCGGCGCACTCCTGGACCACCTTGGGGACCTCGTCGTACGGGACGGCGATGATGGCGAGCTTGACCGGGCCGGGGACGTCGGAGAGTTTGGCGAAGGACAGCATGCCGGCCAGTTCGAGGGCCTCGGGATTGATCGCGTAGACCGGGCCGGTGAAATGGCCCTCGATGATGTGCTCCAGCAGCTGGTAGCCCACGGTGCCACATTTGCGGCTGGCCCCGATCACGGCCACGGAATCCGGCGCGAGCAGTTCCTGGATGCTGCGGGCCTCGGCGCGGTGTTCGCGGGACTCCATCACGGCGCGGGACTTGTCCGTGGGGTCGATGTTGAACTCGAGGCTGACGACGCCGTCGTCGAAGTGCCGTTTCACGTCGTAGCCGGCGTCGGAGAAGACCATCAGCATTTTCCGGTTTTCGGGGAGAACCTCGGCGCTGAACTTGCGGATCCCGTTCTCCCTGGCCGCGGCTGCGAGGTGTTCGAGCAGGATCGAACCGATGCCGCGGCCCTGGTGTGCGTCGGCGATGTTGAAGGCCACCTCGGCCTCCTCCGGGTCATCGAGCCGGTCGTAGCGGCCGATGCCGATGATGTCGCCGCCGATGGTGATCACGAGGGCCACCCGGTCCCTATAGTCGACCTCGGTGAAGCGTTTGAGTTCCTTGGCGGAGAGCTTGGACTTGAAGGCGAAGAAGCGCATGTAGATGGACTTCTGCGACTGGCCCACGTGGAAGGCCTGCACGGCGTCAGCGTCGGCGGGGTGGATGGGGCGCAGGTGCGCGGTGCCGCCGTCGCGCAGCACGACATCGGCTTCCCAATGTTCCGGATATACGCCGTCCGCGGGCTGATCCACCATAGGCTTAGCCTAGCCATAAACTTTTGCAGTACCCGTTCAGCACCCCGTAGAAGGACCCACCCGCCTCATGGCACGCCGCCAAACCACGCCCCCGGCAGGGGAAACCCCGGACTTCGTCGAGAACATCGTCGACATCGATGTCACTTCCGAAATGGAAGGCTCGTTCCTGGAGTACGCCTACTCGGTCATCTACTCCCGGGCGCTGCCCGATGCCAGGGACGGCCTCAAGCCCGTGCAACGGCGCATCCTGTACATGATGAGCGAGATGGGCCTGCGCCCGGACCGCGGCCACGTCAAGAGCGCCCGTGTGGTGGGCGAGGTGATGGGCAAGCTGCACCCGCACGGCGACACCGCCATCTACGACGCCATGGTCCGGATGGCGCAGGACTTCTCCCTGCGGCTGCCGCTGATCGACGGCCACGGCAACTTCGGCTCGCTCGACGACGGCCCCGCAGCCCCGCGGTACACCGAGGCCCGGCTGGCGGCGGCGGCGCTGACCCTGACCGACCACCTCGATGAAGACGTGGTGGACTTCGTCCCCAACTACGACAACCAGCTCACCCAGCCGGATGTGCTTCCGGCCGCGTTCCCGAACCTCCTGGTCAACGGCGCCACCGGCATCGCCGTCGGCATGGCCACCAACATGGCCCCGCACAACCTCGCCGAGGTGGTGGCGGCGGCCCGGCACCTGATCGCGCACCCGGACGCCTCGCTCGAGGACATCATGAAGTTCGTCCCGGGCCCGGACCTGCCCACCGGCGGCCGGATCGTGGGGCTGGACGGCATCCGCGACGCCTACGCCACCGGCCGCGGCTCGTTCAAGACCCACGCCAAGGTCGACGTCGAACAGCTCTCGGCGCGCCGCACCGGCCTGGTGGTCACCGAGCTGCCGTACATGGTGGGCCCGGAGAAGGTGATCGAGAAGATCAAGGACGCGGTCAACGGCAAGAAGCTGACCGGCATCAGCGACATCGTGGACCTGACCGACCGGAAGCACGGCCTGCGGCTGGTGATCGAGCTGAAGAACGGTTTCAACCCGAACGCGGTGCTGCAGCAGCTCTACCGGTTCACGCCGATGGAGGACTCCTTCGGCATCAACAACGTCACGCTCGTCGACGGGCAGCCGCAGACCCTGGGCCTGCTCGAGCTGCTCTCCGTCTACGTGAACCACCGGATCAACGTGGTGCGCCGCCGTACCTCCTTCCGGCTGGGTAAAAAGAAGGACCGCCTGCACCTGGTCGAGGGCATGCTCGTCGCGATCGTGGACATCGACGAGGTCATCCAGATCATCCGGTCCTCGGACGAATCGGCCGAGGCCCGCACCCGGCTGATGTCCATCTACGACCTCACCGAAATCCAGGCCAACTACATCCTGGAACTGCGGCTGCGGCAGCTGACCAAGTACTCCCGGATCGAACTCGAGAAGGAACAGGAGGAGCTGCGCCGCGAAATCGCCGAGCTGCAGGCCATCCTGGACTCCCCCGAGCTGCTGCGCGCGCTGGTCTCCGATGAGCTCGGCGAACTCGCGGACAAGTACGGCACTCCGCGCCGGACGGTGCTGCTCGAATCCGAGGCCGTCTCCCCCACGATGGCCGCCGCCCTCGCCGCGCCCGGTGCCAAGGGCAAGGCTGCCCCGCTGGCCCTGGAGATCGCGGACGACCCCTGCTGGGCCATCCTGACCGCGTCCGGCCAGATCGCCCGCACCGCGAACCAGGACAGCCTGGCCGAGTCCGGTCCGCGGACCAAGCACGACGTGTTCCGTTCCGTGGTCAAGACCTCCGCGCGCGGCGAGATCGCCGCGGTCACCTCCCAGGGCCGGATGCTGCGGCTCCAGGTGATGGACATGCCCGTGCTGCCGCCCACCTCCGGCACGCCCAACATGGCCGGCGGCGTTCCGGCCAAGGACTTCATCACGCTGCTCAAGGGCGAATCTTTGGTGGCGTTCGCCCCGCTGGACCAGGTCCTGGCCATCGGCACGGCGCAGGGTGTGGTCAAGCGCGTCCAGCCGGACTACCCGCTGAACCGTGAGGATTGGGAAGTGATCGCCCTCAAGGACAAGGACACCGTGGTGGGCGTCGAGCCGGCCGCCGGCGACGACGTCGAGCTGGTCTTCGTGACCCGCCAGGCCCAGCTGCTGCACTTCAGCGCCTCCGCAGTCCGGCCGCAGGGCCGCACCGCCGGGGGCATGGCCGGGATCAAGCTCGCCGCCGGGGACCGGGTGCTGCACTTCGGCACCGCCCGCTCCACCGACGACGCCGCCGTCGTGGTCACGATCGCCGGGACGGAGGGCGCGCTGCCGGGCACCGCGCCGGGCGCCGCGAAGGTCACCGCGCTGGCCGAGTACCCCGCCAAGGGCCGCGGCACCGCCGGCGTCCGCGCGCACCGTTTCCTCAAGGGCGAGGACACCCTGCTCCTCGCCTGGGCCGGCCACGGCCCGGCGAAGGCATCCTCGCTGGCCGGGGTGGCCCGCTCACTCCCGGGCGAGCACGGCCGCCGCGACGGCTCCGGCATCCCGCTCTCCCAGGCCATCGACGCGATCGGCCCGAGCATGGCCTGGGCTGAGGACGGCGCGGCGGAGGGGTAGGGCCGGGCCCGTTCCGGTCATCCGGTATCCGTGCGGGGCCACCGCAAGCGGCCAGGTCCGCCCATTCGCCTCAGATGGCCGCTAACTTGCCCGGCTGAGCGGCCATCTCTGGCAAATGGCCGTGGTGGCAACGATCGACCCCGTGTCGGCGCGATCTTTTGGATGGCACGAAGGGCCGTGACAGCGAACCCCAGAGTCTTTGGGCCCGCGGCTGATCCCGGGCCGCCGCCTGCGGCCGCCCGGGTCTGCCGCGGGGAAGCTACATCCCCGAGTTGATGTTCAGGATGTTGCCCTCGCTGTCCAGGAACCACGCTGCGGAGCTTCCGTCCGGCAGGGTGGCGATGCCGTCTTCGGTCTTCAGGCCCGGGAAGTCGTAGTCCTCGAATACGACCCCGGCCGCGCGGAGCTCGGCGACGGTGGCCGGCAGGTCGGTGACCGTCCAGCCCATCTGGGTGTTCTTGGCCGATCCGGCGTTGGACGTCTGGTAGACCAGGAATCTGGTGCCGGCGCCGCACGTGTACATCAAGTTGTCCTCGGCATCCGGGTTATCGGGTTCGAGTCCGAGCTTGTCGCGGTAGAAACCGCGCGCCCGGGCGAGGTCCGCGGCCGGCAATACGGCGCCGACCGGCTGGTCTTTGAGCATGGCTATGTCCCTTTCCAGGCCCTTCCCCCGGAACGCATCCTACTCCTTCCCTTAGACTGCAGACATGCCTATCGTGCCCGATCAAAAAGACTGGACCTGGGTGCTCACCCGGCCGTGCCCCGAGTGCGGTTTTGAGATCTCCGCCTGCACTCCGGCCACGACGCCGGGAAAGCTCGCCAACATGCTGCCGCGCTGGCGCGCCGTGCTGCGGCGGCCGGACGCAGCGGTCCGTCCGGACGAGGACACCTGGTCGCCGCTGGAGTACGCCTGCCATGTCCGGGACGTGTTCACGCTCTTCGACCACCGCCTCGACCTCATGCTCACCGAGGACGACGCCCGCTTCGAGGACTGGGACCAGGACCGGACCGCGCTCGAGCAGGACTACGCCGGCTCCGACCCGGCCGAGGTCAGTGCAGCCTTGACGGCCGAGGGCGAACAGATCGCCGCGTCCTTTGGCCGCGTCCCGGAGCAGGACTGGGCGCGCAAGGGCACCCGCAGCAACGGCTCCGAGTTCACCGTGCTGACGTTCTCGCAGTACTTCCTGCACGACGTTGTGCACCACCTCCACGATGTGGATGGGTAGCGCGTGGACGGATAGGCGCGGGGCTGCCTAGAGTTCCTTGTCCCAGGCCATGCTGCGGTTGACTGCCACGTAGCCCATCTTCGTATACAGATCGAGGGCCCCGGTGGGGTTCTCCGAGTCGACGTCGAGCGAGGCCTTGTCCATTCCGGCGGCGGCGAAGCGGCGCATGGCGTCGGCCAGCAGCGCCCGGGCGATCCCGCGGCCCCGGAACTCCCGGCGCACCCCCAGCAGATCCGTGTACCCCTCCTTGAAGCCACGGGCCTCGGCACTGTCGGCGTCGTGGCTGGCAATCTGGTAGCCGGCCACCTGGCCTGTGGACTTCTCCACGACGACGGCGCTGAGGTCCGGCCGCGCCTGTGGGTCGTTCACCACGAAGCCCCAGGCCTCCTCGTCGCGGGGCTCGCTGCCCCAGTGGTCGCGGAAGGCGTCGTTGTGGGCCAGGCGCACGGCCTCGTGCAGGGCCGGCCCGAAGTCCACGAGTTCCAGCCCGTCATCGAGGACCGGTTCCGGGAAGCCCACATCCAGCGGCCGGTGCATCTCGTTGTAGTAGCGGACGATCCGGTAGCCGCAGTCCTCGAAGAGCGAGCCCTGGTGGGTGTGCTGCTCTTCCATGTAGAGGCGCAGCCTCGGCACGGCGGTCCCGGCGTCGTCGGCGAAGCGCTGCCGGGTCCGGACCTCCAGCCAGCCCAGGAGCCCGGCTCCGACCCCACGGCCCTGCCACTGGGGGTCCACGCAGCCGAAGCCGACGGCCTTGTCACCGTCCGGGTTCTTCGTCAGCCTGGCATAGGCCCGCGCGACACCCTGGCTGTCGTACCCGAGGATGCTGTTGGTCGCCACCGGGTTGGTCCGGGACGCCGTGATCTGGGCCAGGTCCTCGCGCCGCTCAAACCAGACAGGCCGCTCGACGGCGGCTGTCCGGGCAATGAGGGCTGCCCACTCGTCCAGCTCGGCTTCGCCGGCGGGCCGCCAGTCCAGGCGCGGGTCCAGGCTGCTCTGCGGGTCGGTGCGTGCTGTCATGGCTACAGGCTAACGGCGCCCCTACCCGCGCGCCAGCAGCGGCTCGGCCTGCGCCACTGCCTGATCGAGGTCAAGCAGGCCATCGTCCGGGCTGACGTCCTCCGGGTTGTGCGTCACCAGGACCACGGTGCGGCCGGCCAGCCCGCGGCGCAGTTCGCCCAGCATCGCCCGGCCGGCCTCCGCGTCCAAGTGGGCCGTGGGTTCGTCGAGCAGTATGACATCCGCGCCGGTCAGGAGCGTTCGCGCCACGGCCAAGCGCTGCCTCTCCCCGCCGCTGAGAAAGGCGCCGCCCGGGCCGATGGGGGTGTCCAGGCCGCCGTCGAGCCCTCTCAGCAGCGGCTCGAGGCCAACGGCGGACAACGCCTCGGCCAGTCGCCGCTCAAGCTCCGCGGCCCTGGCCGCCGCCGGGAGTTCCCCTTCCGGAAGTCCCAGCATCAGGTTCCCCCGGATGGTCGAGTCGAACAGGTGTGCTTCCTGCGGGCACCAGGCGGCGCGGCCGGTGACGAGCAGCTGACCCTGCGCCGCCGGCAGGAAGCCGAGCATGGTGGCCAGCAGGGTGGACTTGCCGGACCCGGAGGCGCCCGTCACCGCGAGCCAGCGGCCGGGTTCGGCGCTGGCGGACAGGCCGCTGAAAACCCGTCCGCCGCCCGGCCACGCCGCCGCCAGGTTCTTCAATTCCACGCCGGGCCGTCCGCCGGGCCGTGCGGCCGGCGGCACGGCACCGGCCGCTTCCGTTTCCTCCACCGCGAGGACCCCGGAGGCACTGATGCGCCGCAGCACGGACCGCAGCGCCGGGTACTGCCGGACCGCCGTCGTGATGGCGGCGTACGGCTCCACCAGCGCCAGCTGCAGCAGCACGACGACGGCGACGGTCGCCGGTTCCGCGGCGCCGCGAAGGACCAGGGGCGCGGCGAGGACGGCGCTGGCCAGCGCGGCGGCCCCGCAGGCCAGGACGGTGAGCCCCTGCCCGAGGCCTTCGGCGAGGGCGGACCGCTGCGACGCGGCCGTCGCGGCCCGGTCGGCCCGGCGGATGGCGGCCAGGACCGGGGTGCCGACGCCGTTCGCGTGCAGCTCGGCGCGGGCGTCCAGGGCGGCGGCGACGCGGCGCAGCACCCCGGAGCGCAGTTGTTGTTCGGCGCGGGCGGACATCCGGTCCGCGAGCAGCGCCAGGGCCGGGGCGGCGGCGAGGCTGACGGCGGCGCCGGCCACAACGGCCGGCAGGGCTGCCGGCAGGAGCAGCCCGATCCCCGCGGCGGCGGCCGCCCCGGCGGCCAGGGCCGTCAGCGGCGGCAGGACCACGCGCGGCAGCAGCTCCCGGACGGTGTCAACGTCGTCCACGACGGCGCCCAGGACGTTGCCGCCCTGGAGCAGCCGGCGCAGCGACAGCGCCCGCCGGCTCAGCGACTCCCACAGCCGGCCGCGGAGCCGTGTCAGCGCGGTGAAGACGGCGTCGTGCAGGAGCAGCCGTTCGGCATACCGCAGGGCGGCCCGGCCGACGCCGAAGAAGCGCACCCCCACGATGGCGGTCAGCAGGTACAGGATGGGCGGCTGCTCACTGGCGCGGATGATGAGCCAGCCGGAGAGCCCGGCGAGGGCGACGGCGAACAGCGCGGCCAGGACGCCGACGGCGCCGGCGGCCGCAAATTTCCCGGCGACCGGCGCCAGCAGCCGGCGCAGCTGGGATGCCGCCGTTCCGGCCCCGGCGGCGTTGTCCGCCGGGTCAACGGCGCCGGAGGGTTCGTCGTCGGTGGGTTCTGCGCCACAGGGGGCGGCAGGAGTGGGGGATGGATGTGCGGGGGCGGCTTGCCGGGTGCCGGCGGCCGGGGTGGCGGCGGCCGCCGCCGCGGCGCCGCGGGGGCCTACGGCCACCATCCGGTCCGCGAGTTCCCGGGTTTGCCGGTCGTGGGCGACCAGCAGCACGGTGGCTTTCCCCCGCAGCCCGGCGATGCTGCGGCTGACCGCGTCGGCCGAGGCCCGGTCCAGGTGGGCGGTGGGTTCGTCCAGGAGCAGCACCGTGGCGCCGGCCGTGATCCGGGCCAGCCCGCGGGCCACGGCCACGCGGCGCAGCTCCCCCGGGCTGAGCTCGGCGGGGTGCTTCGCGGCAAGATGGTCCGCCGCGCAGGCGGCGAGGCAGCGCCTGGCTTCGGCAGTGGCTTCGGGGCTGGCCTGCGCCGGCGTCCGGCCCGGGTCGTCGCCCAGGTAGAGCAGGATTTCGTCCAGCACGGTGGGCTCCACCATAACGGGGTGCTGCGGCACCCAGGCAACATCCGCCGTCGTGAATCCTTCCAGCTCACCGGTCAGCTCCGTGCCGGCGCCGGATCCGATGGTGCCGGCCAGCACACCGAGCACGGTGCTTTTTCCCGCCCCGCTCGGGCCGTCCAGGGCGGCAATCTCCCCGGGAGCCGCGGTGAAGCTCAGCGGGCCGACGGCGGCGTCCGCGCGCCCGGAGTAGCGCACCGCCAACTCCCTGACGGTAATAGCCGGCGGGCCGGCAGGGGCCAGCCCGGCAGGGGCCCGGCGGGCGGCCGCGTCCGGGACCAGCGGCACCGGCGCGGCGGCGTCGAGCACCTCGGTGGCGTCGGCCAGCGCGGCGCGGCCCTCGTCGCTGGCGTGGTGGGCGGTGCCGAGTTCGCGCAGCGGGAGGTAGCAGTCGGGGGCCAGGATCAGGGCCAGCAGCCCGGCCTCGAGCGCCATGTCCCCGTGGACCAGCCGGACGCCGATGAAAACGGCCACCACGGCGACGGAGATCGTGGCGATGAGTTCCAGGGCCAGCGCCGAGAGGAAGGCGGTGCGCAGGGTCCCCATGGTCTTGGACCGGTAGTCCTCCGAGATGTCTTCGAGGGCCTTGCGCTGGGCGGCGGCGCGGCCCAGGCCAACGAGCACGGGCAGGCCCTTGGCGAGTTCCAGCATGTGGCCGGAGAGCCGGGACAGTGCCGCCTGCGCGTCCCGGACCCGGTCCTCGGTGTAGCGGCCGATCAGGACCATAAACAGCGGCACGAGCGGGACCGTCAGGACGATCACGACGGCGCTGATCCAGTCGGCGAACAGGATCCGGGCGCCCAGCAGCAGCGGGATGGCGGCGCAGTTCACCAGGGCGGGCAGGAACTGGGTGTAGTAGTTGTCCAGCGCGTCCAGCCCGCGGGTGGACAGCACGGCGAGGCCGCCGTCGGCCGGGCCGGCGGCGCGGACGCCGCTGCGCAGGGACCGCTCGAGCAGCCGCGAGCGCAGTTCCTCCTTCACCCCCAGCGCGGCACGGCGGGCGGCCACGGCCTGCGCCCACACGGTCAGCGAGCGCAGCACCACCCCGGCCAGGCCCCAGCCCAGCTGATCGGCCCAGGCGGGGCTGTGCGCGATCAGACCCACCAGCATGGCCGCGACCGCCTGCCCCATCAGCACCAGGGACAGGGCTTTGAGGGCCGCGAGCAGCCCCAGCAGGTAGAGCGCGGAGCGGGTGGCGGGGCCGGCGGGGAACTGCGGTTTCATCGGCGGGGTTAGTCCTTCGGCGCCAGGGCCCGGGCGGCAATGGCCGGCAGGAAGCTGTGGGCCTCGGGAATGTGGGCGGCGCTGACCCGGCGGCGGAACACCCAGTAGGTCCAGGCCTGGTAGGCCAGGACGAGCGGCAGTCCGATGCAGGCGACGACGGTCATCAGGCCCAGGGTGTAGTCCGAGGATGACGCGTTGGTGACGGTGAGGCTGAAGTCCGGGTTCAGGGTCGAGGGCAGCACCACCGGGAAGGCGGCGCCGAAGATCGAGGCGCTGCCGAGCAACAGGAACACCCCCAGGGAGAGGAACGCCCGGCCTTCCGCGCCGCCGCGGGCGAAGTTCCAGGCCAGGGCGGCCGCCACAACGGCGGCGATCACAGCGGCAACGGTCCACACTTCGCCGCTTTGGAGCTGCAGCACGATCGCCCAGCCGGCGATCGGCAGCAGCAGCACCGGCAGCAGCCGCACGAACCACTGCCGCGCCCGGTGCCGGACGTCGCCGTCGGTCTTCAAGGCCAGGAACGCGAGCGCGTGCAGCAGGGAGAAGCCGACGACGGCGAGGCCGCCCAGTACGGCGTACGCACTGAACCACGCGAACGGGCCGCCTTCGCGGTCACCGTTGGCGTTCAGCGGCAGCCCCGTGGTGGTCAGCGCCAGGGCCGCGCCGACGCCGAACGCGGCCACCAGGGAACCGAGCACGATGGCCCAGTCCCAGCGCGCCCGCCACTGCGGGGTGTCCACCTTGCCCCGGTACTCGAACGCCACGGCGCGGAAGATCAGCGCCACCAGCACCAGCAACAGCGGCAGGTAGAGCGCGGAGAACAGGGACGCGTACCAGAGCGGGAAGGCGGCGAAGGTGGCGCCGCCGGCGGTGAGCAGCCAGACCTCGTTGCCGTCCCAGACCGGGCCGATGGTGTTGAGCAGCACCCGGCGTTCGGTGTTGTTCCGGGCGAAACCTTTCATGAGCATGCCGACGCCCAGGTCGAAGCCCTCCAGGAAGAGGTAGCCCGTCCACAGCACGGCGATGGCAATGAACCAGATGGTGGGTAGCAGTTCCATGCTGAAAATCCTCTGCTTCTTGTTCTTGGGGCCGTTAGTAGGCGAAGGCCAGGACGTCGTCGGCTTCGGGTTTGCCGGGCGTGCCGCCGGGCGGGGTCCGGTCCTTGTGGTCCTCGGACGGGACGTGGACCAGTTCGGGCATCGCGGACACGACGCCGCCGCGGATGTACTTCACCAGCAGCTTCACCTCCACCACCAGCAGCACCGCGTACACGGCGGTCAGCACCACCAGGGAGGTCAGCAGTTCCCCGGCGGACACGCCCGGGGACACGGCCGCGGCGGTGAACATAAAGACCTGGTCGATGCCGCTGAGGTCAGGATTGGGCGCCACCACAAAGGGCTGCCGGCCCATTTCGGTGAAGATCCAGCCCGCGGCATTGGCGCCAAAGGGTGCCAGGATGCCGAACACGGCGAGGCGCATCAGTCCCCGCGAGGCGGGCACGGTCCCCTTGCGGGTGAGCCAGAGGGCCACGAGGGCGGCGAGGGCGGCCACACCGCCGAAGCCGATCATCATCCGGAAGCCCCAGTAGGTGACCTCCATGACCGGGACGTACTGGATCTCCTGGCCCGCACGGTCCCCGTAGATCGGGTTGTCCGGCAGGTGGGTTCCGTAGTCGGCCTTGTACCTCTCCAGCAGGCTGTTCACACCCTTGACCTCGGTGGTGAAGTCTCCCTTGGCCAGGAAGGACAGGATGCCGGGCACCTCGATCACGGCCACGACGTCGTCGCAGTTCTTGGAGCCGACGTTGCCAACGCTCAGGATGGAGAAGCCGGTGCCGTCGTGGCAGGCGGCCTCGGCGGCGGCCATCTTCATGGGCTGCTGTTCGAACATGAGCTTGCCCTGCAGGTCCCCGGTGATGGCGGTGCCGGCGAAGGAAATCATTGCGACGACGGCGCCGATCCGCAGCGAGCGGATCCAGACGGCGTGGTCCGCGCGGTCCCGGCCCGGGATGTCCGATTCGCCGGGGATGACCGTGCCGTCGGCGCCGACCGTGTCGATGCCGTCGTGGCGGCGGCGCCACAGGTGGTACCAGGCGATGCCAAGCAGGAAGGCCCCGGCGACGGCGAGGGCGCCGAACAGGGTGTGGGGCACGGCGACGAGGGCCGTGTTGTTGGTAAAGACTGCCCAGGCGTCAGTCATCACGGGCCGGCCGTTGATCATCTCCACGCCGACGGGGTGCTGCATCCAGCTGTTGGCGACAATGATGAAGTAGGCGGAGAACACCGAGCCGATAACGGCGATCCAGAGGCAGGCGAGGTGAACGCCGCGCTTGAGCTGCTTCCAGCCGAAGATCCAGAGGCCAAGAAAGGTGGATTCGACGAAGAACGCCAGCAGCGCCTCCATGGCGAGGGGAGCGCCGAAGACGTCCCCGACGAAGCGGCTGTACTCGCTCCAGGCCATGCCGAACTGGAATTCCTGCACGATGCCGGTGGCCACACCCATGATGAAGTTGATCAGGAACAGCTTGCCCCAGAACTTGGTCATCCGGAGGTACTCCGGTTTGCCCGTGCGGTACCAGAGGGTCTGGATCACGGCCACCACCAGCCCCAGGCCGATTGTGAGCGGCACCATCATGAAGTGGTAGACGGTGGTGATGCCGAATTGCCAGCGTGCGATTTCCAAGGCGTCCAAGGCAGTCCCTTTGGCTAGGTTCCCGAGAGTTTTCTACATTGCGTAGAACTTGTAACTTCTACAGAGTGTAGAACAAATCCACACCCTCCCGCACCTCAGCGTGGCACGGCGCGCCGGGGCCCGCAATGGAACGGCAGCGGGGCCCCGGACGCGCGAAACCGCGCCCTTCGCCATGACACGGCGGCCGTGTTCTACCTTATGTAGAAACTGGACGCAAAACGCGGTAAATTTAACGCTGAAGTACTCAGCAACCACCCGGCGCAGACACGGCGTCCGGGAGGCACTCACGAAGGACATACGGAATGGCAAGTCTCGGCGAACTGGAACGGGCAGTGATGGACCTGCTCTGGGCAGGCCAGGAGGCTGCGACGGCAAACACCCTGCGGGATCTGCTGGCGCAGAGCACGCGGTCGCCCGGCGACACCGCCGGCCACGAGGGCAAGGACCTGGCCGTGACCACCGTGTTGACCGTTCTTTCCCGGCTTGAGCGCAAGGGCCTCGTGGAGCGCGAACGCGGCACCCGCCCGCACCGCTACCAGGCCGTCTCCAGCCGCGCGGACCACACCGCGGAACTGATGCACGAGGTGCTCGGCTCCGCCCCCGACCGCGAGGCTGTGCTGGCGCGCTTCATTGGCTCCGTGTCCGCGACCGAGGCGGAAACGCTGCGCAAGCTCCTGGGCCGCAGCTAACACCGGATGTTCTGGACCTCATATTTTCTGGCGGTCCTGGCGATAGCACTGGCCTGGCCGGTGCCTATCCTTCTTTCCCGCGCCCAGTGGCCGGCCCGCTCCCCCTTTACGGCCATGCTGCTCTGGCAGGCGATCGCCCTTGCCGGCGGCCTGTCCATGATCGGCGCCATGCTCGTCTACGGCCTGGAACCGGTGGGGGACAACCTCCTGGCGGGCCTCCGGGCCCTGGCCGGTATGGTTTTCCGAAACGACCCCACGACGGCGCTGGGCTTCTGGCACATCTTTGCGCTCTCCGCCGCGGCGCTGCTGAGCGCCCACCTGGTCTTCACCCTGCTGCTGACCTATTACAAGATCCAGCGCCAGCGCCGGCGCCACCGCGAGCTGCTGGCGCTGCTGGCCTCCCCGTCGGCCGACGGTCCCCGGACCATGGTGATCAGCCATGACTCCCCCGTCGCGTACTGCCTGCCGGGCGGCGCCCGCTCGGTCACGGTGCTCTCGGACGGCCTGATGGCGGCCCTGGAACCGGACGAGCTGCGTGCGGTCCTGATCCACGAAAACACCCACCTGAGCCAGCACCACCACCTGCTGCTCTGGGCCTTCGCGGCCTGGCGGCAGGCCCTGCCCTGGCTGCCGACCACGCGGCTGGCCCAGGAGGCGGTCAACTCGCTGATCGAGATGCTGGCCGACGACGTCGCGCTCAAGACCGAGAGCCGGGCCACCCTGATCAAGGCGATCGCGATTGTGGCGAGCGGTTCCGCCGGCGCGGCCGCTGGCCCGGCCATGCCAGCGGCCCGGATGGCGTTCGGCGACCCGGCTGCGGAGGCCGATGCCGGCCAGCCGGGCGCCACCGGGGGTGCCGGTTCGGCGGCGACCACCGCCTCGCGCGTGAGCCGGCTGCTCTCCCCCCAGCCGCCGCTGCCCGAGCCGCTGCGTCTCGCGGTGCTGGGCGCCTGCCTGCTGCTGCTGGCGGTGCCCACCGCACTGCTGATCGTCCCCGGCCTGCTCGGCTAGGGCGCCGGGTCGGGCAGAGGCGTCAGGCGTCGATGCGTTCCCGGTCCAGGCTCGCGGCCCCCGCGATGATGAAGTCCTTGCGCGGCGCCACGTCGGAGCCCATCAGCAGGTCAAACGTCTCCTCGGCCTGCTTCGCGTTTTCAATCCCGACCTTGCGCAGCGTGCGGTGGCGCGGGTCCATGGTGGTTTCCGCGAGCTGCTCCGCGTCCATTTCGCCCAGGCCCTTGTAGCGCTGGATCGGCTCCTTGTACCGCTTGCCCTCCTTGGCGAGCCGCGCCAGCAGGACGTGCAGTTCCGCCTCCGAGTACGTGTAGATCATCTCGTTGGCCTTCTGGCCGGCGTTGATGACCTCCACCCGGTGCAGCGGGGGGACGGCGGCGAAGACGCGGCCCTCGTCGATCATCGGGCGCATGTACCGGAAGAACAGTGTCAGCAGCAGCGTCCGGATGTGGGCGCCGTCGACGTCGGCGTCGGTCATCAAGATGACCTTGCCGTAGCGGGCGGCGCTGATGTCGAAGCTGCGGCCGGAGCCGGCGCCCACCACCTGGATCAGCGCGGCGCATTCGGCGTTGGAGAGCATGTCCCCCACCGAGGCCTTCTGCACGTTCAGGATCTTGCCGCGGATCGGCAGCAGCGCCTGGAAGTCCGAGGAACGGGCCAGCTTGGCGGTGCCGAGCGCGGAATCGCCTTCCACGATGAACAGTTCGGAGCGTTCGACGTCGTCCGTCCGGCAGTCCGCGAGCTTCGTGGGCATCGAGGAGGTCTCCAGCGCGTTCTTGCGGCGCTGGGTCTCCTTGTGCACGCGGGCCGAGATCCGGGACTTCATCTCGCTGACGACCTTTTCCAGCAGCAGCGCCGACTGGGCCTTGTCGTTGCGGTTGGAGGAGGTGAGCTTGGCGTTGATCTCCTGCTCCACCACCTTCGCCACGATCGCCCGGACAGCCGAGGTGCCGAGGATCTCCTTGGTCTGGCCCTCGAACTGCGGCTCGGCGAGGCGGACCGTCAGCACGGCCGTCAGCCCGGCGAAGATGTCGTCCTTCTCGATCTTGTCGTTGCCGGCCTTGAGTTTGCGGGCGTTGGTTTCCACGGCCTTGCGGAAGGTTTTGAGCAGCGCCTGTTCGAAGCCGGACTGGTGCGTGCCGCCCTTGGGCGTGGAGATGATGTTGACGAAGCTGCGCACGGTGCTGTCGTAGCCGATGCCCCAGCGCAGGGCGACGTCCACCTCGCAGTCGCGCTCCACTTCGGCCAGCTGGCTGTGGCCGCGCTCGTCCAGGACGGGCACCGTTTCCTTGAACTTCCCGGCGCCGTGCAGGCGCCAGATGTCGGTGACGGCCGGATCGGCGGCGAGGAACTCGACGAACTCGGAGATGCCGCCGTCGTGGTGGAAGACCTCCTCGTGCGGGCCGGACTCGCCCGGGGTGCCGGCAACCCGGCGCTCGTCCCGCACGGTGAGCTTCAGCCCGGGGACCAGGAAGGAGGTCTGCCGGGCGCGGGCCGCGAGCTCGTCGTAGGAGAACTTCGCGTCCGGGGTGAAGATCTGCCGGTCGGCCCAGTAACGGATCCTGGTGCCGGTGACGCCGCGTTTGGCCTTGCCGATGACGTCGAGCACGGAACCGTCAACGAAAGGCTCGAAGACGGCGGCGGGGTCCGACTTGGTGCCCGGATCCTTGAAGCGGCCCGGTTCGCCCCGGCGGAACGACATCTTGTAGGTCTTGCCGCCGCGGTCCACTTCGACGTCCAGCCGGGAGGACAGGGCGTTCACGACCGAGGCGCCGACGCCGTGCAGGCCGCCCGAGGCGGTGTAGGAACCGCCGCCGAACTTGCCGCCGGCGTGCAGCTTGGTGAACACGACCTCGACGCCGGTGAGCCCGGTCTTGGGTTCGACGTCGATCGGGATGCCGCGGCCGTCGTCGTGGATCTCCACCGAGTTGTCCGCGTGCAGGATGATCTTGATGTCGTGGCCGAAGCCGGCGAGGGCCTCGTCGACGGAGTTGTCGATGATCTCCCAGAGGCAGTGCATCAGCCCGCGGGAGTCGGTGGAGCCGATGTACATGCCCGGGCGCTTGCGGACGGCCTCGAGGCCTTCCAGCACGGAGAGATGCCGGGCAGTGTAATCAGAACTTGGGGCCACGGGTCGGAAACTCCTTCAGGGATGGAACGTAAAAGACGCTCTTCCTAGGTTAGTCGGCTTCCGGCGCCTCGCCGGGTTGCCACTCCCCCGGACGGACAACCCGGCGGACACCGCCCCGGACACCGCAGCGGCAGCCGTTACTGAGCCGTGATACGCGGACAGCGAAAGTGGCCCATCCTTGCCATGGATTGTCTGCGAATGCTGGTTATATAGATGTATCGATCTACTAAGGAGGCCGAACATGACAACAGCAGTTGCGGACCGCAAACTCACCACCGTTGACCGGTGCGACCGTTGCGGAGCTCAGGCATACGTCCGGGTTGTTCTCGGAGCCTCCGGCGGTGAACTGCTCTTCTGCGCTCACCATGCACGCGCCGTTGAACCGAACCTTCGGCCGCTCAGTTCCGACTGGCACGACGAGACGGGCCGCCTCCACGAAAAGGCACCGGTTCCGGTCGACTAGACGTCCACTCACGAAGGGCCCCTCCATTGCGGAGGGGCCCTTCGGCGTTAACCGCCGGGGCGGCATGCCCCGGGCTGGCGGCGGCGTTAAACAAACAACGCGGGGTCCCGTCCCGCCCATGGATCCGAAGACCATGGGCGGGACGAGACCCCGCGCTGCCTGAGGTGGTGCTTAGTCCAGGTAGTCGCGCAGGACCTGCGAGCGGGACGGGTGGCGCAGCTTGGACATGGTCTTCGATTCGATCTGGCGGATACGCTCGCGCGTGACGCCGTAGACTTTGCCGATTTCGTCTAAAGTCTTCGGCTGTCCGTCGGTCAGGCCGAAGCGCATCGCGACGACGCCGGCCTCGCGCTCGGAGAGGGTGTCCAGCACCGAATGCAGCTGTTCCTGCAACAGGGTGAAGCTCACGGCGTCGGCCGGGACCACGGCTTCGGAGTCCTCGATCAGGTCACCGAATTCGGAGTCGCCGTCCTCGCCCAGCGGGGTGTGCAGCGAGATCGGTTCGCGGCCGTACTTCTGGACCTCGACGACCTTTTCCGGGGTCATGTCCAGCTCGAGGGCCAGCTCTTCAGGGGTGGGTTCGCGGCCGAGGTCCTGCAGCATCTGGCGCTGGACGCGGGCCAGCTTGTTGATGACTTCCACCATGTGCACCGGGATGCGGATGGTGCGGGCCTGGTCGGCCATGGCACGGGTGATGGCCTGGCGGATCCACCAGGTGGCGTAGGTGGAGAACTTGAAGCCTTTGGTGTAGTCGAACTTCTCGACAGCACGGATCAGGCCCAGGTTGCCTTCCTGGATGAGGTCCAGGAACAGCATGCCGCGGCCGGTGTAGCGCTTGGCGAGGGAGACCACCAGACGAAGGTTGGCCTCCAGCAGGTGGTTCTTGGCGCGCTTGCCGTCGTGGATGACAAACTCGAGCTCGCGCTTGAGCTTCGGATCCATGGAGCCGTCGTCGGCAGCGATCTTCTCCTCGGCAAAGAGGCCCGCCTCGATGCGCAGGGCGAGGTCGACTTCCTGTTCGGCGTTCAGCAGCGCGACCTTGCCGATCTGCTTCAGGTAGTCCTTGACCGGGTCGGCGGTGGCGCCGGCGGACATAACCTGCTGCACCGGGGCGTCGTCGTCGTCGGCGTCGGAGTAGACGAAGCCGGAGCCGGTGGTGGCTGCAGCCGCCTTGCCTGCTACTTCTTCGCCGTCGTCGCCGAGCTCGACGACATCGGGGGTCACGTCATCGAGTTCCTCGTCGACCTCAACGTCGTCGGAGTCCTCGTCCCGGGACTTGCTGGCGGCTTCGGCCGCGGCTTTGGCGCCGGGCTTGGGCCCGCGCTTCTTGGGCTCAGGCTTGGCGACTGCCGGGGCGGAGTCATCGCCGGCGGCGGAAGCTGCGTCTTTAGCAGCCTTGTTGGCTGCACGCGTAGCGGCACGCTTGGCGTTTGCCGCCGCCTTCTTCTCCTCGGGAGACAATTCGGCCTGGTCGGCGGGTTCCTTCTTCGCGGAAGACGGGGTCACAGAAAACCTTTCTAGCAGCGGTCTGCGGAATCACCATACGGGCAACACCACTATGACCCTGTCAAGTCCGTGTTTCCCATCAAGCGCAACCACGACCAGCAGAGCCACTTAGTAGAACTGCCGGAACGGCCGTAATGTTCCCTGTTTCCAAGGTTCGTTACACGCACTCAATCCACGGACCCAACCGGGTCTCGCCAACCATTGTCTCACGATTTTCCGGATCAGGGCCTCGAAGCCGCTCCTGCCGCGTTGTATGGCGCACCGCGCCGGCAGGCGTCAGGCGGCGTCGGGATCGAACTTCTGCCACGCGGCGTCCCTGCGCCGCGCCCACCCGCACAAGGTCCCGCGGCGGCCCAGCTCGGCCAGCAACTCGGCCAGCCGGTAGCCGGGCTGTTCGGCGTCGGCCGCGCTGAAGAGCGCATCGGCGAACGACCCGCGGCCGCGGCACCATTCAATCCAGCCCCGGCCGGTGAGGGCAGCGGCTTTTGCCTCCCCGCCGCCGCAGCCGCCGAGGAAGACGAGAACCCGGTCGAGCCCCGCCAGCCGTGCCCAGTCCGGAGCCGGAGGCAGCAGGCCCAGCAGTACGTCGCCGTACCCCGGGGTCTCCCCGGCAGTGGGGGCCTCCCCCGGCGCCGGGCCGGGAGCGGGCGCAGCCACGGGGAAGCCGTCGAGCTCGGGCAGCGGGGCCGCCTCGTCCGGCCCGGCGTCGAACACGCCGAACTTCTCGGCTCCGGCTTCCGCGGCCGCGCGCCCGGCGGCGGCCATGACCAGGACTGCGTCCCGCCAGGGCGCCACGCACAGCGTCGCGCGCAGGTACCCGGCAAGGCCGGCCTGAAGCGCGGCAGCCGGCACGCCGGCGGACTGCCTCCCGGCGGTATTGCCCGCCGGGCGGTTCGCGGACTCCAGCACGCGCTCCCAGACCTCCAGCACCGCATGGAACTGCGCCCGGTTCCGCCACCGGCCGGAGAATTCCCGGGCCCAGCCCTGCTCCGCCTCCAGCGCGGCCGGCTCGTCCGGCGCTGGCGTCCCGCCCGCGGCCGGGCGACCCCGGGCTGAGCGGCCCGGGGCGGCGCCCACGCTGCTGCCACGGAAGACGAGCTCGGCGTTGAGCCTGCTGTTCCGGATTTCCTCGATCGGCCGGCCCGGCGGCGCGCAGCAGGACGGGTCGGTGCAGTGGGCGTTGCGCCAGTACCGCGCCCCGATCAGCCAGGCATCCCGCACCGGCAGCCCGGCCGCGCCGAGGGTGCGCTCCAGTTCAGCCAGGAGCCTCGCCAGGGAGGGAGCGATGTCGCCGTCGGGGACGCCTCCGCCGGCGTCGGGTCCGCCGTCGTCGGCCGTGTCCCCCTCCGCGCCGTCGTCGGCAGCGCCCTCCGGCGCGGAGAAGATGGCGAGCAGCGCGCCGTCCGCCTCCTCGTCGGCCTCAAGGTAGTCGCGGACGGTCCGCGCAAACGCGGCCAGCGCAGGGCCCCGGCACCTGGACGGCTCCGGGAGGTCGACCCGCAGGGTCGCCCCGAGGCGCTTTCCCTGCAAGGTCATGGCCACGAGGCTGTTGGCCGGCCAGTAGCCGAGTGAATGCGGGATGAAGCCGAGGATGTCTTCGGGGCCGGTGATTTTCAGATGGTCGGGGGCTGTCATAGGCCCAGCTTCGTCCGCGCCGGAAGCGGCGGTCAGCCCCGAAGCCTGCTATGTGGACAACCCCGCAAAACCAATCAGGGGGTGCGGCGGCGCTCCGCGACGAGCCGGCGCTGCCGGGCGAGGGCCGCCAGCAGCGGCGGCACCACCACGCCCTGCGCCGCCATCTGCCGGCGCACTTTCCGCCGCGTGATCAGGATGGCCGCGGCACCGGCCACCAGCAGCAGGAACTGCACGCTGAGCGCGATCCGGAACGCGCCGAGGCTGTAAAGCCCTTCGGGCGACAGCCCGGCCAGGTGCAGCGCATCCAGCGCCAGCCCGATCAGGAAGATCGAGAGCAGGGCGGCGATGAAGCCGCCCACGTTCACGATCCCGGTGGCGGTCCCGATCCGGTGCGCAGGGTTGAAGGTCCGGGCGAAGTCGAAGCCGATCATCGAGCCGGGGCCGCCGACGGCCAGGACCACCACCAGCCCGGCCAGCAGCCACAGCGGCGACCGCTCCGGCTGGAGTAGCACCGCGGCCCAGGCCACGGCCGTGGCGCCGGAGATCAGCAGCACCATGGTGGAGCGGCGCAGCGGGTGGCGGGCCACAAAGCTGCCCATCAGCGGCCCGGCGGCCATCGCGGCGGCGACGTACAGCGCCATCAGGGCGGACACGGTGCCGGTGTCCAGCCCCTGCGCCGAAATCAGGAAAGGGTAGCCCCAGGTCATCGCGAAGACGGTGCCGCTGAACTGCACGGTGAAGTGGCTCCACAGGCCCAGCCGGGTGCCGGGCTGGCGCCACGCCCGGGACAGTGACACCCCGGTGGCGCGCAGCCCCTGCGAGGGTTCCGGCGCGGGGTGGCCCGGCGGCAGGTCCTGCAACAGCACCACCACGAGCACGACGGCGAGCCCGGACATCCCGGCCAGGGTCAGGAACGCCGGGGTCCAGCCTGCCGAGTGCAGGATCAGGGCGAACGGCACCACGGAGAAAAGCTGGCCCAGCTGGCCGGACATGCCGGTCAGCTGGGTGAGCAGCGGCACCCGGGACGGGGCGAACCAGAGCGGGATCAGCCGGATCACGGACACGAACGTCATGGCGTCCCCGGCGCCCACCAGCACCCGGCCCAGGACACCGCCCGGGATGCTGTCGGCGAAGGCCAGCTGGAGCTGGCCGAAGCCCATCAGCAGGGCGCCGCCGGCAATCATGGCGCGCGAGCCGAAGCGGTCCACCAGCACGCCGACGGGAATCTGCAGGGCAGCGTAGACCAGCAGCTGCAGCACGGTGAAAAAGGAGATTTCGGCGGCGCTGGCGTGGAACCGGGCAGTGGCCTCGAGGCCCACGACGCCGAAGGAGGTGCGCTGACTGACCGCCACCAGGTACGCGAAGACCCCGACGATCCAGATCAGCCAGGCGCGGGGGGAGGTCACTCCCCCATTATGCCCCGGCCCGTCCTAAATAGTATTTATTCGCCGGGCTCTTTACGGGCCAGATAGGCCTCGACGGCGGCGCCGAGCGCGTCGGCGTTGGGGAGCTGGTCGTTCTCGTCGGCGAGCAGCGAGCGGCGCACCGTCCCCTCGGCCTTCTCGTCGTACCGGGTTTCCAGGCGGGAGACGACCTGCTGGACCTCCTCGGAGGCGTCGATCTGTTCGGCGATCTGCCGGCCGACTTCCCGGCCGGCTTCGCGGAGCCGGTCAGTGGGAAGCATCAGCGAGGTCGCCGCGCCCAGGTATTCCAGCCCGGCGACGGCGGCCGTCGGGTATTCGGCCTCGGCCAGGTAATGCGGCACGTGGATGACGTAGCCGGCGATGTTCCGGCCCGCCTCGACCAGGCGCAGCTCCAGGATGTGGCCGACGGCGGCCGGCACCTCGACGGTGGGCTTCCAGACCGAGATCCCCTCGATCAGTTCCGGCCTGTTGCCGTGCACGGTGACCCCGACCGGGCGGGTGTGCGGCACCGGCATCGGGATGGAGTGGATCCAGGCCGCCAGATTGACGTCAAGTTCCTCCACGATGCCGACCACGGCGCGGGCGAAGCGCTCCCACTGCAGGTCCGGTTCGAACCCGGCCAGCAGCAGGAACGGCTTGCCCAGCCCGTCCTGCATCCGGTACAGGGCCAGGCGCGGGGCCTGGTAGTCCTGCAGGTGGTCCTCGACGAAGCTGACCTGCGGCCGCCGGGAGCGGTAGTCGATCAGCTGGTCGGCGTCGAACTCGGCTATGAGCTCGGACTCCAGGGTGTCCAGCAGTTCCGCGGTGATCTGCTTGACGACGTGGCCGGCGTCGGCGAAGCCGGTGAAGCCCATCAGCAGGTTGAGCCCGCGCAGCTCGGGACTGCGGAACAGCGCGTCATCACGGACGTACAGAGTCTGGGGGTCCAGCAGGGAGCCTGAAATCCGTTCCATCACGGCATGTTCCTTTCGCAGTAGCAGGTGGTGGGGCGGCGGAGCCGGAGGGCGCGGCGGCCCACGGGCCGTGCCGATACCAGCTACAACGCCCTGCCTGCCGGGGTAATTCCTGCCGCGACTGTGGGCCAGCTCTCATTAAATTGAACTTCGGCGCCGGGGAGAGACTACGATCGGAGCTGGCCTTATAGATGGCCTTGCAGACACCGGATCGCGTGCAATGCCGACGGTGGCTCAGGTACCCGTGGCAGGGCGCCGAACATGCAGTTCCTGCCGAAATATCACAGAGAATTGAGGACTGTCCTCGTGGTCAAGAATACCGAAGTCAAACTGAGTGCCATCGCCGGAGACTTGAAGAAGTCGCCGTCCGACGCCCTCGTCGTCGGCGTGGGACAGGGCACCGACGGCCCCGTGCTGCTGGAGAACCCGCTCTCGGCCAAGGCTGCCGAGGCGCTGGCCGAGTCCCTGGCCGTTCTTGGCCTCACCGGTGCCGCCGACCAAGCGCACCGCCTCCCCGGCCTGCCCGAGGCCGGCGCGACCGTGCTGGTCCTCGCCGGCGTCGGCAAGGTCGCCGCCGGCGCCCCGCTCTCCGAGGAAGCACTGCGCCGGGCGGCCGGCTCCGCCGTGCGCCAACTCGCCGGCGTCGCCACCGTCACCCTCGCACTGCCGACGCCGAGCCTGGCCGCCGTCGCGGCCGTCGCCGAAGGCGCCGCGATGGGCGCCTACTCCTTCACCGAGTACCGCACCGCCAAGGACGGCATCAAGGACCCGGTCAAGAATGTCCGCATCCTCACCGACTTCGCCGCGGACAAGGCACTGGCGCCCGTGCTCGAGCGCGCCTCCCTGATCGGCAAGGCCGTCAACGCCACCCGCACGCTGGTCAACCAGCCGCCGAGCCACCTGTACCCCGAGTCGTTCGCCGACGCCGCCAAGGACCTGGCCAAGGGCCTGCCCGTCAAGGTGACCGTCTGGGACGAGAAGCGCCTGGAGAAGGACGGCTTCGGCGGCATCCTCGGCGTCGGCAAGGGCTCCACCCGCCAGCCGCGCCTGGTCAAGGTCGAGTACGCCCCGGCCAAAGCCACCGCCAAGATCGCGCTTGTGGGCAAGGGCATCACCTTCGACACCGGCGGAATCTCGCTGAAGCCGCACCTGGGCATGGGCGACATGAAGTCGGACATGGCCGGCGCCGCCGTCGTCCTCAACACCGTCCTGGCCCTCGCCGAACTGGGCCTGCCGGTCAAGGCCACCGCGTGGCTGTGCATCGCGGAGAACATGCCCTCCGGCGCGGCCCAGCGTCCTGCCGACGTCATGACCATCTTCGGCGGCAAGACCGTCGAGGTGCTGAACACCGACGCCGAGGGCCGCCTGGTGATGGCCGACGGCATCGTCGCCGCGAGCCAGGAGTACCCGGACGCGATCATCGACGTCGCCACCCTCACCGGCGCGCAGCTGATCGCCCTCGGCGACCGCACCGCCGGCGTGATGGGCTCCGATTCGGTCACCGGCGCGATCAAGGCCGCCGCGGACCGCGCCGGCGAGCTGGTCTGGCCGATGCCGCTGCCCGAGGAACTGCGTCCCAGCCTGGACTCGCAGGTCGCCGACATCGCCAACATCGGCGAACGGCACGGCGGCATGATGACCGCTGCCGTATTCCTGCGCGAATTCGTCGGCAAGGGCAAGGACGGCGAGCAGATCCCGTGGGCCCACATCGACATCGCCGGACCGTCCTTCAACAACGGCAGCCCGTACGGCTACAACCACAAGCAGGGAACCGGCTGCACGGTGCGCACCCTGGTGGCCTATGTCGAGGACCTTCTCTCCACGGCCGTCTAGCCGGAACCGCGGCCTTGTGGCCGGGGCTGATACCCCGGCCACAAGGCCGCGTGACACTGGACACAAGCGCTCCACAAACGCCACGGCAAGGTGGAGCATGTATTAGTGGTTCGCTAAGGTGAACCGTAGTTTCACAGCAATGAGCTTCACAGAAGTAATTCCAAACGAAAGGGAACCGGCCTGCTGGCATAATCGCGGCAGAGAAGTTCCAAGACCAGATGATGCGTGTTCTCGTGTCATCGTTCACGCGAGGGAGCGTTTTAGTGGCCGATCAGGCAACTGCGCAAGAATTCGACATCCTGGTACTCGGTGGCGGCAGCGGCGGCTACGCAACTGCGCTCCGCGCCGTCCAGCTCGGCCTTACGGTCGGCCTCATCGAAAAGGGAAAGCTCGGCGGCACCTGCCTGCACAACGGCTGCATCCCCACCAAGGCCCTGCTGCACTCCGCCGAACTGGCCGACCACGCCCGTGATTCCGCCAAGTACGGCGTCAACGTGACCCTGGACAGCATCGACATCAACGCCGTCAACGCGTACAAGGACGGCATCATTGCCGGCAAGTTCAAGGGCCTCCAGGGACTCATCAAGGGCAAAAAGGGCATCACCGTCATTGAGGGCGAGGGCAAGCTCCAGGGCACCGACACCGTCGTCGTGAACGGCACCGCGTACAAGGGCAAGAACATTGTCCTCGCGACCGGCTCCTACTCCCGCACCCTGCCCGGCCTCGAAATCGGCGGCAAGGTCATCACCTCCGACGAAGCCCTCACCATGGACTTCATCCCGAAGAGCGCCATCATCCTCGGCGGCGGCGTGATCGGCGTCGAGTTCGCCTCAGTCTGGAAGTCCTTCGGCGTCGACGTCACCATCGTTGAAGGCCTGCCGTCCCTCGTCCCAAACGAGGACGCGACGATCGTCAAGAACTTCGAGCGCGCCTTCAAGAAGCGCGGCATCAAGTTCTCCACCGGCGTCTTCTTTCAGGGCGTCGAGCAGAACGACGACGGCGTCAAGGTCACCCTCGTCGACGGCAAGACCTTCGAAGCCGACCTTATGCTGGTCGCCGTCGGCCGCGGCCCCGTCACGGCCAACCTCGGCTACGAAGAGGCCGGGCTGACGATCGACCGCGGCTTTGTCATCACCAACGAGCGCCTGCACACCGGCGTCGGCAACATCTACGCCGTGGGCGACATCGTCCCGGGCGTCCAGCTCGCCCACCGCGGCTACCAGCAGGGTATCTTCGTGGCCGAGGAAATCGCCGGCCTCAAGCCCGTGGTCGTGGAGGACGTCAACATCCCCAAGGTCACCTACTCCGAGCCGGAGATCGCCACCGTGGGCTACACCGAGAAGGCTGCCAAGGCCAAGTTCGGCGACGACCAGATCGAGACCCAGGAATACAACCTCGCCGGCAACGGCAAGAGCTCCATCCTGGGCACGTCCGGCATCGTGAAGCTGGTCCGCCAGAAGGACGGCCCCGTCGTCGGCGTCCACATGATCGGCGCCCGCATGGGCGAGCAGATCGGCGAGGCCCAGCTGATCGTGAACTGGGAAGCCTACCCGGAGGACGTGGCCCAGCTGGTGCACGCCCACCCGACCCAGAACGAGTCGCTCGGCGAAGCCCACCTCGCCCTGGCCGGGAAGCCCCTGCACGGCTAACAGCCCGCACCACCGCAAGATCACCGTGCTTAGTGCATCCGGCCGGAAAAGCCGGGTGCACTAAGCTCGAACCAGGCAGCAACCATCCGCACCAAAGATCAATAAGGAGAACGGGGACGACATGTCTGAATCCGTTAACTTGCCCGCCCTCGGTGAGAGCGTCACCGAAGGAACCGTCACCCGCTGGCTCAAGCAGGTCGGTGACCGGGTAGAGGTGGACGAGCCCCTGCTCGAAGTTTCCACCGACAAAGTAGACACCGAGATCCCCTCTCCGATCGCCGGCGTGATCGAGGAAATCCTCGTCGCCGAAGACGAGACCGCCGAGGTCGGCGCACCGCTGGTGCGCATCGGCGACGGCTCCGGCTCCGGCTCTGCCGAATCAGCTGCCCCGGCCGCCGAGGAAGCCCCCGCTGCCGAAGCTCCGGCCGAGACCCCCGCCGGCACGGAGGCTCCCGCCCCCGAAGACGAGACCCCGGCAGCTGCCGAGACCCCGGCCGCCGCCCCCGCCGGCGAGGGCCACGAAGTGACCCTTCCCGCCCTGGGCGAGAGCGTCACCGAAGGCACCGTCACACGCTGGCTGAAGAGCATCGGCGACACCGTCGAGGTGGACGAGCCGCTGCTGGAAGTCTCCACCGACAAGGTCGACACCGAAATCCCCTCGCCGGTCGCCGGCACCCTGCAGGAAATCCGCGTCGCCGAAGACGAGACGGCCGAGGTCGGTTCCGTCCTCGCCGTGATCGGCTCCGGCGCCGCCGCCCCGGCACCCGCACCGGCACCCGAGGCTCCCAAGCAGGAAGCTCCGAAGCAGGAAGCCCCGGCTCCGGCCGAGGCACCCAAGCAGGAGGCTCCCAAGCAGGAAGCCCCAAAGCAGGAAGCCCCGGCTCCGGCCGAAGCACCCAAGCAGGAGGCTCCCAAGCAGGAAGCAGCCCCGGCCGCTCCCGCAGGCGCGGCTGAGTCCGGCTACGTCACTCCCCTGGTCCGCAAGCTCGCCAACCAGCAGGGTGTGGACATCTCCTCGCTGACCGGCACCGGCGTCGGCGGCCGCATCCGCAAGCAGGACGTGCTGGCCGCAGCCGAAGCCAAGGCAGCCCCCGCCCCGGCTGCTGCCTCCGCCCCGTCCGCTGCCCCGGCCGCGGCGTCGGCTGAACTGTCCTCGCTGCGCGGCACCGTGCAGAAGGCCCCGCGCATCCGCCAGGTCATTGCCCGCCGCATGCGCGAGTCGCTGGACATCTCCACCCAGCTGACCCAGGTCCACGAGGTGGACATGACCAAGGTCGCCAAGCTGCGCGCCAAGGCCAAGAACTCCTTCCAAGCGCAGAACGGCTCCAAGCTGACTTTCCTGCCCTTCATCGCCAAGGCCGTCGCCGAAGCCCTGAAGCAGCACCCGAAGGTCAACGCCTCCTACGACGAGGACAAGCAGGAGATCACCTACCACAACGCCGAGCACCTGGCGATTGCCGTAGACACCGACAAGGGCCTGCTGGTTCCGGTCATCGCCGACGCCGGCAACCTGAACCTGGCCGGCCTGGCCGGCAAGATCGCCGACGTCGCCGACCGCACCCGCAACGGCAAGATCGGCCCGGACGAGCTCTCCGGCGGCACCTTCAGCATCACCAACATCGGTTCCGTGGGCGCCCTCTTCGACACCCCGATCATCAACCAGCCGCAGGTCGCCATCCTCGGCACCGGCGCGATCGTCAAGCGCGCCGTCGTGGTCTCCGACGAGAACGGCGACGACTCGATCGCGATCCGTTCGATGATGTACCTCTCCCTGACGTACGACCACCGCTTGGTGGACGGCGCCGACGCAGGACGCTTCCTGCAGACGCTGAAGGCACGCCTTGAGGAAGGCGCCTTCGAAGCCGACCTCGGCCTCTAGGCTGCGGCCCACCGCGAGGTGAGCGAAGGGCACCTTCCCGTCAGGGAAGGTGCCCTTAGCAATTTGCGGACACTTTGTCGCTAAGCTAGGTCCCATGAACATCGTCTATAACATCATGGTCTTCCTGCACATCATCGGCGCCGCCATGATTGTCGGTATCTGGATTGCCCAGATGAAGAAACCCACCGTGCACCCCCGCCAGTTCGACGGCGCCGCCCTGCAGATCATCACCGGCATTGTAATGATGGGCCTCATCCCGGCCCTGAACATGGAGGCGAACTACTTCAAGCTGGGCATCAAGTTCTCGATCGCCCTCGCCGTGGTGGTCCTCGCGTTCATCGGCAGCCGCAAGTACAAGAAGGACGAACCCGTCAGCAAGGGCCTCGCGCACAGCGTCGGCGGCCTTGCCCTGCTCAACGTGGCCATCGCCACCCTCTGGCAGTAGTTCCGCCCGCCACAGCGACGGCGACGCACCCCGCGCGGGTGCGTCGCCGTCGTCGTTAAGCCTGTCCCGACCGGAATATGGCGAGGCGGTCCTCTGAGAGCGGACACCGGGTGCGGCCGCGGGCCAGACTCCCTAGGATGGGGAACGGCAGGATCCCGCCTACCTGGCCGGATCGCTGATTCAACGACGCTGAGGAGTGGACATGGCAACAACACGCACCGCACACACTGTATGGAACGGCGACTTGATGTCGGGGGCGGGCAACACCACCCTGGACAGCTCCGGGCTCGGCAACTTCGACGTGACCTGGAAGGCACGCGCCGAAGCGGCCGAGGGCAAGACCAGCCCGGAGGAACTGATCGCCGCGGCGCACTCGGCCTGTTTCTCGATGGCCTTCAGCCACGCGCTGGCCCAGGCCGGCCACACCCCGGAGGAAGTCAACACCAAGGCCGACGTCACGTTCGAGCCCGGCACCGGCATCACCGGCAGCCACCTCACGCTGAACGCCCGCGTGCCCGGCATCTCCGAAGAGGATTTCCAGCGCATCGCTGAGGAAGCCAAGACCGGCTGCCCGGTTTCCGCGGCCCTGACCGGCATCAAGATCACCTTGGACGCCACGCTGTCCGCTTAGCAGCCAGCCCCCCCAGGGACGCCGAAGGCCCCCGCACCGGATTTCCCGGGGCGGGGGCCTTCGTGATGTGCGCTAGTTTCCCTGCCGGCGGGCCGGCAACGGGGCCGGACGCACCGTGCGGTAGCCCTCGCGGAGCGGCGGGCGGTCGGTGGGAAGCTCCTGGATCATTTCCTTGAGGGCGCCGATGCCGTATTCCAGCTGCGGGTCCGCGCCGGCGGCGTAGGCGTGCGGCGGGAAGGCGACCTCGATGTCGGGGGCCACACCATGGTTTTCGACGCCCCAGCCCACACCGCCGGTGAACCAGGTGGCGTAGCGGGGCTGGGTGACTCCGGTGCCGTCCGCGAGGGCGAAGCGGTTGTCGATGCCGACGACGCCGCCCCAGGTCCGGGTGCCGATGACCGGCCCGATCCCGCGGAGTTTGGACACCTGGGTGATGATGTCGCCGTCGGAGCCGGCAAATTCGTCGGTGAGGATGATGACCGGCCCGCGCGGGGCATGGTGCGGGTACGTACGCGGCCGCTCGCCGCGCGGCATGCTCCAGCCGGTGACCTTGCGGCCGATCAGCTCGGCCACGAGCTGCGAGGTGTGGCCGCCGCGGTTGCGGCGGACGTCCACAATCAGGCCGTCGAGCGAGGTTTCGGTGTCCAGGTCGCGGTGCAACTGGGCCCAGCCATTGGCCATCATGTCCGGGATGTGCAGGTACCCAAAGGTCCCGTGCGAGGCCTCCCGCACCGTGCGGCGGTTGGATGCGACCCATTCCTGGTAGCGCAGCCGTTCCTCGTCCTTCACCGGCACGACGGCGACACGGCGCTGCTTCCCTGCCTGGTCACCGTGTCCGACGCCGTTGCGCAGGGTCAGTTCGACGGCGCGGCCGGCGGCTCCGGCCAGCTGAACGGCCGGGGTGAGAGCCTCGGAGAGTTCGACGCCGTCGATGGCCAGCAGGACATCGCCGACCCGGGCGTCCGCCCCGGGCCGGGTCAGCGGCGAGGTCGCGAGCGGGTCCGAGGATTCACCGGCCAGGATGCGGGTGATTTCCCAGCCCTCGCCGTTGAAGGCGAGGTCCGCACCGAGGCGGCCCTGGCCGTTGCTGCCGTTCTCCGTCACCAGTGCCGGACGGACGTAAGCGTGTGAGGTGCCCAGCTCGCCGTGGAGCTCCCAGAGCAGGTCCACGAGGTCATCGTGCGAGCCGAGGCGTTCCACGATCGGCCGGTAGCGGGCATGCACGGAGTCCCAATCCTGGCCGGCCATGTCCTCGGTCCAGAAGAAATCGCGCTGCAGGCGCCAGGCCTCGTCGAAGGCCTGCCCCCAGACGCTGACCGGATCCAGTCGGACCCGGATGCGGTTCAGATCGACCTTAACCAGCTGCCCGGAGTCCTCATCAGCCTTGGCTGCGGCCGGTGAGACGCGGATCTGCTTGTCCTGGACGAGGACAACCTTTTCGCCGTCGCCGGTGAGCCGGTAGCTGTCCAGGGCCTCGACGATCGTGGAGGTGCGGCGCTTGGCCAGGTCGAAGCGGACCAGGCTCGGGGCCGCGTTCTTGTCCTCCAGCGTGGCCCGGCCCTCCCCCGTCACGCCAGCCAGCTCGTGGTCGAGCCAGAGCAGCGCACCGGCGGTGGCGGAGAGGTCGGAGTAGTTGCCCTGCGGGACCGGGACGTTGATCACGCGGTGCGCCAGCCCCTCGGCGTCGACCCTGACCGACACCGCATCCTCGGTGCCGGCCGTCTCGGCGGCGCCGGCGGAGTCTGCGCCATCGCCGGGGAGGGCAATGCTCGGCCCGAACGGGGACGGGGTGTCGGCGGCCAGGGCGACGAGGTAGGGCTTGATCGGGCTCGGGAAGGACAGGTCGAAAGAGTGTCCGTCGTAGACCGGGTCGAAACTGCGGTTGGAAAGGAAGGCAAGGAACTTGCCGTCGGGGGTGAAGGCGGGCGACTCGTCCCGGAACCGGCCGTCGGTGACGTCGATGATCACGGGCCGGGCGGGAGTCTCCCCCGTGCCCGTTTCAGCCGGGCCTGTTCCGGCCGCGATCCCGGCAAGCCGGAGCCGGGTGCGGGAACCGAAGGAGGTGACCGGCTCGGCCCAGCCCAGCCACGCCGAGTCCGGCGACCAGCTGAAGCCGTCGATGCTGCCCTCGCCGATGCTGCTCAGCACAGAAAGGGCGCCGGTGCGGGTGTCCGCGAGGTAGACGTCGCCGAAGGAGGTGCCGACGGCGACCCAGTTGCCGTCCGGGCTGGCCTCCAGGGCGCTGGCGCGGCTCGGCTTCGGGAAGTCGATCCGGGTGAGCTGCGCGGCGGCATGCGCTGCGCCGTCCCGGGACCCGCCGTCGTGGACCGTCGCGTCCGTGGCGGCGCCGTCGGCGGCGTCACCGTTGTGGGCGTGGCCGTCAGAGTCCGTGGCGGTGGCGGCCGCGTCCGGCCGGGTCAGGGCTGCGGCGGAGACGGGACGGGGCAGCGGCGTGCCGCTGTCCCCGTCGTGCCCGGCCCTGGCGGCAGCCGCCGGGGCGGTTGCCGGGCCGCCGTGCACGGGGGCCGCGATGGCCTTCAGGTAGAGGGCTTCGGCTCCCCCGTGGTCCGCGACGTAGGCGATCCGGCCGGCGCCGAACGGGCGGGGCAGGCGTGCGCGGACGCCGGCGGTGGCCTCCACAATGCGCGAGGGGCCGTCCTTGTGCCGCAGCCAGTGCAGGGTGCCGTGGGCTTCCACCGCGCTGGCGTCGCCGGTGTGGTCCGGGATGACGTCGCCCAGGTGGCGGGAGGGCTTCAGCGCGGTGGAGCGCCGGGCCTGCGAGGCCGAGCCCAGGGTGATGTCGAGCTTGACCGCGTCCGCGTCGGGGCCGGCCAGCAGCCAGAGTTCACCGGCGGATTCGAAGACCACCCGTTCACCGTCCGTGGCGGCATGCCGGACGTAGAAGTCCTCGTGATCCGTGTGGCGGCGCAGGTCCGTGCCGTTGGGCAGCACCGAGTACAGGTTGCCGTAGCCCTCGTGGTCGGAAAGGAAGGCGATCCGGCCGCGAACCCACATGGGGTCGGTCAGGTTGCCGTCGAGTTCCGGGACGAACCGTTCGAACTCGCCGTTCCCGTCCGCGTCGATCCAGAGCTTGCCGGCCGTGCCGCCGCGGTAGCGCTTCCACCAGGCCGGTTCGCGGGAAAGCACACTGGCCAGGACCACGGGCCGTTCGTCCCCGACCACGGTGCCGAAGGCCACCGATTCGACGGGCCCGAACGGCAGTTCCTCGGCCCAGCCGCCGTCCACCGGCAGGCTGTAAGCGTGGGTCAGGCGGCTGTCTGCCTGCCGGAAGGCACTGGTGACCACCACGTCGCCGTCGGGGGTAAACCCCTTGACCCGGGTGGAGCTGTGGCCGAAGTAGCTAAGCTGCCGGTATCCGCCGCCGTCGACGTCCGCGGTCACGACCTCCGGGGCGGTGCCCTGGACGACCGTCCACACCAGGCGCTGCCCGTCGGGGCTGAAGCGGGGGTTGCGGGCGGGCAGCTGCAGCGAGGAAACCCGCCAGGCGCGGCCACCGTCAAGAGGCGCAATCCAGACGTCGTCCTCGGCCACGAAGGTGACCAGATCGCCGTGCAGATGCGGAAAACGGAGGTAGCTCGAATTGGTCATCGTTCGATCATAGTCAAAACGGACGCGGCCTCCGGGGAGGTTCCCCTGCCGTGCCGGGCATGGTGAGATGGATCATGCGAATCCTTGTTGCCGGCGCCTCCGGGCTGATCGGAACCGCCCTTTCCGGCACGCTGCGCGGCAGCGGGCACGACGTCGTCAGCCTCGTCCGGCGGCCGGCCGCCTCGGCCGCCGAGTTCCAATGGGACCCCGCCGCCGGACGGATCGACGACGTTGCCCTCAAGGGCGCCGACGCCGTCATCAACCTCTCCGGCGCCGGCATCGGCGACCGGCCCTGGACGCGGCGCCGGATCAACGAACTGGGCACCTCGCGGCTCGGCGCGACTCGGACCCTGACGGCGGCGATGGGCCGGATGGACACCCCGCCCGCGGTCTTCCTGAGCCAGTCCGCCTCCGGCTATTACGGCAACGCCGGGTCCGCGGTGCTCCGGGAGAACGCTCCCGCAGGGAACGGCATCCTGGCCCGGATCTGCGTTGACTGGGAGGCCGCCGCGCACGAGGCGCCGGCCGGGGTCCGGGTGGTCACCGCCCGCACCGGCGTCGTCCTGAGCCGCAGCGGAGGGGCGCTGGGCCGGTTGCTGCCCCTGCTGCGCCTGGGCGTGGGCGGCCCCCTCGGCAACGGCCGCCAGTACTGGCCGTGGATCACGCTTCCGGATGTGGCGGGTGCCTTCGAATTCCTGCTCTCCGCGCCCCTGGCCGGGCCGGTCAACATCTGCGCGCCGGAAAGCGCGGACGTGAACTCGTTGATCACGGCGCTGGCCGGGGCGCTCCACCGGCCGGCCCTGCTGCGGGTGCCCGCGCCGGTCCTGCGCCTCGTGCTGGGCCAGCTGGCCAACGAGCTGCTGCTGGCCAGCCAGCGGATGGAGCCCCCGGCCCTGGCCGGTGCCGGGTTCCATTGGCAGCACCCCTCCCTCGCCGAGGCCGCCGCCTGGGTGGCGGGCCGGTCCTAGTCCCCGGCGCCGGGGAGGATCTCCTGGATCCGCCACCTGCCGTCCACCGGCACCAGGACCAGGCGGAGCCGGCGTTCCCCCGCGGCGGCCGCTTCGGCCACGACCGAGCCGCCGGCGTCGAGCTCGCGGTACGGCGGCGAGGCCACGCTGAGGGCCACTACGGCCCGCGCGGGGGTGCTTTCCGGCTGGCTCTCGACCAGCGAGAGCCGGGCCTCGAACCCCTCCAGCAGATGGCCCGATTCCGCCAGCCTTGCACCCAGCGCGGCGTCCGCGGCGGCAGCCGGCGACGCCGGGACGTTGACGCTCTCCAGCAAGCCGAGGCTTCCCGTTGCGAGGGCATAGGAACGCAGGCCGGCGAGGCCCCGGACGGCGTCCTCCGGCCGTGGTGCCGCGAGCAGCTCCTGGAATTCCGCGGGAACGTCCCGGGGTGCCCCGGCCGCGTCCGGGCTGGCTTGCGCGCCTTGTCCGGAGGCAGGTGCAGGGTCCACGGATGGTCCGGGCGCCGGCCCGGCAAGCAGCGGCGCCCCGACAATGCCGCCGGCCGTGACGAGGGCTGCCAGCACGAATGCCGCCGCAGTCCGCCGGACGCCTGCCCGGCGGACGCCTGCCCGGCGCAGACGCTGCACCCGGCCAAGCGATCCTGCATGCCGTGCGCGGTCTGCCCCTCCGCTAGCGGCATCGGTCCCGGCTCGCTGCGTCGATACAGCGAGTGCGGGGCGAAGCCGCGAGTCAGCCGTCGGACGCCGTCCCCGGCCGCGCCCTCCCCGCGACCGGCCCTGCCAGGCCCGGAGCCAGGCCCGGAGCCGTGCCGTCCGGCGCGCCCTCGCACTCACGGGCATGGAGCGCCGGGTCAGCAGCTGAGGCAGCACGGTCGGGTGCACCGACGCCGAGAGGTCCACGGGCGCTGCGGGCGCGCTGCGGAAGACGGCGGCCGCGAGTTCTGCCGCGGACGGCCGCTGGCGCCGGTCGGAGCGCAGTCCCGCCTCGAGGGCCTCTGCGAGCCCGGCCGGAACCCCCGGAACCAGCAGCGGCAGCGGCGGCCGCTGCGTCTCCGGCTCCGGCGCCCTGCCGGTCAGGCAGAACCAGCCCAGGGCCGCCACGGAATAAACGTCACCCTCCGGCTGAAGCCCGGCCCGGACGGCATCAACCGGCGCTGGGTCGCGGAACCCGTCCGTGCCGGGGCGGGACGGTGCCCCCGGGTCCGCCAGCATCCGGGCCACACCGAGGTCGGAGAGCAGCGGCTTGCCCCGGGCGGTGAACAGCACGTTGCCGGGTGAGACGTCGCCGTGGGTAAAGCCGTTTCCGTGCAGATAGGCCAGCGCCTGCGCGATCGGCGTCAGGATCGTGACGGCTTCCCCCGGCGTGAGGCTGCCGCGCGCGGCCAGCAGCGCCGCCAGTGATCCGCCGGGCGCATAATCCAGCACCAGGCCCAGACCCGCGGCATCGCCGCTCCCGTCGCGCAGCCGCACCACGGCGCGGGCCTTGACGAGGTGTTCGTGCTCGAGCACGGAGAGGATCCGTACCTCGCGCCGCACGGCCTCCTCGGCGTCGTCCGGCGCCGTTGGCCCGGCACCGGCAAAACACTTCAGCGCGACGTCACGGCGCGTCACATGGTCCGTGGCCAGCCAGACGGCGGCGGTTCCGCCGCGCCCCAGCAGCCGGCCGACGTCGTACCCGGGAACCTCCGGGGCCCGCCCGGCGGCAGGCAGGGAAGGCAGCGTGTCATCATCCATAGCTCAGGAATAGCCGATCCGCGCCGTCCCTGCAGAAGTTATCCACAGGCATGAGAGCTTCGCCACAGAATCGGTCCGCAGAAGCGCCGAGGACTAAGCTGGATGCCATGACTCTTGAGTTCTCCCAGCTGGGTCTCGCTCCCGACTTCGTCGACTACACCCGCGGCTGGGACATCCAGCGCGAGCTGCACGAGAAAGTCGCCGCCGGAACCGCCCCCAGCACCGTTCTGCTGCTCGAACATTCCGCGGTCTACACCGCCGGCAAGCGCACCGAAGACCATGAACGCCCCTTCGACGGGACCCCCGTGGTGCCGGTGGACCGCGGCGGCAAGCTGACCTGGCACGGTCCGGGCCAGTTGGTGGGCTATCCCATCATCAAGCTGAAGAACCCGGCTGGCATCCGGGACTACGTCGAGCGCCTCGAAGCCGTCATCATCGCCGTCCTGGCCGACTACGGCATCGACGCCGTCCGGATCAAGGGCCGAGCGGGCGTCTGGATCGACCAGGACGAGAAGGGCCCGGCGCGGAAGATCGCCGCCATCGGTATCCGCGTCCACGAGGGCGTGACCATGCACGGCTTCGCGATCAACTGCAACAACGACCTGGCGCCCTACGCCCAGATCATCGCCTGCGGCATCACCGACGCCGGCGTCACCACGATCGCGCAGGAGACCGGCCGGGACGTCACGCCCGCTGACCTCGTGTCGCGGATCACCGAGGAACTGCGCAACAATGAAGAAGCCCTAGTTGCAACCCATGAAGGAGCCCTACTGTGACACTGGCACCAGAAGGCCGGAAGATGCTGCGCATCGAGCAGCGCAATGCGGCCACCCCGGTGGAGCGGAAGCCCGAATGGATTAAGGCCAAGGTCCAGATGGGCCCGGAGTTCGTCCAGCTCAAGAACCTGGTCAAGAAGGAAGGCCTGCACACCGTGTGCGAGGAGGCCGGCTGCCCCAACATCTTCGAATGCTGGGAAGACAAGGAAGCGACCTTCCTGATCGGCGGCTCCGAATGCACCCGGCGCTGCGACTTCTGCCAGATCGACACCGGCAAACCCTCCCCCGTGGACATGTTCGAACCCACCAAGGTGGCCCGCTCGGTCCAGGCCATGCAGCTGCGCTACGCCACCGTCACCGGCGTGGCCCGCGACGACCTCGCCGACGAGGGCGTCTGGCTCTACGCCGAAACCGTCCGCAAGATCCACGAACTGAACCCCGGCACCGGCGTCGAGCTGCTGATCCCGGACTTCTCCGGCAAACCCGAACACATCGCGGCGATCTGCGACTCCAAACCCGAAGTCTTCGCGCACAACGTCGAAACCGTGCCGCGGATCTTCAAGCGCATCCGCCCCGCGTTCCGCTACGAACGCTCCCTCGACGTCATCACCCAGGGCCGCAACCTCGGCATGGTCACCAAATCCAACCTGATCCTGGGCATGGGCGAGACCCGCGAGGAAATCTCCGAAGCGCTGCGCGACCTGCACGAGGCCGGCTGCGACCTGATCACCATCACCCAGTACCTGCGCCCGAGTGAACGCCACCTCCCGGTGGACCGCTGGGTCAAGCCGCAGGAATTCGTCGACCTGCAAAACGAGGCCGACGAGATCGGCTTCCTCGGCGTCATGTCCGGGCCCCTGGTGCGCTCCTCCTACCGCGCCGGCCGGCTCTGGGCCACCGCCATGCGCAAAAAGGGCTGGGAAATCCCGGCCGAACTCGCGCACATCGAAAGCTCAGGCAGCACCCGCCAGGAAGCCAGCTCACTCCTCGCGGCGCACTCCTGAACAACCCCGCACACCCATGCCGCCCAGGGCCGGCGCCGGAGCAATCCGGTGTCCGGCCCTGAGCCGTGGATCACGTAGAATTAAGGCACTATGGCGAATTCCCCTGACTCCAGCACGTCCACTTCTTCAGCCGATGCGCCGAAGCGTGGCCTTTTTTCCCGCAAGCCCAAGGAAGCCAAGGTCAAGAAGCCGAGCCGGCTGAAGCAGATCCGCGAAGTCTTCCAGATGACGCGCCGCCACGATCCGATGGTCCCGTGGCTGATGCTGCTGGCCTTCCTCGGCGTCGTGGCTGTCAGCTTCCTGGTGGGATTCCTGCTGGAGAACTGGATCACTGGGCTGATCATCGGCATTCCGCTGGGTATCCTCGCGGCCACGCTGATCCTCTCCCGCCGCGCCGAACGTGCGGCCTTCGCCCAAATTGAGAACCAGCCGGGCGCCTCGGGCGCCGCCCTGGGCACCCTCCGCCGCGGCTGGATCACCGAGGAGCAGCCGGTCGCCGTGAACCCGCGCACCCAGGACGCCGTGTTCCGCGCCATCGGCCGGCCCGGCGTCGTGCTGGTCAGCGAAGGTCCCAGCCACCGCGTCAAGCCCCTGCTCGACGGCGAACGCAAGCGCCTCGCACGCATCCTGCCCAACGTCACCATCCACGTGATCGAGAGCGGCCGGGGCGAGGGCCAGACCCCGATCAGCCAGGTCGCCAAGAAGATGGGCAAGATGAAAAACGAACTGACCAAGACCGAGGTCAGCACTGTCTCCAAGCGCATCTCCTCACTTGGCAACCGCCTGCCGATCCCGAAGGGCATCGACCCGTACAAGGCCCGCCCGGACCGCAAGTCGGCCCGCGGCCGCTAAGGGCGCCCGCGCCTTAAGCGAACGAACGCCCCGGTTACCGGCATCATGCCAGGGACCGGGGCGTTCCGCTTTGGCCCCCTCATCCCACGTGTCCGACGCCGGTGCCGCACCGCCGGCCGGCAGCGCAGCCGCCGTCGTTCCGGCCGCCGCTTATGCCGCCACCCCAACCGAATCCGGAGAGCTCCATGAAACGTCCCTCGAAGTCCGCCGTCGTCAGGATTTTCCGCGTGCTGGCCATCGCCGAAGCCTTCAGCTGGGCGGCGCTGCTGGTGGGGATGTTCCTCAAATGGGTGCTCCGCACCACCGAACTGGGCGTGGAGCTCGCCGGCCCGGTGCACGGGGCGTTCTTCATCGGCTACGGAATCTCGGCCCTGGCGCTGTGGCGGCTGCAGCGGTGGCCGTTCCTGGTGGCGCTCTTTGCCGGATTCTCCGCGGTCCTGCCGTTCACCACCGTTTGGTTCGAGCGCTGGGCCGGCCGCCGCGGCTACCTCTCCGTCCGCGACGGCGAGGACGACCTGGCCCGTGCCCAGGAGCCGGCGCGGGTCTAAGTCCCAACGGCGCGCTTGGCGATCCGGTGCGTTTCTTCGCTGCGCCGGTCAGCCCTCCCGGGCTGGCCTCCGGCCGCTCGGCGATTAGCCACGGATGGCCGCCATGCGGGGCGGGATGCCGGCCATCTCTGGCTAAGCGCTGGGCGTTCGGTGCGCTACATCCGGACGAGAATCGTGTTCATGGCCTTGTCGTGCAGACCACGGTGATCCGGGTCGAAGATGACCGCGGGGATCACGAGGCACAGCAGCACACTGCGGACCAGGGCCGGAAGCGGGCCCGCGGGGCCGCCGCCGAGCCGAAGGACATGGATGCCCATGATGCGGTGGCCGATGCTGTAACCCAGCGTGCCCACCAGCAGCGCCTGCTCCACGGCGAACACGGCCAGGGTTGCCCAGGAGTTCCCGCCAAAGGCGAAGTTGCTGATCAGCAGGGCGATCCCCCAGTCGATGCAAATGGCGAGGATCCGCCGTCCGGCCCGCGCGATGGAGCCGGGGCCGGACTCGGGCAGGCCGAGGCGCTCTCCCGGGTACTTGGAGATGCCGGAGGTGTCCGGTCCGCTGAGCCAGGAGCCTATGTCTTTGCGATCAACCACCCTCCAAGCCTATCGGCTCCGGCAGGCCTCCACGGATGTTCACAATGTGGACTTTCCGTGGTCATACAGCGGACCCGGATAGGCCACACTGTGGACAGCGGCTAGCTTTAACACGTCAGCGCATTCTGTAACCTGCCCGAAACAAAGCGGACACCGCGGGGAAATCCCGTGTCCTTAGGGTGGTAACAGTTGCCAGCGGCATCGTAGGCGGGGTGAACATTGCGTTTTCCCCGCCGTCGGACTGCGCTGGACCACACGGCCCGACGGCCAGATCTTTCATATGCGTAAGGAGCATAGATGTTCAAGACTGCGGACGAAGTCCTCAAGTTCATCAAAGACGAAGACATCAAATTCGTCGATATCCGCTTCACCGACCTCCCGGGCGTCCAGCAGCACTTCAACGTGCCCGCCAAGAGCGTTGACGCGGACTTCTTCGTCAACGGCCAGCTCTTCGACGGCTCGTCGATCCGCGGTTTCCAGGGTATCGCCGAGTCGGACATGCAGCTCATCCCGGACGTCACGACGGCGTTCGTCGACACCTTCCGCATCGAGAAGACCCTCGCGCTAAACTTCTCCATCGTGAACCCCCGCACGGGTGACCCGTACCACCGCGATCCCCGCGGCGTGGCCGAGAAGGCCGAGGCCTACCTGGCCTCCACCGGCATTGCCGACACCGCGTTCTTCGCTCCCGAGGCCGAGTTCTTCGTCTTCGACAACGTCCAGTACCAGTCCTCCCCGCAGGGCAGCTTCTACAAGATCGACTCCGAGGAAGCGCACTGGAACACCGGCCGCGAGGAAGAGGGCGGAAACCTCGGCTACAAGACCCCGGTCAAGGGCGGCTACTTCCCGGTCTCCCCCACCGACAAGCAGGCCGACCTGCGCGATGCCATGTGCATCGCCCTGGACGAGGCCGGCCTGGAGGTTGAGCGCAGCCACCACGAGGTCGGTTCCGCCGGCCAGGCCGAGATCAACTACAAGTTCACCACGCTGACCCACGCGGCCGATGACCTGCAGAAGTTCAAGTACGTCATCAAGAACACCGCGGACGCCTGGGGCAAGTCGGTCACCTTCATGCCGAAGCCGGTCTTCGGCGACAACGGCTCGGGCATGCACTGCCACCAGTCGCTGTGGAACGGCGGCGAGCCGCTGTTCTACGACGAGAAGGGCTACGCCGGCCTGTCCGACACCGCCCGCTGGTACATCGGCGGCCTGCTGAAGCACTCCTCCGCCGTGCTGGCCTTCACCAACCCGACGGTGAACTCCTACCGCCGCCTGGTCAAGGGCTTTGAGGCCCCGGTCAACATGGTCTACTCGCAGGGTAACCGCTCGGCCGGTATCCGTATCCCGATCACGGGCTCCAACCCGAAGGCGAAGCGCATCGAGTTCCGCGCTCCGGACCCCTCCTCCAACCCGTACCTGGCCTTCGCTGCCCAGCTGATGGCCGGTATCGACGGCATCCGCAACCGCATCGAACCCCCCGCACCGATCGACAAGGACCTCTACGAGCTCCCCGCCGAGGAAGCCAAGGACATCCCCAAGGCCCCGGGCACGCTTGAGGAGGCCCTGGAAGCCCTGGCCGAGGACAACGAGTTCCTGCAGGCCGGCGGCGTCTTCACCCAGGACCTGATCGACACCTGGATCGAGTACAAGTACGAGAACGAGATCCGTCCGCTCTCGCTGCGCCCGAACCCGTACGAGTTCGAGCTCTACTACGGCGTCTAATCGCCAGAGTCTTCCGTCAACGGATGGCACGACGGCGGCCCCCACCTTCTGGTGGGGGCCGCCGGTCTTTAAGCAACGGCCTCGTCAGGACACGGCTACTCCCCGGTCGTGCCGTCGATCCTCACGCCATACCCGCCAGGCCTCGTCGCCGGCGTCGGCGTCGGCGGTTGCCCCGTCGAAGTCCCCGTCCGGGTCCGCTGCGGAATGAAAGCCCGGCGGTGTTTGTGCTCATGCGCGCCATCCTGTGACGGGCCGGTCAGAAGGCCCGGTACATGGTCCGCTGCGGGCCCGCGTCGCCGCCCAGGTACTGCCCGCGGTCCTCGAAGCCGGCCTTGCGGTAGGCGGCCTGCCCGGCAGGATTCTCTTCGTTGACGGAGAGGACGACGCCGGCCTGCGCGCCGCCGAGGGCTGCCGTCAGTTTCGCTGCCGTGCGCACGGCGGCCTCCGCTGCCAGCGTGCCCAGGCCCCGGCCCTGCTGCCGGCGGTCGATCAGGAAGCCGCGCAGCAGCCAGACCGAGGTGTCGTCCGACCAGCCGGCCAGGGTCGCCGCGCCAGTCTGCAGCGTCAGGACCCCGACGGCGGATCCGTCGACGTCGATGACGAAGGGGTGCCGGGCGTCCTCCTCGAGGCCCATGAGCATCATCCGCAGCGGGTCTCCGACAAAGCGGCGCTGCCCCTCGCCGAGCTTAAGTTCGGCGACCTCCCCCAGCTTCACGGCGCGCGCGTCGTCGTCGAGGTCCTTCAGAGGCAGCAGCCACACGTGTTCAGGCATGACAGAAGCGTATCCAACGACGGGGCGGCACCGCCGCCATCGCCTCGCCACCGCAGGCCCGGCAGTGTCCGGCGTGCCTACTGGCCGTAGAAGACCCGCTCAAACACGGCGCGGGCCCGCCGGCTGAGCCGCAGGTAGTCCTCCTCAAGCGCGGCGGCGTTCCCCTGGCCGTAGCCGCACCAGCGGGCTACCGCCTCCAGGTCGCGCCGGGAGGAAGGCAGCAGGTCCGAGGCACGGCCGGTCCAGATCACGTTCGCCGAGCGGATCCGGCTCGCAAGCCGCCAGGCCCGCAGCAGCAGCACCACCTCGCCGGCCTCCAGCAGCCCCAGCTCGGCGGCCGCTTCCAGGGTCTGCACCGTGGAGGTGGTCCGCAGCTCCGGGTGCCGGCCGGCATGCCGCAGCTGCAGCAGCTGGGCGAGCCATTCGACATCGCTCAGGCCGCCCCGGCCCAGCTTCAGGTGCCGGGCCGGATCCGCGCCGCGGGGCAGGCGCTCGGCCTCGATCCGCGCCTTGACCCGCCTGACCTCGCGGACATCCTGGTCGGTAATCGTTTCGGGGTACCGGATCGGGTCGATCAGCGTCACGAAGTCGACGGCGAGGTCGTCGTCGCCGGCCATCGGCCGGGCCCGCAGCAGCGCCTGGGCCTCCCAGATAAGGGACCAGCGGCGGTAGTACTCGGCGTAGGACTCCAGCGACCGCACCATCGGCCCGGCCTTGCCTTCCGGGCGCAGGTCCGCGTCCACCATCAGCACCCGCTCGGCCAAGATGGCGGGTTTGAGCGGCTGGGTCAGCAGGCTCGAGAGTTTGCCGACGATCATAGCCGCCTGCTGCTGCGCCTCGTCCTCCGGGACGCCGGGCAGCCCGCGGTGCACGTACATCACATCGGCGTCGGAGCCGTAGCCGATCTCCCGGCCGCCCTGTCGCCCCATCGCCACCACCAGCACCCGGGTCTTGAGCGGCCCGCCGGCCGCAACGACCGTCTCCGCCACCCGGAGGGCGCCCAGCACCGCGGCGCGGTCCGTGTCGGCCAGCGCCGCGCCTACCTGGTCCTGGTCCAGCAGGCCGGCGCTGTCGGCGATGGCGATCCTGAGGATTTCCCGGCGCCGGATCAACCGGATCAGGCGCATGGCGCTTTCCGGGTCGGCGTGCCGGGACATCTTGGAGGTGATCTCCAGCCACTGCGCCTCATAGCTGAGCGGGACCAGGTCCTTGTCTGAGCCGAGCCAGGCCACCGACTCCGGCGAGACCTCCAGCAGGTCCGAGATGAGCCTGGAGTTGGAGAGCACATGGCAAAGCCGCTCGGCCGCGGCCGTCGAATCCCGGAGCAGGCCGAGGTACCAATGGGTGGTGCCGAGCGCTTCGCTGACGCGGCGGAAGGCCAGCAGCCCGCCGTCGGGGTCCACCCCTTCGGCGAGCCAGCCAAGCAGGATGGGCAGCAGTTGCCGCTGCAGCGCGGCGCGGCGGCTGACCCCGCCGGTAAGCGCCTCGATGTGCCGCATGGCGCCGGGCGGGTCGAGGTAGCCGAGCGCGGCGAGCCGGCCCTGCGCGGCCTCCGGGGTGAGCCGGGCTTCCTCGCTGCTGAGCGCGGCGGCGGTGTTCAGCAGCGGCCGGTAGAAGATGCGTTCGTGCAGTTCGCGGACGGAGCGCTTTGTCTTACGCCACGCCGCGAGCAGCGCGTCGGGGTGCGGGCGTTCGTTGGAGAACGGGCCCAGCACGGCCTTCGCGAGGGACCGCAGCGAGGCCTCCTTGACCGGCATGAGGTGGGTGCGGCGCAGCTGGAAGAGCTGGATCCGGTGTTCGAGCAGCCGCAGGTAGCGGTAGTCCCGGTCGAATTCCTTGGCGTCGGAGCGCCCGATGTAGCCGCCGGCGGAGAGCGCGGCGATGGCCGAGGTGGTGTCCCGGCAGCGCAGGGTCTCGTCCGACTTGCCGTGCACCAACTGGAGCAGCTGGACCGTGAATTCGACGTCGCGCAGCCCGCCGCGGCCGAGCTTGATCTGCCGCTGCTCCTCCTCGGCCGGGATGTGTTCGGTGACGCGCCGGCGCATGGACCGGACCGATTCGACAAACCCTTCGCGGCCGGCGGAGGCCCAGATCAGCGGCGCGACGGCGGCCTCGTAGCGGGCACCGAGGGCGGCGTCCCCGGCGATGGTCCGGGCCTTGAGCAGCGCCTGGAACTCCCAGCTCTCGGCCCAGCGTGCGTAGTAGCTCTCGTGCGAGGCGAGGGTGCGCACCAGCGGCCCGGATTTGCCCTCCGGCCGGAGGTTGGCGTCGACCTCCCAGAGCCCGGGTTCCCGGCTCGTGGACATGATGGCCCGCGAAATCCCCGAGGCCAGGGCGGTGCCGATCGTGTTCGCGCGCGGGTCCTCCAGCGTGCCGGCGTCGATCACGTAGATGACGTCGACGTCGGAAATGTAGTTCAGTTCGCGGGCCCCGCATTTGCCCATGCCGATCACGGCGAGGCCGACGTCGGCCACCTCCGCGGCGCTGAACTGTTCGGCCGCCTCGGCCCGGGACACGGCCAGGGCTGCCTCGATGGCGGCGCCGGCCAGGTCTGCGAGCTCGGCACCGACGGCGGGCAAGTAGTCCAGCGGGTCGGCCGCGCACAGGTCCTTGACCGCCAGCTCCACGAGTCCGCGCCGGTAGGCCGTGCGGAGCGCGGCGTACGCTTCCTGCCCGGCCAGGCCCGCGACCGGACGGGCAGCTTTGGGATCGGCGCGGACCGACTGCAGCAGGCGGGCGCGGAGCGCGGCGGCGTCGGCGGGGGCAGGTTCGGGGCTGGGCCTCGTGTGGAAGGCGTCCAGGTGTTCCGGGTGCCGGATGAGGAACTCGCCGAGCGCCTCCGACGCGCCGAGCACCCGGTAGAGCGGTTCGCTGCGGTCCGGCTCCGCCGCGGCCAGCTCGCGCAGGTCCGGGTGCTTTTCGATCAAACGCACCAGCGACTGGAGCGCCGTGTCCGGGTTGGCGGCCAGCGCCAGCCCGGCGAACAGCGCATCCTGGTCCAGGCCGTCCAGCTCAGGGGCGGCCAGGAACCGCTCGCCCTTCTCGAGGTCGTTGAACCCCGCGGCGATGAGGCGCCGTGCCAGGCTCACCGCGGCCGCCTAGAGGATGGCCAGGTTGCGCTGCAGCTCGTAGGGCGTCACCTGCAGGCGGTAATCCTGCCACTCGGCGCGCTTGTTGCGCAGGAAGTGCTCGAAGACCTGCTCGCCCAGGATCTGCGGCATCAGCTCGGAATCCTCCATGGTGCGGATGGCGTCGTGCAGGCTGGCCGGAAGCGGGTCGTGGCCCATCGCGCGGCGCTCGGCCGAGCTCAGCGACCAGATGTCGTCCTCGGCAGCGGCGGGCAGCTGGTAGCCCTCTTCGATGCCCTTGAGCCCCGCGCCCAGCAGCACCGCGTAGGCGAGGTAGGGGTTGGCGGCCGAGTCGATGCCGCGGTATTCGATCCGCGCGGACTGGCCCTTGCCGGGCTTGTACAGCGGAACACGGACCAGCGCGGAGCGGTTGTTGTGCCCCCAGCTCAGGTAGCTCGGGGCTTCTCCCCCGCCCCAGAGCCGCTTGTAGGAGTTCACGAACTGGTTGGTGACGGCGGTGAACTCGGGGGCGTGCTTGAGGATGCCGGCGATGAACTGCCGTGCGGTCTCGGAGAGCTGGAACTCCGCACCGGCCTCGTAGAAGGCGTTGGTGTCGCCCTCGAACAGGGAGAAGTGGGTGTGCATGCCGGAGCCGGGGTGCGCGGTGAACGGCTTGGGCATAAAGGTGGCGTAGGTGCCCTGCTGCAGCGCGACTTCCTTGATCACGGTGCGGAAGGTCATGATGTTGTCGGCCGTCTGCAGGGCGTCCGCGTAGCGCAGGTCGATCTCGTTCTGGCCGGGCCCGGCCTCGTGGTGGCTGAACTCCACCGAGATGCCGACGGATTCGAGCATGGTCACCGCCGTGCGGCGGAAGTCCTGGGCGACGCCGCCGGGGACGTGGTCGAAGTAGCCGCCCTCGTCCACCGGGACCGGCGCGCCGTCGGGGCCGGGCTGCTGGGACTTGAGCAGGTAGAACTCGATTTCGGGGTGGGTGTAGCAGGTGAAGCCCATGTCCGCGGCCTTGGCCAGGTTGCGCTTGAGCACGTTGCGCGGGTCCGCCGCGGAAGGCTCGCCGTCGGGCGTCAGGATGTCGCAGAACATCCGCGACGTCGCTTCGGTCTCGCCGCGCCACGGCAGGATCTGGAAGGTGGAGGGGTCCGGCTGGGCCAGCATGTCGGACTCGAAGACGCGGGCCAGGCCCTCGATCGAGGAGCCGTCGAAGCCCAGGCCCTCCTCGAAGGCGCCTTCCACTTCGGCCGGGGCCAGCGCCACCGACTTCAGCGATCCCACGACGTCGGTGAACCAAAGGCGCACGAAGCGCACATCGCGCTCTTCGATCGTCCGCAGGACAAACTCTTGCTGGCGGTCCATGGTGCCTCTTTCCGGGTTTACGTCCGTGCCCCGACGCGCCCCGACTGTTCGTCGTCGGTGGCGCCCGCGGCTGCTCACGAATCACTCTACTAAGCATTCCCGGCGATTGCTGGAGTAGCGCACCGGCGTAACACACCGTTAACACCCCGGCATCCGGGGCACCGTTCCGGCGTTGCGGAGGCCCTCCCCGGAGGCCGCCTTTGTGACGGGTCTCACCGGGCCGCCGGGACCGCCATGTAGCTAGTACCCCCGGTATCGCACTACGCTCATGGCATGGCCCCCAGCAACAGCCCCGAATCCAGCATGTCCGCCGAGCTCCCCGCGCCTTATGGCAGCGGCCCCGCAGCCAACGCCACGGCAGCCACAGACATTGCCGCCAAAGATACTGCGGCCACGGTCACCGCTCCGAACCCCGTCGCCCGGATCCGCACCCACCACCTGCGCCAGGCGAAGCTCAACGGCGAGCACTTCGCAATGCTGACCGCGTACGACCAGTACACCGCCGAGATTTTCGACCAGGCCGGCATCGAGGTGCTCCTGGTGGGCGACTCGGCCTCCAACAATGTCTTCGGCAATGAGACCAGTCTGCCGGTCACCGTCGATGAGCTGATCCCGCTGTGCCGGGCCGTCACCCGCTCCGCCCGGCGGGCCCTTGTGGTGGCCGACCTGCCGTTCGGCAGCTACGAAGTGTCCGCCCAGCAGGCAGTGGCGACTGGCGTGCGCTTCCTCAAGGAAGGGCTTGCGCACGCGGTCAAGATCGAGGGCGGTAAGTTCTACGCCGAGACGGTGCGGGCCATGGTCCAGGCTGGTATCCCCGTGATGGCACACATCGGCTTCACGCCGCAGAGCGAGCACGCCCTCGGCGGCTACCGCGTCCAGGGCCGGGGCGACGATGCCCAGCGCCTGATCGACGACGCCGTCGCCCTTGCCGACGCCGGGGCGTTCTGCGTGCTGATGGAGATGGTTCCGGCGCCGACGGCGGCTGCCGTGGACGCCGCCGTCGAGGTCCCCACGATCGGGATCGGGGCCGGCAACGCTACCACCGGCCAGGTGCTGGTGTGGCAGGACATGGCCGGGCTGCGGGGCGGAAAGATGGCCAAGTTCGTCAAGCAGTACGCGGACCTGCGGACCACGCTGAGCGACGCCGCCAAGGCCTACGGCGACGACGTCCGCTCGGGCCAGTTCCCCGGCCCGGAGCAGTCGTTCTAGCGCTGGGTGGCACCGAGCCGGGAGAACGCCGGCGGCCTTAGCTGTTGGCCGCCGCGGAGCCGTCCTCGCTCTTGATCGCGGACACCTCGAACTCCAGGGTGATCTTGTCCGAAACCAGCACGCCGCCCGAGTCCAGGGCGGTGTTCCACTTGAGCCCGAAGTCCTGGCGGTCGATCCGGCGTGAGCCCTCGAAACCCGCCCGGAGGTTGCCCATCGGGTCACGCTCGACGCCGATGAAGTCGATGGGGATGGAGATTTCCTTGGTGACGCCCCGGATGGTGACGTCCCCGCTGACGATGAAGTGGCCTTCGTCAACCTGGTCCACCCGGCTGCTCACAAAGGTGATCTCCGGAAACTGCGGGGCGTCAAAGAAATCGTTGGTCCGCAGGTGCTGATCGCGGTCCGCGTTGCGGGTGTCGATGCTCGCGACCTTGACGGTCAGCTCGACCTTGGATCGCTCCGGGTTCTCCGGGTCCACGGTAATCAGCCCGTCGAAATCATTAAAGGCTCCGCGGACCTTCGTCACCATGGCGTGCCGGGTGGAGAAGCCGATGCGCGTGTGGGTTGGGTCGAATCGCCACTGTCCTGCGTATTCGGGCCTGAGTTCGGCCATGATATGCCTCCTTGCGGGACCGGCCGAGCCGGTACCCGGATGTGGGTAGAGATGGTTGCGAACGGAAGTCCGGCTGGAGTGCCGCTGTGTTAGTCGTCTTCGCCCTTGTCCCAGGCCTCGTTGCGGGCTTTGACCTTTTCGAGGGCATGTTCCGCTTCTTCGCGGGTCTTGTAGGGGCCGATCAGCTGGCTCCAGTCGGACATGGCGTCTTCCTCGATCTCGTGGGTGTTGACGTTATACCAGTATTCGGTCATCGGGGCTCCTCTGTGCTCGGCTGGGTTCCGGCTGTTTTTCGGGCTGGTTTCGGGCTCTTCTTCGACATTTTCAGCCTGTTTTCCGACATTTTCAGCCTGCGGCCGCGGGCTTATAGAATCAATCTATGCCTTCTCTGACCTCGACTGCACCCATCGGCACCCTTGTCCCGGGAACAGTCAGCCCCCAGCTCGCCGTGCCGGCCTCGATTCCGCGCCCCGAGTACGTCGGCAAGCCAGCCCCGGCCAAGTTCACGGGCTCCGAGGTCAAGTCCGCCGAGACCATCGAGAAGATCCGCATCGCCTCGCGGATTGCCGCCCAGGCGATTGTGGAGGTCGGCAAGCACATCGCGCCCGGTGTCACCACCGACCAGCTGGACCGGGTGGGGCACGAATTCCTCCTCGACCACCAGGCGTACCCGTCCACTCTCGGCTACCGGGGCTTCCCCAAGTCCCTCTGCTCCTCGCTCAACGAGGTGATCTGCCATGGCATCCCGGACAGCACGGTGGTGCAGGACGGCGACATCCTCAACATCGACATCACGGCCTTCATCGGCGGCGTGCACGGCGACACCAACTACACCTTCCTCGTCGGCGACGTCGACGAGGAATCCCGGCTGCTGGTCGAACGCACGGAAGAGTCGCTGCGCCGAGCCATCCGCGCGGTGGCGCCGGGCCGCGAAATCAACGTGATCGGCCGGACCATCGAGTCCTACGCCAAGCGCTTCGGCTACGGCGTCGTCCGGGACTTTACCGGGCACGGCGTCGGCGAAGCCTTCCACACCGGGCTGATCATCCCGCACTACGACGCCGCGCCCGCCTACAACACCGTGATGGAGGCCGGTATGGTCTTCACGATCGAGCCCATGCTCACGCTGGGCACCGTCGAGTGGGACATGTGGGCCGATGACTGGACCGTCGTGACCCGGGACCGCAAGCGCACCGCCCAGTTTGAGCACACCCTGCTGGTCACGGAGTCCGGCGCCGAGGTCCTCACCCTCCCCTGACCCCGCACCACCGAAGACCCACCCCGACCCTGCCACGAACGGAAGCCCATTGGCCAAGAAGGACGATAAGTCGAAGAAGAACGCCCCGCTGATCGGCATCGACATCGGTGGCACCGGCATCAAGGGTGGAATTGTTGACCTGAAGAAGGGCAAGCTGGTGGGCGACCGCCTCCGCGTGCCCACCCCGCAGCCGTCCACCCCCGAAGCCGTCGCGGAGGTCGTCGCCCAGGTTGTGGCGGAACTGTCCAAGCGCCCGGACGCCCCGGCCGCGGATTCCCCGGTCGGCGTGACCTTCCCGGGCATCATCCAGCACGGCGTGGTCCACTCCGCGGCCAACGTCGACCACTCGTGGCTGAACCTTGACATCGACGCGCTGCTTACCGCCCGCCTGGGCCGGCCGGTTGAGGTCATCAACGACGCCGACGCCGCCGGCCTCGCCGAGGCGCGCTACGGCGCGGGCGAAGGCGTCGCGGGCACCGTCCTGGTGATCACCCTCGGCACCGGGATCGGCTCGGCCTTCATCTTCAACGGCAAGCTCGTTCCGAACGCGGAGCTGGGCCACCTGGAAATCGACGGCTACGACGCCGAGAGCAAGGCCTCCGCCGTCGCCCGTGAGCGCGACGGGCTGAGCTGGGCCGAATACAGCGTGCTGCTGCAGCGCTACTTCTCCCACGTCGAGTTCCTCTTCTCCCCCGAACTCTTTATCGTCGGCGGCGGCATCTCCAAGCGGGCCGACGAGTACCTGCCGCACATGTCGCTGCGCACGCCGATCGTCCCGGCCGAACTGAAGAACGACGCGGGCATCGTGGGCGCGGCGATCGAGGTGGCCCTGACGCACAAGCTGGCCAAGTAGCCCGGGCCTTAAAGTGGAGCCGGTGGTGGCCACGGCTTCCCCTCCGCTGCCACCACCGGAACTTGGTCGAGCCTAGAGCGGGCTCTTTTGCGAGTTTTTGCCTTCCAGCCCCTTGGACTCGGCCTCGTGTCGGAGCAGGGCGATGGCGGACTCGAAGTCTTCCAGCGATTCGAAGGCTTGGTACACGCTCGCGAAGCGCAGGTAGGCCACCTCGTCGAGGCGCTGCAAGGGGTTGAGGATCGCGAGGCCCACTTCGTGGGCGTCGATTTCGGCGGCGCCGGAGGCCCGGATGGTCTCCTCGACCTCCTGGGCGAGCATGGCGAGGTCGTCCTCGGTGACGGGCCTGCCCTGGCAGGCCTTCCGCACCCCGTTGATCACCTTGCTGCGGCTGAACGGCTCGCCGACGCCGGAGCGCTTGATCACGGTCAGGCTGGTGGTTTCCACGGTGGTGAAGCGGCGCCCGCATTCGGGGCACTGGCGGCGGCGGCGGATCGCGGAGCCGTCGTCGGCGATGCGGCTGTCAACTACCCGCGAGTCAGGGTTGCGGCAGAACGGGCAATACACGTCGGTTCCTCCCCTGTCGCAAGCCTGCACACCCCTGAAGGTGCCGCAGCACCGTTGCGGTGCTTCCGGAATCAGTTTACGACTAGATGTTGCTGAATAACAAGCCTGTAATTACTACATGTTGTGGTTGGGGGCGCCCCGCGGCACCCTAGCTACCGGCGGCGAACCGGGCGGTGACGGCCTCGCCGTGGGCCGGCAGGTCCTCCGCGCCGGAGAGGCTGACGATATGCCCGCTGACTTCCGCGAGGGCGTCCTTGCTGTAGTTGACCACCTGGATGGCGCGCAGGAATGTGGTCACGTTCAGCCCGGAGGAGAACGCCGCGGTTCCGCTGGTGGGCAGCACGTGGTTGGACCCGGCGCAGTAATCGCCCAGGCTGACCGGGCTGTAGTCCCCCACAAAGATGGCGCCGGCGTTGCGGATCCGGCCGGCGACGGCGGCGGCGTCGGCGGTCATGATTTCGAGGTGTTCGGCGGCGTACGCGTCGCAGGCGGCGATGCCCTGCGCCAGGTCCTCGACGAGGACAACGCCGGACTGCGGACCGGACAGGGCCTGGCGGACCCGGGCGCTGTGCTTGGTCGCGGCTGCCTGGATGTCGAGTTCGCGACGGACGGCGGCGGCGAGCTCGTCCGAGTCCGTGATCAGCACGGAGGCCGCCTGCGGATCATGCTCGGCCTGGCTGATGAGATCGGCCGCGACCAGGGCCGGCCGGGCCGTCGCGTCGGCCAGGATGGCGATTTCGGTGGTGCCGGCCTCCGAGTCAATCCCCACCACACCCTTCACGAGCCGCTTGGCGGTGGCGACGAAGATGTTTCCGGGCCCGGTGACGACATCGACAGCGTCAATGCCGGCGTCGGATTCATTCCTGGTGCCGCCGGGGATGCCGTAGGCGAAGGCGGCGATGGCCTGGGCGCCGCCGATCGCGTAGACCTCGTCGATGCCCAGCAGGCATGCGGCCGCCAGGATCGTGGGGTGCGGCAGGCCGCCAAAGTCCTTCTGCGGCGGTGAGGCCAAGGCGATGGATTCTACGCCGGCGGCCAGTGCCGGGACGACGTTCATAATGACCGAGGAGGGGTAGACGGCCAGGCCGCCGGGGACGTAGAGCCCGACGCGGGCCACCGGGACCCAGTTCTGGCTGACCATGGCGCCCTCGCCGAGTTCGACGTCGGTGTCGGCCGGGTGCTGCGCGTCGGCAAAGCGGCGTGCCCGGCGGATGGATTCCTCGAGGGCGGCGCGCACCGCCGGGTCCAGCCCGGCCAGGGCGGCCGTGAGCGCCGCGGCGGGAACGCGTGGGTGGGCCTGGTCGACGCCGTCGAAGGTCAGGGCCAGCTCCCGCAGGGCCTCGAAGCCCTGGGAGCGGACGGCCGAGATGATGTCCAGGACCTTTTGCTCGGCGTCGGCCACGGTCCCGTGCTGGGCCCGCGGGACGGCGGCGCGGAGCCCCGCGAGGGACAACCGCTGGCCGCGGACGTCCACGGTGCGGAACTGCACGGCACGGGCATCAACGGCGGGAGAATCTACGGTGCGGTCGTTGAGGGCGGCGGAGACTGGGCTGTCAGCAGTTGGGGTCACGCGACCATTTTACGCGCCGGCAGGTCCGGTCCCTGACCGGGCCGCGTCCGGCCGGCGGCATCAGGCGCCCGTCAGGCCTCCGGTCCGGGTGCCGGCGCGGGCGCCGGCTCGGTCTCGGGCTCGGTGTGGCCGAACACCGTGGCGAAGAAAATGGCCAGAGCTGTGGCGGCTGGCCAGATGAGCAGCAGGGCGTAGGCACGCAGCGAAAAGGCGATGCTGGCGCTGGCCGAGGTGTCCTCCGAGGCGCCCCACCAGCTGCCGGCGAGCACACCGGTCCCCCACGCCAGGAGGGCACCCGCGGCGCCGGCCGCGACGGCCAGGACCACCGTCGCCGAGCCCAGCCGTGCGGGCCGGTTGCCGGCGACCAGGACCCCGGCAAGGCAGCCTGCCAGCAGGAACAGCGCGGCCAGCACCAGGTCCCGCGGCAGCCAGGTTTCGGGGTTGCTGCCGGTGCCCAGCGCCGGGTCGCGGGTGATCAGGTTGAGGCCGGTCGGCGCCAGCAGCCACCAGAGCAGGCCTACCGGAAGCCCGGCCGCCGCGATCGCCACCAGCCCCTTCCACGGCAGTCCGTTCCACTGCACGTCCTGCCAGGGCAATCCCCGCCAGGGGACCGCGCGGCGGGGCGGGACAGCGGTGCCAGGCCCGGTAGCGTGGTCGTGGTGGTCAACGGGCAGGTGCACCGCGGGTTGTGTCATGCAATAAATCTTAACAACGGATCCGGCGGGGCCGGACATTACGCCGCCGCACGCCACGTGACGCGCCGCGGAGCCGATGCGGGGCCGCGAATACCGCAGGGCGCGCCCGGCGGAATACGCTGGCAGGAAGCACCGGTGACAATTGCAGGGAGATGACGCACAGTGGCCTCAGCCGAAGAAGCCTTCGAGGGAACGTTCAAGGAGATGTTCCGCCGCCATGCGGCCGGCGTCGCGATCATCACGGCGAACTACAACGGCGTCCCCTATGGTTTCACCGCCACCTCGGTGGCGTCGCTCTCGGCCAAGCCGCCGCGATTCACCTTCAACATGGCCCGCACCTCCAGCTCCTGGCCCGCGGTGGCCAACTCCGGCTATATCGGGGTGCATATGCTCGGCCTAGACAACCAGGAGCTCGCCGACCGCTTCGCCCGCGGCCGCAACCGGTTCGAGGGCGACCACTGGGAGCTCGGCCCGCACGAGGTGCCGATCCTCAAGGATGTGTCCGGCTGGCTGATCGGCAAGATCCAGATGCGGCTCTCCTTCGAGAACAACGCCGTCGTGGTCGTCGAGGTGGTCGCCGGCGAGGTCGGTGAGCAAGGCGTGCCGCTGCTTTACCACGGCGGCAGCTACAGCCAGCCGGTGCCGCTCGACTACGAGATCTAGGCCTACCGCCCGGCCTAGCCGTCGAGGCAGGTCGGGCCGAGGAGGACCTTCAGGTCGCCGAACAGCGAGGGGCTGGGATTGACCCGCAGATGCACGGGCAGCCCCATGACCTCCACGCGGGAGTCGCCGTGCAGATGCAGCCGGACCTCCGACTTGCCGCGGTGGGTCCGGAGCACCTCGCCGAGTTCGTTAACCACGGCCTCGGTGGCCTTGTGCGTCGGCATGGTGATCACCAGCGGCCCGTCCAGGCCTTCGCTGAGGTCCGGGACCGAGAGTTCCATGCAGTTCAGGGCCACGGCCCCGTCGTCGCGGCGCTGCAGCCGACCCTTGACGACGACGATCAGGTCCTCGGCCAGCACCGACGCGATCGGGCCGTAGACCTGGCCGAAGAACATCACTTCCACCGAGCCGCCGAGGTCTTCGATTTCGGCGCGGGCGTAGGCGTTGCCGCTGGCCTTGGCGATCCGCCGGCTCAGTGAGGTGATCATGCCCGCGATGGTGATGATGGCGCCGTCATGCGGTCCGTCCTCGGCGATGATCGAGGTGATGGACTGGTCCGCGTGCTGGCTCAGCAGCCCCTCGAGGCCCTGCAGCGGGTGGTCCGAGACGTAGAGCCCGAGCATGTCGCGTTCGAAGGACAGCTTGTCCTTCTTTTCCCACTCGGGCAGGTCCGGGATCTCGATGCTGAGCGAGGACTCCGACTCGGTGTCCTCGAAGCCGGCGAACAGGTCAAACTGCCCGATCGCCTCGTTGCGCTTAAGCGTGATGACAGAGTCGATGGCCTCTTCGTGGATCATGGCCAGGGCCCGGCGGTGGTGGCCGAGCGAGTCGAAGGCCCCGGCTTTGATCAGCGATTCGATGGTGCGCTTGTTGCAGACGACGGCCGGCACCTTCATCAGGTAGTCCTTGAAGGAGGTGTAGGCGCCTTCGCGTTCGCGTGCGGCCACCATCGCGTCGACAGCGTTGGCGCCGACGTTGCGGATGGCGCCCATGCCGAAGCGGATGTCGTTGCCCACCGGGGTGAAGTTGAGCGCGGACTCGTTGACGTCGGGGGGCAGCACCGTGATGCCCATGCGGCGGCATTCGTTCAGGTAGATCGCCGACTTGTCCTTGTCGTCGCCGACGGAGGTCAGCAGGGCAGCCATGTATTCCGGCGCGTAGTGCGCCTTCAGGTAGGCGGTCCAGTAGGAGATCACACCGTATGCGGCCGAGTGGGCCTTGTTGAATGCATAGTCGGAGAAGGGCAGCAGGATGTCCCAGAGGGTCTTGACCGCCTCCATGGAGTAGCCGTTGTCCTGCATGCCCTGGGAGAAGCCGGCGAACTGTTTGTCCAGCTCTGACTTCTTCTTTTTGCCCATGGCGCGGCGCAGGATGTCGGCCTGGCCGAGGGTGTACCCGGCCAGCTTCTGCGCGACGGCCATGACCTGCTCCTGATACACGATCAGGCCGTAGGTGCCGCCGAGGATCTCCGCGAGCGGCTCCTCCAGCTCGGGGTGGATCGGGATGACTTCCTGGATGCCGTTCTTGCGCAGCGCGTAGTCGGTGTGCGCGTTGGCGCCCATGGGTCCCGGGCGGTACAGCGCCAGGACGGCGGAGATGTCTTCGAAGTTGTCAGGCTTCATCAGCTTCAGCAGCGACCGCATCGGTCCGCCGTCGAGCTGGAAGACCCCGAGGGTGTCGCCGCGGGCCAGCAGCTCGTAGGAGGCGGCGTCGTCCAGGGCCAGTGCCTCGAGGTCCAGGTCCACGCCGCGGTTCATCTTGATGTTTTCCAGGGCGTCGGAAATGATCGTCAGGTTCCGCAGGCCGAGGAAGTCCATCTTGATCAGGCCGAGGCCCTCGGAGGTCGGGTAGTCGAACTGCGTGATGACCTGGCCGTCCTGGAAGCGGCGCATGATCGGGATGACGTCGATGATGGGGTCCGAGGACATGATGACGCCGGCGGCGTGCACGCCCCACTGCCGCTTCAGGCCTTCAATGCCTAGGGCGGTCTCAAAGACCTTCGCGGCTTCCGGGTCGGTGCTGATCAGCTGCCGGAAATCGCCGGCCTCGCCGTAGCGCTTGGCTTCGGGGTTCTGGATGTCGGCCAGCGGGATGTCTTTCGCCATCACGGCCGGCGGCAGCGCCTTGGTCAGCGTCTCGCCCATGCTGAACGGGTAGCCCAGCACACGGGAGGAGTCCTTGAGCGCCTGCTTGGTCTTGATGGTGCCGTAGGTGACGATCATGGCCACACGCTCGTCGCCGTACTTGCGCGTCACGTAGTCGATCACTTCGGAGCGGCGCCGGTCATCGAAGTCGACGTCGAAGTCGGGCATGGAGACGCGGTCCGGGTTGAGGAAGCGCTCGAAGATCAGGCCGTGGTGCAGCGGGTCGAGGTCGGTGATGCGCATGGCGTACGCCACCATGGAGCCGGCACCGGAACCACGGCCCGGGCCCACCCGGATGCCGTTGTTCTTGGCCCAGTTGATGAAGTCGGCCACCACCAGGAAGTAGCCCGGGAAGCCCATGGAATTGATAACGCCGAGTTCGTAGTCGGCCTGGGTGCGGACCTTGTCCGGGATGCCGCCCGGGTAGCGGTAACGGAGGCCCTTGTCCACTTCCTTGACCAGCCAGGAGGTCTCGTCCTCGCCTTCAGGGCAGGGGAACCGGGGCATGTAGTTGGCCCCGGTGTTGAAGGAGACGTCGCAGCGTTCGGCGATCAGCAGAGTGTTGTCGCAGGCGTCCGGGTGGTCGCGGAAGAGTTCCCGCATTTCCTGCGGGGACTTCAGGTAGTAGCCGCTGCCGGAGAACGCGAACCGGGAGCCGCCGTTGTCGTACGTGGGCTCCAGCAGGGTGGAACCGGACTGGATGGCCAGCAGGGCCTCGTGCGCCTTGGCGTCGTGCTCATGCGTGTAGTGCAGGTCGTTGGTGGCCACGAGCGGCAGGTTCAGTTCCTTGGCCAGGCGCAGCAGGTCGCCGGTGACGCGCCGCTCGATGTCCAGGCCGTGGTCCATGAGTTCGCAGAAGTAGTTCTCGGCGCCGAAGATGTCGCGGAACTCCGCGGCCGCCTCAAGGGCTTCACGGTACTGGCCCAGCCGGAGCCTTGTCTGGACCTCGCCGGAGGGGCAGCCGGTGGTGGCGATGAGGCCTTCGGAGTAGGTGTTCAGCAGTTCGCGGTCCAGCCGGGGCCATTTGCCGAAGACCGAGTCGAGCGAGGCGATCGAGGAAGCGCGGAAGAGGTTCCGCATGCCCACGTTGTTGTAGCTGAGCAGCGTCATGTGGGTGTAGGAACCGCCGCCGGAGATGTCGTCCTTGCGCTGGCTTTCCTCGCCCCAGCGGACGCGGGTCTTGTCGCCGCGGGCCGTACCGGGGGTGACGTAGGCCTCGACGCCGATGATCGGCTTGATGCCCTTGTCCGTCGCGCGCTTCCAGAAGTCGAAGGCCCCGAAGAGGTAGCCGTGGTCCGTGGTGGCCAAGGCGGGCATGCCCAGCCGCTCGGTCTCATCGAAGAGTTCCCCGAGCCGCGCCGCACCGTCCAACATGGAGTACTCGGTGTGGTTGTGGAGGTGGACGAACGAGTTGTTGCTGGAAGTCACCGAATCATTCTAGTGCCGGGCACGGACACTTCCGCGCCCGGCACGCGGCCGGTCAGGCCTCGCCGGACTCCAGCACCTCGAGCGCGTACCGGAGGTCCTGCGGGTACTCGCTGGTCACGGTGACCCGCTCCCCCGTCCGTGGGTGGTCGAAGGACAGCTGCCGGGCGTGCAGCCACTGTCGCGTCAGCCCCAGGGTCGCGGCGAGCCGGGGATCCGCTCCGTAGGTGAGGTCGCCGGCGCAGGGGTGGCGGAGCGCGGCGAAGTGCACGCGGATCTGGTGGGTGCGGCCGGTTTCCAGGTGCACCTCCACCAGCGAGGCCTTGCCGAAGGCTTCCAGCACCTCGTAGTGGGTCACCGAGTCGCGGCCGTCCTCGATCACGGCAAAGCGCCAGTCATGGCCGGGGTGGCGGCCGATCGGGGCGTCAATGGTGCCGGCCAGCGGGTCGGGCAGCCCCTGGACCACCGCGTGGTAGACCTTGTCCACGGTGCGCTCCTTGAAGGCCCGTTTGAGCGCCGTATAGGCGTTCTCGGTCTTGGCCACCACCATCACGCCGGAGGTGCCGACGTCGAGCCGGTGCACGATCCCGGCGCGTTCGGGTGAACCCGAGGTGGAAATCCTGTAGCCGGCGCCGGCCAGGCCGCCGACCACGGTGGGGCCTACCCAGCCGGGCGACGGGTGCGCCGCGACGCCGACGGGTTTGTCGACGACGACGAATTCGTCGTCGTCGAGCAGGATTTTCAGGCCTTCCACGACTTCCTCCACGACTTCCAGGGGGTCCCGGCGTTCCGGCACGACGACGTCGAGCCGGACGCCGGGGCTGAGCTTGAGGGACTTCCCCACGGCCTTGCCGTGGCTGCTGACGTTGCCCTCGGCGATCAGCGTGGCCGCCTGCGAACGGGAGATGTCCATGAGTTTCGCCAGGCCGGCGTCTACCCGGGTGCCGGCCAGCTCCTCGGGGACGGTAAAGTGCAGGGCCGTGTTTGACGGTCCGGTCCCAGGTCCTGTCTCGGCACCGGCCTCAGACATTGTGTTCCCGTCCGTTCTCTTCCAGCGCTGCCGGCTGGGCGGCTGCCGCCGGGTTGGTGCCCTGGTTGTGGCGTGAGCCGTCCAGGCCGATGCCGCGCAGCGTCAGCAGGCAGATCAGCACCACCGAGGAAACCACGGCCGAGTCGGCGATGTTGAAGATCGCAAAGTTGGGCAACTGGATGAAGTCCACTACGTGGCCCATCGCGAACGAGGGCTCGCGGAAGAGGCGGTCGGTCAGGTTGCCCAGGGCGCCGCCCAGCAGCAGGCCCAGCGCCAGCGCCCACCAGGCTGAGCCGAGTTTGCGCAGCTGCAGCAGGATCGCGACGGACACGGCCGCCATGATGATGGTGAAGACCCAGGTGACGTTCTCGCCGATGGAGAACGCGGCACCCGAGTTGCGGATGTAGTACCAGTGCAGCAGCGGCGGCAGCACCGGGATCCGCTCCCCCTCGGTCATGGTGCCGGTGACCCAGAGTTTGGTGAGCTGGTCGAACACGTAGGCGAACACCGCGAATCCGGCGAACAGGGACAGCAGTAGTGCGCGCCGCGGCCGGCGCGCCGGGGGCGTCGCGGCCGCGGACTGTTCGGCATCGGCCGGCCGGGCGGAGTCCGCGGGCCGGGCCGCGTCCGCGGGCCGGGCGGAGTCCGCGGGCCGGGCCGCGTCTGGGGTTGGTGCGTCAGTCATAGTGCTTTCGTTCCGGTGCCGGGAGGGCGGTTAATGCCAAAAGCCGGTGGCCGAGGAGTCCTCAGCCACCGGCTTTCAGAATACTTGCTAAATGTCCTAGTTGGCTTCGACCTCGGGGGCCGCCACCGAACCACGGGCGTCAAGGTCACGCAGCTGGCCTTCGATGTAGGCCTTGAGGCGGGAGCGGTAGTCGCGCTCGAAGCCGCGCAACTGCTCGACCTTGCGCTCCAGGACGGAACGCTGCTGTTCGAGGGCGCCGAGGATCTTGCGGGACTTTTCCTGCGCGTCGTTGACCAGGCTGCTGGCTTCGATCTGCGCCTCGGCAATGATCTTGTCGCGCTGCTGTTCGCCGTCGGCGACGTGCTTGTCGTGCATCTGCTGCGCCATGGCCAGCAGGCCGGCGGCGGACTCAGCCGAGGCGGTGGCAGCGGCGGGGACCGGGGCGGCCACGGGGGCGGGAACCTTCTCGGCTTCCTTCTTCTTGGCGGCTTCGGCGGCCTTGGCCTCGGCTTCTGCCTTGGCGCGGTCTTCTTTTTCGGCCTTGACGGGTGCCGGCACCTTTTCCACGACGGGGGCTGCAGCAGCGGAGCTGGCGGCCGTGCCGGAACCTGCTTCGGCGAGCTTCTTGCGCAGCTCGTCGTTTTCCTGGTTCAGGCGTCGCAGTTCGACGACGATCTCGTCCAGGAAGTCATCAACTTCGTCCTGGTCGTAGCCTTCGCGGAACTTGGTCGGCTGAAAGCGCTTGTTGACAACGTCTTCTGGCGTCAAAGCCATCTGGTCACCTCGTTGGTCTAGTTAGTCAGGAGGCCTTCCGGCCGTCAAAACTACGGTACCTAAATATGGTCTGGTTCCTCTAATTCAACACCGCAGTGTCAAACCGGAGTTTTTAATCTTTTTAGCGGGCGGAGCTGGTCCGCCGCCGGGCTTAGGTGGCGATCGGCTGGGCGTACGTGAAGTACCTAGCGATGCCCATGGCCACCGAAACGGCCAGGAAGAGCACCAGGAACGCCAGGTCCAGCGAGATTCCGCCGAGCCGCAACGGCGGGAGAACCCGGCCGAGGAGTTTGAGGGGCCTGTCCGTGACGGAGTAGACGGCATGGGCGGTGACGAGGGCCACGCCGCGCGGACGCCAACTGCGGGCGAACATCTGCACCCAGTCGAAGATCAGGCGGATGATCAGGGCGACGAAAAAGAGCAGCAGCGCGATATAGACCAGTCCGAAAACAATTCCCATGCGTTAGCTCATATCTCCATGATCATTCCGGATACCGCAGTAGCCCGACAGTGGTTGCGCATCCATTCCAGCACGTCTCTTCCAGCACGGAAAGTCGGGCACGGATGCCGGGCAGGTTTCCCTGCCCGGCATCCGTGCCCGGATCCTGGACTAGCTCTGGTTGAAGAAGCTGGCCTGCGTCTCGCTGATCTTCTTGTCGTCGCCGATAACTTCGACGTACGACGGCGAGAGCAGGAACACCTTGTTGGTCACGCGTTCGATGCTTCCGCGCAGGCCGAACACGAGGCCGGCGGAGAAGTCCACGAGCCGCTTGGCGTCCGCTTCGCCCATGTCGGTGACGTTCATGATGACGGGGATGCCGTCACGGAAGCTTTCGCCGATCAGCTTGGCGTCGTTGTAGGACCGCGGATGGATCGTGGTGATCTGCCGGAGGCCGGTGGTTTCGTCGCGGCTGGCAGCCGCTCGCTTGATGGGTGTCACGGGTGCGCGGTATTCCTCTTCAGCGGCGTAGGGCTCTTCCCGGGTGGCCTCGCGGACGGGGGCCGGCGCGCGGCGCTCCTCGCGGTCGTGCTCCATGGAATCGTCCTCATCCTTGTGCGGGGTGTGATGCTCGGACTCGTAGTGTTCGTCGCCATCAGCGAGCCCAAGATAGATCATTGTCTTGCGCAGAGCGCCAGCCATGGTCGACTCCTAATCGTGTCCGTTAGGCGGGCCGCTTTGGTGACTTGACTGTGTTGGAGTCGCTGTCTTCTAAACATTGCATTGGAATCCCCGCCATTACCTTCCAATACGTCGAACCTACCGTAGTGCCGGGCGTGGACCGAGAATATCGGAGCCAATTCGTAGGTGTGTCGCCCCGAAACGGACGGCCGCTTCGAGGTCCTGGCTCATGCCGGCTGAAATGGCGGTGGCCTGCGGATATTCGCCGCGGAGCCGGGCGGAGATTTCGGCCAGCTTTTCGAACGCCGCTTCCGGTGCGGCACCGAGCGGCGCCACGGCCATGACCCCGGCCAGCCTCAGGCCCTGGGACCCGGCGAGCTCCGCGGCCAGGGCGGGGACGTCGGCGGGCAGGGCGCCGCCGCGGTGGCCGTCGGCGTCGTCCTCCAGGCTGACCTGGATGAAGCACTCAAGGTCGGCTCGCAAGGTGCGTTCCTGCTCGGTGCGCACCGCCTTGGCCAAGGCGGCGACCAGCGGGAGGCGGTCCACGGAGTGCACGGCATGGGCGTAGCGCACAACGGACTTGGCCTTGTTGCTTTGGAGCTGGCCGATGAAGTGCCAGCGCAGCCGCAGCTCCTCGAGCCGGGCGGCCTTGTCCGCTGCCTCCTGGTCCCGGTTCTCGCCGACGTCGGTGACGCCCAGGGCGGCCAGCCGCGCGACGTCCTCGGCGGGGTGGAACTTGGTGACCACAATCAGTTGCGGCGGGTCGGCCTGGCGCCCGGCGCCGGCCACGGCGGCGTCGATACGTTGCCGGACGGCCGCGAGTGCCCCGCGCAACTCGGCGAGCCGCGGGTCGTGACCTGCGGGCCCGGCCGCGGGGGCGCTCACGCGCCCGCCCGGTCTGGGGCGGTCCAGACGAGGCCGGCGAACCGGCCCGTGTGGTTGTTGCGGCGGTAGGAGAACAGTCCGGTGTCCTCCCGGGTGCAGCCGCCGGAATATTCGACGGCGACGCCGGCGGCCTCCAGCTGGCTGCGGACCCCGGCGGGCAGGTCGAGGCCCGGCGTCCCCTGGGAGGTGGTGAACCAGGTGGCCGGAACGATCGCCGCAACGTCTGCGCGCATGCCTTCCGGGACCTCGTAGCACTTTCCGCAGATGGACGGGCCGATCCAGGCGCTGATGCCCGTGGCGCCGAGGGCGCGCATGCGTTCCACGGCGGCGGGTACCACCCCGGCAGCCAGGCCGGGGCGGCCGGCGTGCACCACCCCCAGTACGGGGGCCGCGGACGTGTCCCCGCGGTGCTCCCCCACCAGCACAACCGGCACACAGTCGGCCACCATCACGGCCAGCGGCTCCCCGGCGGACACCATGGCATCCGCCGTCGGGGCGGGCCCGGCCTCCGGGCCTGCGGGGCCGGCAACAACGGCGACGTCGTTGCCGTGGACCTGGTTCATAAACCGGAAATGCCCGGACCCGAGTCCGGCGGCGTGTTCGAGGGCTTCGCGGCGGGTGCGCACCGCGTCCGGATCATCGCCGACATGGAGCGCCAGGTTGCCGGCCGCAGCGTTCGTGAAGGCCGCCCAGACGCCGGGCCGTACCTCTGCTCGCCAGGAAAACACTCAGCCCACCGCCACGTTAGGAACCTGCACTGTTGAAATCTTCATACCCAACACCGTAACCCGCCAAAGCACCATGGCACCGCCCGGGGGCAGTGCCATGGTGCTGATTGCAGTGGGTGGACCGCCGGCCTACTTCAGGAAGTCGGGCACATCCAGGTCGTCCGAGTGGCGGCCGGAGAGGTCCGGCTCAACTACGGAGGGAAGGTCAACGTCGAACCCCGAGTCGGCCGGCACGGCCGAGTGACGCTGCTGGCCCCAGTTGCTGAGCCCCGAGGCTCCCACGCCGGCGTGCAGCGGCTGGACCGGCGCCGAGGCGGGAGCCTGGGCCGGAGCCGGCGCCGGAGCGGCGGGACGCGCGGGGGCGGGCTGGGACTGGTCCATCGAGGGCGAGGTGGCCTTGACGTCGTCGAACCCGGCGGCGATCACGGTCACGCGGGCCTCGTCGCCGAGGGCGTCGTCGATCACGGCGCCGAAGATGATGTTGGCCTCCGGGTGTGCCACTTCCTGCACCAGGCGGGCGGCCTCATTGATTTCGAACAGGCCGAGGTCTGAACCGCCCTGGATGGACAGCAGCACACCGTGCGCGCCGTCGATGGAGGCTTCCAGCAGCGGAGACGCGATGGCGAGTTCGGCGGCCTTGACGGCGCGGTCTTCGCCGCGGGCCGAGCCGATGCCCATCAGCGCCGAGCCCGCACCCTGCATCACGGACTTGACGTCCGCGAAGTCCAAGTTGATCAGGCCCGGGGTGGTGATCAGGTCGGTGATGCCCTGGACACCGGAGAGCAGGACCTGGTCGGCAGAGCGGAACGCGTCCAGCACCGAGACGTTCCGGTCGCTGATCGAGAGCAGCCGGTCGTTCGGGATGACGATCAGGGTGTCGACCTCGTCGCGGAGGGCGTCGATGCCGGCTTCCGCAGAGCCCGCGCGGCGGCGGCCCTCAAAGGTGAACGGGCGGGTCACGACGCCGATGGTCAGCGCGCCCAGGGACCGGGCGATGCGGGCCACGACGGGCGCGCCGCCGGTGCCGGTGCCGCCGCCTTCGCCGGCGGTGACGAAGACCATGTCCGCGCCGCGGATGACCTCTTCGATTTCGTCAGCGTGGTCCTCCGCTGCCTGCCGGCCGACCTCAGGGTTCGCACCGGCGCCCAGGCCGCGGGTCAGCTCGCGGCCGACGTCGAGCTTGACGTCGGCGTCGGACATCAACAGCGCCTGCGCGTCGGTGTTGATGGCGATGAATTCGACGCCGCGGAGACCGACTTCGATCATGCGGTTGACTGCGTTCACGCCACCGCCGCCGATGCCGACGACCTTGATGACGGCCAAGTAATTCTGCGGAGCTGCCACGTTACGTGTCCCTTGTTCGTGTTCTGTGCGAAAACTGATGGAGTCGGGCTTGAAGCTTTGAACCTTAACCTTCGACTTGAAGGTTATAGTTATGTCAAGTAACTCATGTCTGTGACGCTATTTCCTATGCCGGGGACATTCAATAACCGGCTCCGCGTGTCGCGGTAATACCGGGGAAATGCCGTCCGATTCTGCCTTTGCGGCTGCTTTGGTGCCGCGCCGGATAGCGGCGGAAGCACCGGTTCTACTATCGCCCGGGTCCGCGGGCCGGTAAGTGATTCACGGCTATCGGGTTACCGGGTGCCTCGGCACACTGACGTCGTAGACCCGGACCGGATTCTTCGGGTCAGCCGGCGCCTTCAGGAGGGCGGCGAGGACCTTCGCCTTGAGTTCCTTCTCCCCCGCGTTGCCCCAGACGATCGTCTGGCCATCCACGAGCTTGAGCTCCACCGCGTCCACGGACTTGGCCGAGGCGTCGGAAAGCCTGGCGAGCACGTCGGGCGGAAGCGCCCCCAGAACCGCCGTGACGGCGTGGAACAGCTCCTTGGGCAGGGCACCGCCGCCGCTGTCGATCACCGGCAGCTTGACCGAGTCCGGGTCTGTGGTGGTGCCGAGCTGGACGCCGTCAACGTCCACCAGCTGGAAGGCTTCGCCCTGTTTGAGCAGCGCCACCGGCACACGTTCGGTGATTTTCACCTGCAGCGTGGACGGGGGCCGCGCCTGGGTGGTGACCGCCTTGACCTGGACCAGCGGCTGCAGCAGCCCGGTGACCTGTTCATCGCTGATCTGTGGCAGCGGCTTGCCCTGCAGCGGCGCCAGGGCGGCTTTGACCTGCTCCGGCGTGAGCATCCGGGTCCCCTCTACCGTGACAGTCCGGACGGCCAGCCAGGGCGAGTAGACGGCTGCCGCCACGATGGCGGCGAGCAGCACCGCGATCACCGCCGCCATGCTGAGCACGATCCGGCGGCGCCGCTTGGCTTTCGGCTCCGGGAAGGAGAGCACCTTGCCGGGCGGGGGCTCCGGCGTGGCGCCGCCGGCCGGGCCGGCGCCAGAGTCCGTTTTCGACGCGGAAATGACGTCCGGCAGCCCCCGGGAGGGGTAGCCGGGCCGGCGTGAGTTAGCCACCCGGTGCCTCGGCTTTCAGCGCCTCGACGATGAGCGGGCCGTAGGCGGTGACATCGCCGGCGCCGGCCGTGAGTACGATGTCGCCCGGCGCGGCGGTGTCGAGCACGGCCCGGACGGCTTCCTGGCCGGGGCCAACGAGCCGGCCGTGGGAGCCGAGGTGGTCGGCGATCAGCTGGCTGGTGACGCCGGGGATGGGGTCTTCCCGGGCCGGGTAGATGTCCAGCACCAGGGCCGTGTCCGCGGCGTTCAGGGCCTCCGCGAACTCCTGCGCGAATTCGCGGGTGCGGGAGAACAGATGCGGCTGGAACAGCACGTGGACCCGGTGGTCGCCGGCCACCGAGCGGGCGGCGGCGAGGGCGGCGCGCACTTCGGTGGGATGGTGGGCGTAGTCGTCGTACACCCGCACGCCCGCGACCTCGCCCTTGAATTCAAAGCGGCGCGCGGCGCCGGAGAAGGCCGCCAGGGCGCCGGCCGCGGCCTCCGGGGCGACACCAAGCTCCAGCGCCACCGCGAAGGCAGCGGCGGCGTTGAGGGCGTTGTGCCGGCCCGGCACCTGGAGGTCCACGGCGAAGCGTCCCGCCGGCGTCGTGATCCAGACGTCGCCCGGGCCGCCGTCGTGTAGCTTCACTTCGGCGTCCTCGGCCGTCCCGTAAAGGACCACCCGGGTGGTGGCCCGCTCCCGGGTGCGCATCGCCAGGGCCCGGGCGCCGTCGTCGTCGGCGCAGGCCACCAGCAGGCCGTCGGCCGGGAGCAGGGCGGTGAAGCGGTCGAACGAGGCATACACGGCCTCGGCGGTGCCGTAGTGATCCAGGTGGTCGGGTTCGACGTTGGTCACGACGGCGATTTGCGGGCGGTAGTTCAGGAACGAGCCGTCCGACTCGTCGGCTTCCGCGACGAAGACTGGGGATGTCCCGGAGGCAGCGTTCACGCCCAGGGCGGGCACGTTGGCGCCGATGGCGAAGGACGGATCCAGCCCGGCACCCTGCAGGAGCACCGTGATCATCGACGTGGTGGTCGATTTGCCGTGCGTGCCCGCGACCGTGATGGCGGTGTCCTGGGCCATCGTCGCGGCCAGGGCCTCGGAGCGGTGCAGCACGGGCAGGCCCGCGGCGCGGGCCGCGGCCAGTTCGGGGTTGTCCGGGCGGATGGCCGAACCCGCGACGACGGTCTGGGCATCGGCCAGGTTCGCCGCGTCGTAGCCGACGGCAATCCGGGCCCCGGCCGTGGCCAGCTCGGCCATGACCGGAAGGTCCTTGGCGTCCGAGCCGCTCACCGGCAGTCCGCGGGCCACCATGATGCGGGCGACGGCGGACATCCCCACCCCGCCGATGCCGATGAAGTGCACGCGCCCCAGCGAGTCCTGTGTGCGCGCCGCCGGCGGGGCGCCGTTCTGGGCCTGGGTCATTGGGATACCGCTTCCTGCCTGCTGTTCATTGTTGCTGCTGTTCACTGGTGCTGCTGTTCACTGGTGCTGGCGTCACGTCCGGGCGCGGCCTGCGCGGCCTCGAGGACCAGGGCGGCCATCCGCCGGTCGGCGTCCCGGATGCCCTGCTGTTCGGCGTCGGCGGCCATCCGTTCCAGCCGGGGGCCGTCGCCCAGCAGCGGGATGAGGTTCTCGCCCACCCAGCCGGCGTCGAATGCCGCGTCCTCGACCAGGAGTGCGGCGCCGGCGTTCACGAGGCCCGCAGCGTTCAGGGCCTGTTCCCCGTTGCCGATCGGCAGGGGTACAAAGACCGCCGGTACGCCGACGGCGGCGACCTCGCACACAGTCGCGGCGCCGGAACGCGCCAGCAGCAGGTCGGCGGCGGCGTAGGCCAGCTCCATGCCGTCGACGTACTCCACCTGGCGGTAGCCGGGAGCGGCCAGCAGTTTGCCCTGTGCGTCGTGCACGGTCTTGCCACGTCCGGTGATGTGCAGGGTCTGGATTCCGGCGTCGGCCAGCGCGCCCACAGAGGCGGCGATGGCGCGGTTGATGCTTTGCGCGCCGGACGAGCCGCCGGTGACGATCAGGGTGGGCTTGTGCTGTTCCAGCAAGAGCGCGGTGCGGGCGGCCGCCCGGGCGGCCTTGCGGTCCAGGCCGGAAATTTCGCGCCGCATCGGCATGCCAACGTGGCGTGCCCCGCGGATCCTGGTCTGCGCGAACGCGACGGCGACGTGCCGGCTCAGCCGGGCCCCGACGCGGTTCGCGAGCCCGGCCCGGGTGTTGGCTTCGTGCACCACGATCGGGATTTTGCGGCGCCACGCGGCCAGGTACATGGGCGTGCAGACGTAGCCGCCGACGCCCACAAGGACGTCCGCCCGGGCCTCGTCCAGGATGGTGCCGGCTTGCCGCACGGCGGCGGCCAGCTTGCCGGGGAGCCGGAGCAGCTCTACCGAGGGCTTGCGCGGAAACGGCACGCGGCTGACGGTGGCCAGTTCCAGCCCTGCGGCCGGAACCAGCCGGGCTTCCATCCCGCCGGGGGTGCCGACGGCCAGCAGCTGTGCCTCGGGGCGGACCTCGAGGATGGCGTTGGCGATGGCCAGCAGCGGGCTGATGTGCCCGGCGGTGCCGCCGCCGGCGAGGACGACGGACAGGGACGACTCGGTCTTCATGGGGCTAGCTGCGCTTTCGTGCGGGGTTCTTGGGGGCGGGGGTCCTGGCGCCGGGCTTCCGGGCGGCAGAGCTTCCGGCGGCGCTGCGGGAAGGAGGTGTCGTTGCGGCGGTGCGGGCCGCCGGCCCGGGCTTGGCGGCCGGGCGCTGGGTTCCCCGCCGCGCCGCCGCCTGCTTGCGGAGCACCTTGGCGAACCCGGCGGGCCCGAATTTGAACATCCCCTTCGGCTGCATGTTCGGTTCCATCTGGGCCCGGGCCAAAGACAACACTACGCCGATGGCACACAGCGACATCAGCAGGGCCGAGCCCCCGTAGGAAATGAAGGGCAGCGGGATGCCGACCACAGGGAGCAGCCCGGTGACCACGGCCATGTTGATCGCGGCCTGCCCGAGCAGCCACACCATGATGGCACCGGCGAGGACCCGGTGGAACAGGTCCTGCTGGGCCACCACCACGCGGTAGATGGCGGTGCCCAGGATCGCGAAGAGGACCAGCACGACGATGGTGCCGATCAGGCCGAGTTCCTCACCGATGATGGCGAAGATGAAGTCGTTGTGGGCTTCCGGGATCCAGCTGTACTTCTGCCGGCTTTGTCCCAGCCCGACGCCGAACCAGCCGCCGGACGCCAGGGCGTAGAGTCCGTTGGTGGACTGGTAGTTCACGTCCGAGCCGTCGGCACAGGTTTGGCCGGTCCAGGACAGGATGCGGCAGACCCGGTTGGGGCTGGTGATGGCCAGCACGGCGGTTCCGACGGCCAGGACCACCCCGGCGATGCCGAACAGGTACAGCCGGACGCCGGCGAAAAACAGGGCCGCGGCAGTGATCAGCATGACGATCATCGCCGTGCCAAGGTCGTTGCCCATCAGGATCAGGCCGATGATGCCGGCAGCCCCCGGGAGCACAACGGGGACCAGGGCGTGCTTGGCCTGGTCGAGGAGTTTGGCCTTGGCGTGCAGCACCGTGGCCATCCACAGCGCCAGCGCCAGTTTGGCCGCTTCGGAGGGCTGGAAGGTGAAAGGCCCGACGTCGATCCAGTTCTGGTTGCCGAGGGCGCTGCGGCCCACGAGGAGCACCAGGACCAGCAGGATAAAGGCGGCGATGATGGCGAACCAGGCACCGCGTTTGAGCCAGACGACGTTGACGCGGGAGAGCACGAACATACAGAACACGCCGATGCCGGCGAAGAGGCTTTGCTTGCCAGCGGCGGTGTAGGCCGATTCCCCCGCGGCGATGGCCTCCACGCTGGAGGCTGAGAGCACCATCATGATGCCGATCGCCGTGAGCGCGAGGGTGGAGCCCAGGATGAGGTAGTAGGTGGAGCCGTTCCGGGACTTGCCGGTCCCCTCCAGGGCGGACCAGAAGCCGCGGTACCAGCCCCGGACCCGGGCCGCCGGACGCGGCCCGGCGGCGGGTACTGCCGTTCCGGTAGTCCCGGCAGTGGCTGTTCCTGTCTTGCTGCCTGCGGTTCTGCCTGTTGATGCCCCTGTGGCAGGGGTCCGTGCCGCCGTGGGCCGGGTGGGCGTGCTGACCATTACTACTCCTCGGTGGTCTGAGCCTGCCCTTCCACGAGCTCGCGGACAGCTTCGATAAAGGCGTCGCCACGGTGAGCGTAGGAAGAGAACTGATCCATGGACGCAGCTGCCGGGGCCAGGAGCACAGTGTCCCCGGAGGTGGCCAGCTGTGCCGCCGACGCCACGGCCCGCGCCATCACGGTCTCGCCGAAGATCGGCGAGGGACCCGCGTTGGCGTGGGCAGTTCCGGCAGTCTGCACCTCTTCAGTGTCGCCCTTGGCGTGGCCGATCACGGGGACATCGGGCGCGTGTCGCTGCAGCGAGGCGAGCAGGTCCGAGGAGTCCGCTCCGATCAGCACCACGGCCTTGAGCCGCGGGGCGTTGTCCCGGACCAGTGCGTCGTAATTCACACCCTTGGACAGGCCGCCGGCGATCCACACCACGTTTTCGAACGCGGACAGCGAGGCGGCGGCGGCGTGCGGGTTGGTGGCCTTCGAGTCGTTGATCCAGAGCACGCCCTCATGGCGGGCGACCGGCTGGATGCGGTGGTCCCCCGGCAGGTAGTTCTGCAGGCCCTGGCGCACGGCGCCCGGCTCGACGCCGTAGGCGCGCACGAGGGCGGCCGCGGCGAGGGCGTTGGCCACCATGTGCCGCGGCGCCACCGGGCCGAGGTCGGCCATCGAGGCCAGTTCGGCGGCGCTGTCCTTCCGTTCGGGGATGAAGGCCCGGTCCACGAGCAGGCCCTCGACCACGCCGAGCATGCTGATGGCCGGGGTGAGCGTAGTGAAGGCCACCGCGCGGCAGCCCTCGACGACGTCGGCGTCCTCCACCATACGCTCGGTTTCGATCTGCTCGGCGTTGTAGATGCACGCCTTCTGGGTCCGTTCGTACACCTTGGCTTTGTCCGCCAGGTACGAATCATAGGAGCCGTGCCAGTCGACGTGGTCCTCGGCGACGTTGAGGCACACACTGGCCACCGGCGACACGGAATGGCTCCAGTGCAGCTGGAAGCTGGAGAGCTCCACGGCGAAGACGTCGTAGTCGACCGGGTCGCGGAGGGCGTCCAGGATGGGGGTGCCGACGTTGCCGACGGCGATCGCCTTGAGCCCGGCGGCCTGCAGCATGGATTCGGTCAGGCCGACCGTGGTGGTCTTGCCGTTGGTGCCGGTGATGGCGAGCCAGTCAGCGGTTTTGCGGCCCCGGCGTTCGCGCACCCGCCAGGCGAGTTCGACGTCGCCCCACACCGGGATGTGGGCCCGGGCGGCGGCGGCGAGCAGGGCCTGGTCCGGGCGCCAGCCGGGTGAGGTGACAATGAGTTCGGGCTTTTGGCCGTCGACCTTCGGCACCGTGGTGACGGCGTCGTCTCCCAGCAGTACGTCGGCGGCGCCGACGATCCGGAGCGTGTCCGCCTGGGCCCTGGCCTTGGCGCTGTCCGCGGCGTCCACCACAACGACCCGGGCGCCGAGTTCGATCAGGGTGTCGGCGGCGGCGAAGCCGGAGATGCCGATGCCGGTCACAACGACGCGCAGCCCGGACCAGTCCGAATCCCAGCTGGTGAGGTTCTGGAGCCGGGGCGAGCTGGCCAGCGGCTCGGGGATGGCCGCGTTCACAGCAGCACCACCCATTCGGCGTAGAAGATGCCCAGGCCCGCGGCGACGAACAGCCCGCAGAGGATCCAGAACCGGACCACCACGGTCACTTCGGCCCAGCCCTTGAGTTCAAAGTGGTGCTGCAGCGGGGCCATCTTGAAGAAGCGTTTGCCCTTGGTGATCTTGAAGTAGCCCACCTGGATGATCACCGAGAGGGTGATCAGGACAAAGAGGCCGCCGATGAACGCGAGCAGCAGCTCGGTCCGGGACAGGATCGCGAACCCGGCGACGGCGCCGCCGATGGCCAGCGAGCCGGTGTCGCCCATAAAGATCTTCGCCGGCGAGGTGTTCCACCAGAGGAAGCCGACCAGCGCGGCGCTGAGGATGGCCGCGAGCAGCGCGAGGTCCAGCGGATCGCGGACGGTGTAGCAGCCGCTGCCGGCCTGCCGCGGCGAGCCGCAGGACTGGTTGCTCTGCCAGATGCCGATCAGGGTGTACGCCCCGAACACCATCACCGACGCCCCGGCGGCCAGGCCGTCCAGGCCGTCGGTGAGGTTCACCCCGTTCGTGGCGGCGGTGACTATGAGGTTGGACCAAAGCACGAAGAGGATCGCACCCACCACGGTGCCGCCGAACGCGAGGTTCAGCCAGGGGATGTCGCGGACCAGGGAAATCTGGTAGGACGCCGGCGTGACGTAATTTTCGTCCGGGAACTGGAGCGCGAGCACCGCAAAGATGATGCCGACAGCCGCCTGCAGGACAAGTTTGGCCTTGGCGTTGAGGCCCAGGCTGCGCTGCGCGGAAATCTTGATGAAGTCGTCCAGGAACCCCACGAGGCCCATGCCGACCATCAGGAAGAGCAGCAGCAGGGCCGAGGCGGACGGCCCGGGCGAGAGCGGGTTCACCATCCACATGATGAGGTGCGTGATGCCGTAGCTGGCCAGCACCGCGACGACGACCACGGTGCCGCCCATAGTGGGCGTGCCGCGCTTGGTGTGGTGCGAGGTGGGGCCGTCGTCCCGGATGAACTGGCCGTAGCTCTTGCGGACCAGGAAACGGATGAAGAGCGGGGTGCCCAGGAAGGAAAGCAGCAGGGCCAGTCCGGCGCCCATCAGCAGTGCGATCACGGCAGCGGGCTCCCTTCAGTGGTGGTTTCGGGTAATGCTATCCGATCCCCCAGATGGCGCAGGCCGATGCTGTTGGATGATTTGAAGAGGACCAGGTCGCCGGGCGCGAGTTCGGTTCGCAGAATCTCGTAGGCCTCGTCAACGGTCTCGGCGAAGAGGCATTCGTCGCCCCAGGAGCCTTCGTTGACGGCGGAGACGTACAGGGCGCGGGCTTCGCGTCCAATCACCAGCAGCCGGGAGATGTTGAGCCGGACCACCTGGGTGCCGACGGCGGTGTGCTCGCGGATGGAGTCCTCGCCGAGTTCGAGCATGGCCCCGAGCACGGCCCAGGTCCGGCGGCCGCGGCCCAGGTCCGCGAGGGTCCGCAGGGCGGCCCGCATGGACTCCGGGTTGGCGTTGTAAGCGTCGTTGATGATCGTCACGCCGTCGGGCCGCTCGGTGCGTTCCATCCGCCAGCGGCTGGCGGCCGTCTGGGCGCTCAGCGAGGCCGCGATCTGCTCACCGGGAATCCCGGCGGCGTGGGCGGCGCCCGCGGCGGCCAGCAGGTTGCCCACGTGGTGCTCCCCGATCAGCTTGGCGGAGACGTGGTGGCGGGCGCTCTCGCCCGGCAGGATGAGGTCAAATTCGGGGTTGCCTGCGGCGTTCAACTCGACGCCCTCTGCCCGGACGACAGCTTGCTGGCCCTCCCGGGCGGGCTGGGCGGAGAAGCCGAGGACTGCTGCTCTGGTGCGGGAGGCCATGGCGGCGACGCGGGCGTCGTCCAGGTTCAGCACGGCCGTGCCGTCGGCGCGAAGTGCTTCGACCAGTTCGCCCTTGGCCCGCGCGATGTTCTCGACGCCGCCGAATTCACCGGCGTGGGCCGTGCCGACGCCCAGCACCACACCGATTTCGGGGCGGACCATGTCCGCGAGGTAGTTGATGTGGCCGATGCCCGTGGCGCCCATTTCGATCACGAGGTACCGGGTGTCAAAGCCGGCCTTGAAGACGGTCAGCGGCACGCCGACCTCACCGTTGTAGGAGCCCTGGGGAGCCACGGTTTCGCCGTGGCCGGCGAGGATCCCGGCCAGCAGGTCCTTGGTGGTGGTCTTTCCGGCGGACCCGGTGATGCCGATGACGGTGAAGGCCTGGCCGGCGGCGGCCCGGCGGGCGCGGATCCGGCGGACCGCTTCGGCGGCCAGCGCGCCCATGGCCAGGACGGAATCCTCGACGACAACTGCCGGGTAGGGGTGGCCGGCGGCGTCGGCAACGTCGTGTTGCACCAGGGCCAGCACGGCTCCGCGGTCGAAGGCTGCGGCGACGAAATCGTGCCCGTCGGCTGCTTCTCCCGGTTTGGCCACGTAAAGGGAACCCGCCGTGGCTTCGCGGGAGTCGGTCACCACGGAGCCGGGCGTGAGGCCCGGATCGGCGGCCAGCCGGCCATGGGTTATTTCGGCGATTTCCGCCGCGGTAAGTGCAATCATCTCGGTTTAGGACTCTATCCGCTGCTCATCGAGAATGGTGAATCCTCGTGCTGTCAAGGCCGACCGCAGCTCCACCCGGTCATCGAGAGCCAGGTTGACGCCGTTGACCTCCTGCCAGACCTCGTGGCCGCGGCCGGCCACCAGGATGGTGTCCTGCGGGCCCGCGAGCTCCACAGCTCTGCGGATGGCGGCGTCGCGGGGAAAGACCTCAAGGACGGTACAGCGGAGGCCTTCGTGTTCCTTGGCCTGCAGGGCACCGGCCATGACGTCGGCGCGGATGGCGGCGGCGTCCTCGTCGTGCGGGTCGTCGTCGCTGACGATCACGATGTCCGCGAGCCGGGCGGCGATGGCTCCCATCGCGGGCCGTTTGCTTTGGTCGCGCTGGCCGGTGGCGCCGAAGACGATGATGACTTTGGACCCGGGTTCCGGGGAGCGCACGGCTTCCAGCGCGCGGGCGAGGGCGTCCGGGTTGTGGGCGAAGTCGACGACGGCGGCGGGGGCCGTCGCGACAAGCTGCATCCGCCCCGGCACGGCCACGGTGAACGGATCCGCGCTGTCCAGGGCCGCCTGCACCTCGGCCGCGTCCGTGCCGCCGGCGAGGACCATGGCGGTGGCCAGGGCCGCGTTGGCGACGTTGAAGCTGCCGGGCAGCCCCGTGTGAACCCGCAGTTCCGTGCCGTCCCGGTGCCGCAGCCCGAACTCGGTGCCGAGGCCGCGCGGACGGGGATTGACGACCGTCCAGTCCGCGGCAGCCCGGCCGGCGGCGTCCGGACCGGCTGTCCCGGTAGCGAGGGTGCTCACCGGGATGTCGGCGGCGGCGGCCAGCTTCCGGCCCCAGTCGTCGTCCACGGTCACCACGGCGGTCCGGGCGCGCCCGGCGGTGAAGAGCCGGGCCTTGGTCTCGAAGTACTCGTCCATGCTGCCGTGCAGGTCCAGGTGGTCCTGGGTGAGGTTGGTGAAGCCGGCGACGTCGAACATCACGCCGTCGACCCGGTGGAAGGAGATGGCGTGCGAGGACACCTCCATCGAGGCGGCGTCGAGGCCGCGTTCGCGCATCAGCGCCAGCAGGGCGTGCACGTCGGTCGACTCGGGGGTGGTGAGCTGGCTTGGGATCGCGTCGCCGCCGGCCAGGATCTCGATGGTGCCGATCAGCCCGGTTGTGCGGCCGAGGGCCTGCAGCAGGGAGTTGATGAAGTAGGTGGTGGTGGTTTTGCCGTTGGTCCCGGTGACACCGAACAGGGCGGGGGCGGCGGCGTTGTCCGGCCGGCTCCGGTAGATCTGCGCGGCGAGGCGGCCGACCAGGCTGCGCGGCTCCTCGGCGAGCAGCACGGGGACGGAGATGTCGTTGGAGAGGGCCAGCAGGCGGGCGCCGTCTTCGTCGGTCAGTACCGCGACGGCCCCGGCGTCAACGGCCTGGGTGACGAAGTCCGCGCCGTGCCGGCTCGCGCCGGGCAGGGCGACGTACAGGTCCCCGGGCAGGACGGTGCGGGAGTTAAGCGAGATCCCGGTGACGGGGACGGCCGCGGAGGCCCCGGGCACGACGACGCCGATCCACCCGCCGATGGTTTCCAGCGGTACCGCGGTGACCGTTGCGGGCCGGAACGCCGCGCTGGCTTCCTGGCCGGACGGCGCAGCGGCCGCATCCTGGGCATTGAACTCTGACAAGGGGGTCTCCGTCGTGTGGTGCTGGGCGGCTGACGCAGCGCGCGGAGCATGGCCCGCACGCGGGACGGCCGCGTGTAACTGTTGGTGCTGCTGACTCGTGGTGCTGGGTGCTACTTGGCGTACTGCGGCAGCCTGGCCGGCTCCCCCGTGGACGGCTGGATGTTGTAGGTGCGCAGCGTCTGGCTCATCACCGAGCGGAAGGTGGGACCGTTCGAGATGCCGTAGATGTCGCCCTTGGGCCGTTGCAGGACCACTTCAACAATAAACCGCGGATCGTCCATCGGTGCCATCCCCACCATCGAGGCGGTGAAGCCGCAGAACCCTGACTTCCCGTCGTCACACGGCGACTGGGACGTTCCGGTTTTGGCCCCCACCCGGTAGCCGTCAATGCCGGCTTCCTTGATCTGGCCTTCCGTGACGGCGCTTTCCAGGATGTCGCGGACCTGCTTGGCGGTGTCCTTGGACACGACCTGGCGGCTGTCCTTGGCCGGCACCTTTTCCTCGGTACCGTCGGGATTGATGTAGCTGTCGATCAGGCGCGGCTGAAGCATCACGCCGTCGTTGGCGATGGTTTGGAAGGCGCGCACGGTCTGCAGCGTCGACTGGGAGACGCCCTGGCCGAAAAGCACCGTGTATTCCTGCCGGCCGTCCCACTGCTCGGAAGGGGTCAGGATGCCCGTGGCCTCGGCCGGAAGCCCGATCTCCGGCGCCTCGCCGATGCCGAACTTCTTCAGCCAGCCGTAGCGCTGCTCCTTACTAAGGCGCTGCCCTGCCATGACCGTGCCGGTGTTCATCGACCAGCCCAGGATGCCGGCCAGGGTGCGGTCCTCGGTGCCGTGGACAAAGGCATCGTTAAAGGTCTGCCCGTCCACGGTGTACGACGGCGGGATGGTGAACTTCTCCAGCGGGCTGGACTTGCCTTCTTCGATGAGCGCGGCGGCCGTGATCATTTTTTCAACCGAGCCCGGCTCATAGGCGGCTGTCACCGCGCGGACGCCCCGGTCCTTGGCCGCGACTTTGCCGGGGTCGTTGGGGTCCGGGGCGTTGGTGTCCGCCATGGCGAGGATGTTGCCGTTCTTGGCGTCGGAGACGATGATCACGCCCCATTCGGCGCTGAGCTTGTTGGCCTGGCTCTGGATGGCCTGCTGGGCGAAGTACTGCAGGTCGGAGTTGAGCGTGAGTTTGATGTCCTTGCCGTTGACGGCAGGGGTGAACTGGTCCACGCCGACCGGGATCCGCAGCCCGTCGGCGCCGATTTCGAAGAGCCGCTTGCCGGGCGTGCCCTGGAGCACCTCGTCCTGCGTCTGCTCGAGCCCGGCCTGGCCGGTGGTGCCGTCCTTGAGGAAGCCGACGATTCCGCCGGCCACCGAACCGTTGGGGTAGACCCGCTTGCTGGTGCCCTCGGTGACGATGCCGGGGATCTGAAGTTTGGAGATGCGGTCCTCGACGTCGGGCCGGATGTCTTTCGCCACGATGTAGTAGCGCTGCTTGCCGGTCAACGCTTCCTTGAGGTCGTCCTTTTTCATGCCGAGGACTGTCGCGAGCTCTTCGATGCCCTGGTCCCGGGGGATCTTGACGACCGTGTCCTTGCCGTCGACCTGCTCGAGCCGCGGGAAGGATTCGGTCTTGGTGTTGACGGTCTGGTCCACCACGACGTTGTAGCGGATCACGCTGCTGGCCAGGACGGTTCCGTTGGCGTCGAGGATACTGCCCCGTTCGGCGGGCAGTTCCATGGGTTTAAGCCTGTTCTGGAGGGCCGCCTCGGCCATGCCGCCGGCGTCGAGGCCCTGGACAAGGAACAGTTTCCCGCCGACGACCAGCAGGAGCGAGAGCATGATGCCCAGCCCAAGCCGCAGCCGCCGCGTGGCGCTGGGCGTCTTGCCCGTGCGTGCCTTGCCGGTGTTCTGCGCCACGATGTTTCCTTGCTGCTTGCCTGGCTGGTTGTGGGTCCCGTCGGCTATTTTCCGGGGGCCTTCTGCGCGGGGGCCGGGATGGAGCCGCCGTGCAGGTCCACGGCCGGTGCGGGGGCCGGGGGTGCGGGCACTGCCGGGGCCTGGACGGCCGGTGCGGGTGCGGCGGGGACGGCAGGTGCCGCTGCAGCGGGCGCGGCGGCCGGCGGGAGGCTCTCAGCTGGCTTGCGGTTGGCAAGCGGTTCGTTGGCCGAGGCGGCGGGAACCACGTTGACCTGGCCGGCGACGGCGGGGGCGGCGATGACCGCACCCGGGGCGTCACCCTTGACCGCGGGCTTGGCCTTACCGGTCACCGTGAGGGTGGACAGGTCGATCTGGCCCTTGCTCGTGGAGGCGACCATACCCAGTTCGGTGGCTTTGGCGGCCAGGTTCTGCGGGGCGTCAAAGTTCTGGACCTGCTGTGTGAGGTCCTGGTTCTGCTTGGTCAGGGTGGACTGTTTGGCCCGCAATTCCACCAGCTGGTACTGCGCGGAAGATACGGAGATGTTCAGGACCAGCACCGCCATCAGCGCCAGCGCCAGGATCCCGAAGCACATCACCACGAACGGCGCCCGGCGTTTACGCGGGGCGCTGCGGACGATGGAGAGCGGCGTGCGGGTCTTGCGGGCCGGCGCACCCGGCTGCAGCTCGGGAAGGGCACGGGCGGTGGCGGCGGTGGCAACGGGGAACCTGTTGACGGCGGCGGTGCTCATGCGACTCTCCTGGCTTTGATACGTTCCACGGCTCGGAGCCTGGCTGAGGCGGCCCGTGGGTTTTCTGCGATTTCTTCGGCGGTGGGCACCTCGGTGCCCTTGGTCAGTGTCTTGAGTTCGGCCTTGTGTTCCTCGAGCTCCACCGGGAAGCCGAGCGGGGCCGAGGATTTGGAACCGGCCTGGAAGACGGCCTTGACGATTTTGTCCTCGAGCGAGTGGTAGGACATCACGACCACCCGGCCGCCGACGGCGATCGAGGCTACGGCTGCCGGAATCGCGCGCTCCAGCACGTCGAGCTCCTCGTTGACCTCGATCCTCAGTGCCTGGAAAGTCCGTTTGGCGGGGTGGCCGCCGGTCTTGGCGGCGCCGGCGGGAACCACGGCGCGGATGGTCTCGACCAGTTCTCCGGTGGTGGTGAAGGGCTTCTCGGCTCGGGCCGCCACGATCCGGTTGGCGATCCGGCCGGCGAACTTCTCCTCGCCCCACTTGCGGATGATCCGGACCAGGTCCTCTTCGCTGTAGTTGTTCACCACGTCGGCGGCGGTCTGGCCCCGGCTGGTGTCCATCCGCATGTCCAGCGGCGCGTCGAAGGAGTAGGCGAAACCGCGTTCGCGCTCGTCCAGCTGCAGCGAGGAGACCCCCAGGTCCATCAGGATGCCGTGGACCTCGGTGAAGCCGAGATCCTCGAGCACCTCGGGGATCTCGTCGTAGACCGCGTGGACAAGGTCGATCCGGGAGGCGAACGGCTTCAGCCGCTCCCCCGCAAGGGCGAGGGCTTCCTCGTCACGGTCGATGCCGATCAGGTGCAGGTCGGGGAACCGCTGCAGCATGGCTTCGGAGTGTCCTCCCATGCCGAGCGTCGCGTCGACGACCACGGGCGTCTGCCCCCGGCGCCGGGCTTCCTCCAACCCCGGTGCCAACAAATTGATGCACCGGTCCTTGAGGACCGGTACATGACGTTCGGACGTAGGCTTCGCCTGGTTGGAGTCTTCGCTCATGCCTGCGTCCTTTCGTGGGGTGGGGTGACTGTCGGGTGCTGTGCTTCTTGGTCCAGATCCCCATCCGCGCCTACCCTGCTGCCCGCCTGGCTCCGGGGAAGTGAGCCAGGTGAGCTGCCGGATGGGCGGCTGGAGATCTCGATCAAGAAGCGGGTGGTGCTGGGATGCCGGCGGGTTTTTAGAGAATCCCCGGGATGGCGTCGTCGGTTTCCGAGAAGGCGGTTTCCTTTTCGGCCAGGTACTCGTTCCAGGCCTGGGCGTCCCAGATCTCCGCCCGGGTGCCGGCGCCAATAACGGCCAGCTCCCTGCCGAGACCTGCGTACTCCCGGAGCGCCGGCGGAATCGTCACGCGCCCCTGCTTGTCAGGTACCTCGTCGGAGGCTCCAGAGAGGAAAACGCGGATGTAGTCCCGAGCCTGCTTGGAGGAGATTGGAGCCTCCCGCATCTGTTCGTGAACCCGGCCGAATTCCGCCTCGCTGAAGACGTAGATGCAACGCTCCTGGCCCCTTGTGAGAACCAGTCCGCTGGCAAGTTCCTCGCGGAACTTCGCTGGGAGGATGATTCGACCCTTTTCGTCCAAACGCGGCGAATGAGTGCCGAGAAACACGGCCCACCGCCTGTCTGTTGTAGGAAGTCCAACGTCCCCTGTGCTGCCACTACCCTCTTACGCCCTCCACATTACTCCACTTCACTCCCCCGTCAACGACATTCGGCATATTTTTGGGCGAATGTGGGCCGATTTTGATGGAAAAGTTCCTTGCGGATAAAGGGAAGCGCTAAAAGTGGTGCGCAGTGGAGGGAATTCCGCCCTCCGGCCGCCCTCCGGCGGCACTCCGGCGGCCCCCGCATGCCCACCGGCGCTGGCATCAGCCCGGCTGCGCAGCGGTTGCTCCGTTATTGCCCTTTTGGCGCCCCAAAACGGCAATAACGGAGCAGCGGATGCGGATTAAACGGCAAAAGACCCGCCGAAGCGGGTCTTGAGTTGCCTAGTGGAGGCCTGGGTGGTGCGAAATGGAGGGCCGGTGGAACGGCCAAAGGGAATCCCGGTCAGGAGTCCCCGCGGTGCCGTTCGTCCCAGCGCTCCTCAAGGTTGCTCATAAAAGAACTGCGCGGCTTGCCTGGTTTGCGGCCGGCGGCGGTGGGCCTGCCGCCGGAGCTCCGCATGGTCGCGAAGTACACGCCGGCGCCCATCACCACGAATCCGAGCACCCCGACGACGATGAGTTGCATGGAGACGCCCAGCAACAGCAAGAGGATGCCGGCGAGGGCGCCGAGGACCCCAATGACCAGGTGACGGGTGGACCAGGAACGACCCGGATCCGAGCCCATGGAGCTGGCAAACTTGGGATCGTCCTCATGCAGCTGCTTCTCAAGTTGCTCCAGCAACTTCTGTTCGTGCTCCGAGAGCGGCATCACGACCTCCTTAAGTCGGCCAACGTCCAGACTTGACGCGGCCCTTGTCCCTAAACCCCTAACGTTCGGGATTCCCGCCTGGTTCCCATTCCCCGCCATTGGATGAATGTGGATTCACGGTTCCCCGAAAGGTGTTCAGTTGGCATGGCCGGCAGCCCGAACGTTCGATCCAGTCGTTCGAAATCTACGTATATCTAGGATAGTTTGTTGCGCCCTGTTCTGAAAGACGCTCCCGGCGGCTTCGCGCTCAGTCGGTGCCGGGTCCGGGGTCCAGCAGACGGGCCGGCAGCACGGACTTGTTGCCGAACTTCCGGGTGACCCGGTCCAGGGCCTGTTCGGCGGCGCGCCAGTTGTCGTCCCGGCGGTCCAGGCTCAGCTGCAGCGGCGCCTGGGCGGCTTCCTCCAGCTGCTCCGCCCTGATCCCGACGAGCCGGACGGTCATCGGCCGCTCGCCGACGGATTCGAGCAATTGAAGGGCGACGCCGTAGAGCAGCTGGGCGCTGTCGATCGGGGTGCTGACGGTGCGGCTGCGGGTGATGGTGGAGAAATCCGCGTAGCGCAGTTTCAGGGCAACGGTCCTGGCGTGCATGCCGGCGCTCCGCAGCCGTTCGGCCGTCCGGTGCGCGAGCCGCAGCAGTTCCCGGTGCAACAACGCGTCGTCGGCCGTGTCCACCGCAAAGGTCTCCTCCGCGCCGATGCTCTTTTCCAGCCGGACTGGCGTCACCGGACGGGGGTCGATCCCCCATGAGAGCCGGTAAACGTGCTCCCCCGTGGCCCCGAGGATTCTCCGCAGCGACGGCAGCGGCGTCGCCGCGACGTCGGCGACCGTCCGGATCCCCATTCGGGCGAGGACCTCAACAGTCTTGGCGCCGACGCCCCAGAGCGCGCCGACCGGCAGGGTGTGCAGGTAGGGCACGGTCTCGTCCGGGCCGATCAGCAGCAGGCCATCCGGCTTGCACCGGGTCGACGCAATCTTCGCGACGAACTTGCTGGCCGCAATGCCCACCGACGCCGTGATGCCCAGCTCGCCGGCCACCCGGCGGCGGATCAGTTCACCGATGTCCCGCGGCGGTCCGAGCCGCCGAATGGCGCCGCCGACGTCGAGGAAGGCCTCATCGACACTTAGCGGCTCCACCAAATCGGTGACCGACCCGAAGATGGCCATGATCTGGCCGGACACCTCGTAGTAGAGCTTGTGGCGCGGCTCGATAATGACGGCCGAGGGGCACATCCGGGCCGCGACCGCCATGGGCATCGCGGACTTCACGCCGAACTTGCGCGCCTCGTAGGAGGCCGACAGCACCACCGAACGGTCCGCGGGATAGCCCACGATCACCGGCCGGCCCTTAAGTTCCGGACGGCTGCGCAGTTCCACGGACACGAAGAAGGCATCCATATCCACGTGCAGGATGCTGCTGCGCCGGAGCTCACGAAGACCCGCTTCGCTGTACTGCTTCACGCTGTTGATTTCAAGGTGATTCTCGCTCTCCGGCCCCACACATCAATCCTATGCGCAGGGACTGACTAAACTGGAGGCTGAATCCGGCATCAACACCAGGAGGAATGTCCGCGTGAAGGTTTTTGGAGCGCCGCCCAATCGCGCCGCAGCGGCCGTGGCCGCCGCCGGCGCCTTGCTGGCCCTGGCCGCCTGCAGCCCGGGCCAGGCCCCGGCCGCGTCGTCAGCCTCGGGATCGACGTCGGCGGCTTCCACCGCCCAGGCCTCGACAACGGCACCACCCAGCCCGTCCGCCGAGCCGGGCACTTCCGCGACCGTGGGCGCCTTGGTCTCGGGCTTCCCGCAGAAGCTGCTGCCGGTGATGCCCGGCGCCAAGGTGGAATCCAGCAGCTTCGATAAGACCGCCACCCCGGCAACGGTGGCCCTGGTGGGAAAGATCACCTCGCCGTCGGCCGGAGTCGTGGCTTTCTACAGCAAGGAACTGGAGAACCAGGGCTTTAAGGCTGTGCCCGGCGAAACCGTCGGGACGGTGGCTTCCAAGGACTTCCTGCGCGGCGAGAACGAAACCGTGAACCTCGCCGTGGTCGAGGCCGCCGGGGTCTCCACCTTCACCATCGGCGCCAACGTCGGCGCAGAGTCCGTCAAGTGAGCCTGGCCGAACAACTGCGGGTTGAGCAGACGGACTTCGTCGCAGCCGTGGCCGGGAAGCTGACGGACTTCCTGGTCGATCGCACCACGGTGATGGCCGCCATTTCCCCGGACATCGACCCGCTGATGGGCTCGATCTCCAACCTCGTCACGGGCGGCAAGCGCCTCCGCGCCCTGATGTGTTACTGGGGCTGGCGCGGGGCCGGCGGCGATGCCGGCGCGCCGGAGGTGGTCACCGCCGGTTCAGCGCTCGAGCTGTTCCAGGCCGCGGCGTTGATCCACGACGACATCATTGACCGCTCCGACACCCGCCGAGGCGGCCCGAGCGTGCACCGCCGCTTCAGCGAACTCCATGCGACCCAGGGGTGGGCGCTGGATCCGGAGCGCTTCGGCCATGCCGCGGCCATTCTGACCGGTGACCTGTGCCTGTCCTTCAGCGAGGAATCCTTCACCGAGATCGGCGACCGGGCGGCCTCCGGCAGCCGGGCCCGGCTCATCTTCAACCTGATGCGAGCCGAGGTGATGGCCGGCCAGTACCTGGACATCCTTGAGGAAGTGGCCGGTCCGCACCGGGACCGCGCCGGCGCTGTAAGCCGCGCCCAGTCCATCATCCGGTTCAAATCGGCCAAGTACTCCACGGAGCACCCGCTGGCCCTCGGCGGGGCGCTGGCCGGGGCGCCGGATGAGCTGCTCCGCGGCTATTCGGCCTTTGCCCTCCCGCTGGGCGAGGCGTTCCAGCTCCGCGACGACGTGCTGGGGGTCTTCGGCGACCCGGTCACCACCGGGAAGCCGGCCGGCGATGACCTCCGTGAAGGCAAGCGCACGGTGCTCGTGGCTTTCGCCCTGGACCAGGCCGCTCCGGCGGAGTCGGCGTATATCGACGCCAAGCTCGGCAGCCCGGACCTGACCACCGGCGACGTCGAGGAAATCCGCCGCATCATCGTCGACTGCGGGGCCCTCCAGGCCACCGAGGTCCTGATCGAGGAATTCGGCCGGGCAGCGTTTGATGCCCTGGAACTGCTGCCGCTGGAGGAACTGCCCAAGACGGCGCTCCGCAAGCTCGCCGAAGCCGCGGTCAGCCGCACCGCCTAGCGCCGGCCTCCGGGTGCCGCCGGGTACGCAAAAGGCCGTGCCCAACGCCGAGGCGCCGTGCACGGCCCGAGCCGCAGTGGTGTTACCAGGCCATGGTCTGGGCCCGGCGCCGGATTTCGGTCTTGCGTCCTTCGCGGAGGGCGTCGATCGGCCGGCCGCGGAGTGAATCGTCCGGGGTAAAGAGCCAGGTGATGAGTTCCTCGTCCGAATAGCCGGCGTCCGAGAGCACAATAATCGTGCCCTTCAGGCTCTCAACGGCATGCCCGTCCTGGATAAACTCCGCCGGGACGGAGCGAATCCGCCGGTCGCCGATCCTCACGGCCGCGAGGGCACGCTCGTCCAGCAAGGCATGAACCTTGGTGATGGAGACGTCCAGCAGCTTTGCTACGTCGGGCAGGGGCAGCCATTCGCCTACAAGGCTTTCTACAGTACTCACGGATCAAGATTGCCATGCCGGACCGGATTGCGCCTAGTCAGCCACGATCGAATAATCCGGCCCCTTAATACAATCGCCCCGGGCCCCGCCACGGCGCCGTCTCCCCCGCCGTCACGACGTCCACGGCGACACTCCAGAAAGCCGTGTTTGCGGAATGTCAAACAGTTCTTGTGCTATTTCGCAATTCATGAGAGATTCACATAGATCACATTTGTAACTGCAGTATCTTTAGTCACACTGGTAACACCAGTAACACCGGCCTGACCTGCAGCGTTCGCCGCTGAGAAGAGGATTTTCCCATGACGACGTCACGTTCGCCGAAGCCCAACACGAGGCCAGGCCTCCCGCTGATTGCGGCGACGACGGCGGCACTGCCCGCCGTCGTACTCTCGTCTTTGGCGATCGCCCAGCCCGCTGCGGCCGAACCGCGCCCGCGTGCGATTCCGGCGACACTTGCGGCGGCCATGAAGGCCCAGGGCCTGGCCGCCACATCGCTGCCTTCCCGGCTGATTCCCGCCTCTTCCGTCCCTGTGGCGATTCCTGCGGCATTCCGTCCTGCCCAGGTCTCCGCGCCGTCCGAGTACACGATCGCCCGCGGCGACACGATCAGCGCGATCGCAGGCAAGTTCGGCCTGGACACCTACGCGATCCTCAAGCTGAACAATCTGCAGGCCAACACCGTGATCTACCCGGGCCAGAAGATCAAGCTCACCGGCTCCGCGACGGCACCGGCAGCTCCGGCCGCACCTGCACCCGCGGCCCCGGCACCGTCCGGCGGCAAGGTCTACACGGTGAAGTCAGGTGACACCCTCAGCGCCATCGCCGCGCGCCACGGCGTCCAGCTTTCCGAGGTCTTCAGCTGGAACGGCCTCACCATGCGCTCCGTGATCTACCCCGGACAGCAGATCAAGGTCGGCGCCGGGACCCCGGCGCCCTCCGCGCCTGCACCCGCCCCTGCTCCGGCGCCCGCCCCGGCCGCACCCGCGCCCGCCCCGGCGGCACCCGCTCCGGCCCCGGCCAGTTCGGGTTCGTACACCATCAAGGCCGGCGACACCCTCTCCGGCATTGCGGCCCGGCACGGGGTCAAGCTCTCCGACGTCCTGTCCGCTAACCAGTTGACCATGAGCAGCATCATCTACCCGGGCAACAAACTGGTGATCCCCGGCTCCACCACGGGCGCCATCAACCCGTCCTCGAGCCAGCCGCAGGCCACCGTGACACCGCTGGTGCCCAGCACGTTCCTCGGCTTCAGCTACCCGGCGGCCGTCCTCAACTCGGCCAACCAGAACAAGTCACTGCTCAACGCCTCGCCGGTGCCCAGCCGCGAGCAGATGAAGCAGATCGTGGCGGACACCGCGCGCCGGATGGGCGTGGATCCCTCCCTGGCACTGGCCTTCGCCTTCCAGGAGTCCAGCTTCGACCACCGCTCGGTGTCCCCCGCCAACGCGATTGGCACCATGCAGGTGATTCCTTCCTCGGGCCAGTGGGCCTCGGACCTGGTTGGCCGACAGCTGAACCTGCTGGACCCGTACGACAACGCCACGGCCGGCGTCGCCATCATCCGCCAGCTGGTGCGCACCAGCAAAGACCTGGACTACGCGATCGCCGGGTACTACCAGGGCCAGTACTCGGTCAACACCCGGGGCATGTACGACGATACGAAGGTCTACGTGGCCTCCATCAAGAAGCTGCAGCATCAGTTCAGCTAGACCGCCAGCATCGCGCGGGGCTGAGCCCTCCGTCGCGTAACGATACGGGTCCGGATTGCATGTCAATCCGGGCCCGTTTCCGTGCAGAGCTTAGGATCAAATGGTGCAGGACTACACATCGGACGCTCTTGTCGGGACCGTGGTGGACAACCGGTACCTGATCCGTTCCAAGCTGGCCCGCGGCGGGATGTCCACGGTTTACCTCGCCACCGACCGCCGGCTGGAGCGGGATGTGGCGCTCAAGGTCCTGCATCCGCACATGGCCGGCGACCCGCAGTTCCTGGACCGGCTGGGCCGCGAGGCGAAAGCCGCCGCCAGGCTCTCCCACCCGCACGTCGTGGGCGTGCTGGACCAGGGCGAGGACGGCCCCCTGGCCTATCTGGTGATGGAGTACATCAAGGGCCACACGCTGCGCGACGTGCTCAAGGACAAGGGCGCGCTCACCCCGCGGCTGGCCCTGGCCCTGATCGATCCGGTGGTCGAGGGACTTGGAGCCGCCCACTCCGCCGGGCTCATCCACCGGGACGTCAAGCCGGAGAACGTGCTGATCGCCGACGACGGCCGGATCAAGATCGGCGACTTCGGGCTGGCCCGGGCCATCACCACCACCACCAGCACCGGGGCGCTGATCGGCACCGTGGCCTACCTTTCCCCCGAGCTGGTGATGGGCCGGCAGGCCGACGCGCGCAGCGACATTTATTCGCTGGGCATCATGCTGTACGAGATGATGACCGGCCGGCAGCCGTTCGACGGCGAAGTCCCCATTCAGGTCGCCTACCAACACGTGAACTCCACCGTAGGCGCGCCCTCGGAGCTGGTTCCGGGCCTGGCCGGGGAACTCGACGAGCTGGTGCAGTGGTGCACCGCCAATGACCCGGAGCAGCGTCCGGTGGACGGCAACGCCCTGCTGGCCGAACTGCGCCATATCCGCACCAACCTCAGCGACGCTGAGCTGGACCTGCGGCCTCCCGCCGCCCGGCCCGCACCGATGGCGGGCGGAGCGGCGGGCGGAGCCGCCGCCGGCGCCGCCGTCGTGGCGGGCGCATCGGAAGACGCGCACACCGAACTGCTCGGCGGCATCCAGCAGCCCACCGAAGTCATCGGCCGCGGCGGCCCCCACCCGACGACGGTGCTCTCCGGCACCCCGCGGCCCGGCGCGTACGGCCCGCTCTCGGCCCCGGACGAGCGCGCGTTCGGCGCCACCGCGGAGGAAGCCGCGGGCGGACCGGCGGCCCCGGCCAGCAAGCGCGCACTGCGGAAGCTGGACCGTGACGAGGAAAGGGCCCGCCAGCGTGCGGCGGCAACGCCCAGCCGCAGCCTGCGGGCGGGCAACCCCCGGCGCCGCGGCCTGGTCTGGCTCCTGGTGCTGGCCGTGCTGGCCTTGCTTGCCGCCGGGGCCGGCTGGTTCTTTGGCATGGGCCCGGGATCCCCCGGAACGATCCCGCAACTATCCAACAAGACCGTGGCGGAGGCACAGCAACTGCTCCGCACCGCCGGTTTCCAGTCGACCACCCGGGACGTCTTCGACGACGACGTCTCGCCCGGCCTGGTGGTGGGTTCGGAACCGAAGGCCGGACAGGTGGTCCGGAAGTTCGAGTCCGTTTCGCTCGCCGTGTCCAAGGGCCCCGAGCTGTTCCCCCTGCCCGAACTGGCTGGCAAATCGCTCGATGAGGCGAAGACTGTCCTCAACGGCGCCGGCATGGCCCTGGGGCCTGTCACCGAAAGCTATGACGACGCGGCGGCCGCAGGTACCGTGCTGGCCCAGGCTCCGGGCAAGGGAACACCCGCCAAGCACGGGACGCCGGTTGCCCTGACCGTCTCCAAGGGCCCGCAGCCGATCCCGGTCCCCGACGTGCGCGGCAAGGACCAGGACGCCGCCGTCAAGACCCTCGAGGCAGCCGGTCTCAAGGCCGTCGTCGCCCCGGAACCGGTCTTCGACCGGACGGTGCCCAAGGGCAAAGTCGCCGGCCAGGACCCCGCCACCGGCAACCTCACGAAGGGCGGCGCCGTGAACCTCACCATCTCCAAGGGCCCGAAGCTGGTGGAGGTCCCCAACGTGTTCCGCAAGCCCGAGGCAGAGGCGATCAAGGCACTCAAGGACGCCGGCTTCGAGGTGAAGGTCAGCTACGCCTTCGGCTCGTCCGTGCTGGGTCTCGTGGCCGGCCAGGACAAAACCGGACGCCAGCCCGAAGGATCCGTCGTCACGATCACCGTGACCTGATCGCGTCCTTATGGCCAAAAAAAGCTCCGCCCCGGCTGGATTCAGCCGGCGCGGAGCTTTTTGTTCTTGGCTGAGCCTGGGCCTAGCGCTTGGACAGGGCGCCCGCCACCAGGAACGCCATCTCGAGGGACTGCATGTGGTTCAGGCGCGGGTCGCAGACGGACTCGTACCGGTCCAGGAAGGCGTCCTGGTCGATCGGGTCGGCGCCGCCGAGGCACTCGGCCACATCATCGCCGGTCATTTCCACGTGCAGGCCGCCCGGGACGGTGCCGAGTCCGTGGTGCACCTCGAAGAACCCGCGCACCTCGTCGATCACGTCGTCGAAGTTGCGGGTCTTGTAGCCGTTGGGTGAGGTCACCGTGTTGCCGTGCATCGGGTCGGTGACCCAGAGGACCTGGGCACCGGAGGCCGTGACGCGTTCCACGATGGGCGGCAGCTTCTCGCGGATGTTGCCCGCGCCCATCCGGGTGATGAAGGTCAGCCGGCCCGGTTCGCGGTTCGGGTCCAGCTTGTCGATCAGCCGCAGCGCGTCGTCGCCGCTGGTCGACGGGCCGAGCTTCACGCCGATCGGGTTCCGGACGCGGGAAAGGAAATCGACATGCGCGTGGTCCAGTTCGCGGGTCCGCTCCCCGATCCAGAGGAAGTGCGCGGAGGTGTCGTAGGGCAGGCCGGTGCGCGAATCGATGCGGGTCAGGGCGCGCTCGTAGTCCAGCAACAGGGCCTCGTGGCTGGCGTAGAACTCCACCCGCTTGAGCGCCTCGAAGTCCGCCCCGCAGGAGGCCATGAACTGGATGGCCCGGTCGATGTCCCGGGCCAGCGACTCGTAGCGCGCGTGCGCCGGGTTCTCCGTGAAGCCCTTGTTCCACTGGTGCACCAGGCGCAGGTCCGCGAAGCCGCCCTGCGTAAACGCGCGGATCAGGTTCAGGGTCGACGCCGAGGTGTGGTACGCCTTGAGCATCCGGCCGGCGTCGTGGGCGCGGGACTCCGGTGTGAAGTCATAGCCGTTCACGATGTCGCCGCGGTACGCCGGCAGGGTCACGCCGTCGCGTGTTTCATCGTTGGAGGAGCGCGGCTTGGCGAACTGGCCCGCCATGCGTCCCATCTTGATCACGGGCATGGCCGCGCCGTAGGTGAGCACGACGGCCATCTGCAGGATGGTCTTGACGCGGGCGCTGATCTTGTCCGCCGTCGCGGCCTCGAAGGTCTCCGCGCAGTCTCCGCCCTGGAGCAGGAAGGCCTTGCCCTGGGCCGCCGCGGCGAGCCGTTCACGCAGGATGTCTACCTCGCCGGCAAAGACCAGCGGCGGCAGCACCGAGAGTTCCTGCACCGAGGCCTCAAAGACGGCCGGATCGGACCAGCTGGGCTGTTGCGAGGCGGGCAGTTCCCGCCAATGGTCAAGCCCGGGATAGTTCGCGGCGCCGCTCTGGGCCGTGCTGGCGAAGGCGGTGCCGGCGAGGGCAGGGCCGGCCTGCTGGAAGTTGTTGAGGGGGGACGTCGAAGGCTCGGATAGCTCAGTCACCTTCTAAGGATAGGCGCCCCGGGCCTGATCAGGGGCGCCCGGCGTCATTGACTGCGGGCGTTCCGTCACACAGCTCCGGGGGTGTCCGTTCCGTGCCCGGCGCCCGCTTCCGGCACCTCGGTGGCCTTCCCGGCCAGCCGCAGCTTGACGACGGCGGCGTATTCGTCGACGTATTCCTGGCCGGAGAGCCGCATCAGTTCATACATGATCTCGTCGGTGACGGAGCGCTGGATCAGACGGTCGTCCTCCATGCCGTAGTAGCGGCTGAAGTCCAGCGGTTCGCCGAAGATCATCCCGATGCGCCGGATGTTGGGCATCCGCTTGCCGATCGGCTGGACCTTGTCGGTGCCGATCATGGCGACCGGGATCACCGGCACCCGGGCCTGCAGCGCCAGGCGTGCCACGCCGACCTTGCCGCGGTAGAGGCGGGCGTCCGGGCTGCGGGTGCCCTCAGGGTAAATGCCCAGCAGCGAACCGTTCTTCAGCACGTCCATACCGGCATCCAGCGAACGGGCGGACGCCGCTCCCCCGGACCGGTCCATGGGCAGCTGGTTGGTCAGGCGGAAGAAGGCGGCGGTGAGTTTGCCCTTGATCCCCTTGCCCGTGAAGTACTCCGACTTGGCCAGGAACACCACGGGCCGGGGCACCATCAGCGGCATAAAGATGGAGTCGGAAAAGGAGAGGTGGTTGGAGGCCAGGATCGCGGCGCCCTGAGCCGGAACATTATCCAGTCCCTTCACCCACGGCCGGAACAGCGTTTTCAGGACCGGCCCAAGGACGAAGGTCTTCATGAACCAATAAAACACGTGGTGAACCTCTCCGGCAGGCGTCTGGCCGGCCCTTCCTCGGGCCCGGCCAGGACTTCAGTGACACCCTACTCTAGTGAGTTTTGTCGCGAACAGTGACACGATGGGCTCATGAGCGAAAGCAGCACTCCAAGGGCGCCTGCCGCTTATCGCTACCCGGGCCACGGCGCGAACGCGAGCGTCGGCGTGGCCATCTGCCACGGCTTCACAGGAAGCCCGCTCAGTGTGCTGCCCTGGGCCGAACATCTGGCGGGCCTGGGCTACGCCGTCACCGTCCCGCTGCTGCCCGGCCACGGCACCGACTGGCGGGACCTCGCCCGGCAGCGCTGGCAGGACTGGTACGGCGCCTTCGAGGCCGCATACCTCGACCTCGCGGCCCGCACCGACAGCTGCTTCGTCGCCGGCCTGTCCATGGGCGGGACCATCGCCCTGCGGACCGCGGCGCGGCACCGGGTGGCCGGCGTCGCCGTCGTCAATCCCGGACTCAGCTTCTACGACCGCCGGGTGCGCTACATCGGCGTGCTGAAGTACCTGCAGCGCACCACTGTGCCGCTCCGGGAAACGGAGTCGACGGCGGTGCCCACCCAGGACGGGGATTACGCACTGACCCCGCTCTCCGCCGTCCATGAACTGCGCAGGCTGTTTACCGCCACGCTGCGGGAGCTGCCCGCCGTCGAGGCCCCTGCCCTGGTCTTCAAGTCCGTCACCGACGCCGTGGTGCCGCCGACGTCCCTGGCGCTGCTGCGCAAACGCCTGGGATCGCGGGAGCTCTCCGTGGTGCCGCTGCCGGACAGCAGCCACGTTGCCACACTCGACGTCGACGCGCCCACGATCTTTGCCGAGTCCGCCCGCTTCTTCCGCGAACCCACGTCCCGCACCGCGGCCCAGTCCCCTCCCACCTGGGACCGGCAGCGGCCCATAACTACGGAGCACGCATGAGCACAGCCCCCGACCACTCGCCCTTCAACAGCCCATTCACCGGCTCCGGTCCCCGGACCGGCGTCGTGGTCTCCCACGGTTTCACCGGCAGCCCGCACGGCGTGCGGGCGTGGGCCGAGTCGCTGGCCGCGGCCGGCTACGCCGTCCGGATGCCGCTGCTGCCCGGCCACGGCACCAGCTGGCAGGAACTGGCCCGGACCCGCTGGCAGGACTGGCACGCGGGCCTCGACGCCGCCTACCTGGATCTGGCCGCCGAATGTGACCAGGTTTTTGTGGCCGGCCTCTCGATGGGCGGGGCACTCGCGCTTCGGCTGGCGGCCACCCGCCCGGTGGCCGGGGCGGTCCTGGTCAACCCGGGCCTGGTCATCGATGACCCCCGGGCCCCGCTGGCCGGGATCCTGAAGTACGTGCTCAAGTCCACCCCGGCGATCGCCAACGACATCCTCAAGGCGGGCGTGGATGAGGGCGCCTATCCGCGGACCCCGGTCGCGGCGGCCCACGAGCTGAACAAGATGTTCAAGGACACCCTGCGGCTGCTGCCGAACATCACCGCCCCGGTCCGGGTGTACCGCTCCACCGTGGACCACGTTGTCTCCGACACGAGCCTGGCGGCGCTGCGCCGCGGCCTGACCAACGCCCCGCTGGAGGTCATCCGGCTGGAAAACAGCTACCACGTCGCTACCATGGACAACGACGCGCCCCGGATCTTCACCGGCACGGCCGAATTCATCCGGTCGGTCGTGGAAGGGCACACTCCGGGCGCAGCCGGCGCCAGCCAGAAAGAAACGGCAGATGACTAGATCCGACCCAGGCTCCCCCGACCCGGATTCCCCGGACTCCGGGGCCAACGAGGACGACGCCGTCTGGCGGGACCTGGTCGCCAGGCTCGAGGGCACCGATTCCGGTCCCGCGCCCGGACCCGGCGCCGGGACCTCCGCCGCGCGCACGTTCCGCGACTTCGACCCGCTGGGGCTCTCGGTCCCGCCGCAGTTGACTCCCCCGGCCGGGACCCGTCCGGCCGCGGGCGGCGGCGCGGAGGGCTCCGCCGACCGGGATGCCCCGCCCGGCCCGCGCGACTACGAGGCGGACGAGGACGAGGGCGCTTTCGTCCCCGAAGAGCCGCCCAGCCTGGCGTCGTCGGATCCGATGACGGTGCTGGCGTGGCTGGGGGCGGTCGGCGGCCCGATCGCGCTGCTCCTGTCCGCCATCTTCTGGCGCTCCGCGCCGCTGCTGGCGGTGGTGGGCATGGTGGCCGCCTTCGCGGCGTCTGTGGTGTTCCTGATCATGAAGCTGCCGCACGAAAAAGATGAGCACGACGACGGCGCCAGGGTCTAGCCGGCCGCTGTGCCGCTGACCGCGGCCTGGCCGGGCGCGGTTTGGCTAGCTGTGCACGGCTAGCTGTGCATGCGGCTGCTGACACGCGAGAGGTCCGCGGCGCCGATCAGGCCCGCGTTGGGGCCCAGCGCCGCGAGCTCAATCCCGGCTGCCGGACGGAAGCCGCGGCCGGTCAGGTTGCGGGCGAACGCCTTCCGCGCCGGGGCCACCAGGAGCTCGCCGGCGTCGCACAGGCCGCCGCCGATGACGAAGGTGCCGGGGTCCAGGGCCGCGGCCAGGTTGGCCAGCCCCAGGCCGAGCCACTCCCCGACGTCTTCGAGAAGTTCCCGCGCGGTCGCGTTGCCGGCCTTGGCCAGTTCGGTGACGATCACGCCGGTGATCCGGTCGGCCCGGCCGTCGACGGCCCGCAGCAGCTCCTGGGCCACCGGCGAGTTGGCGTCGGCCAGTTCCCGCGCCTCGCGTCCGAGCGCATTGCCGGAGGCGTACTGCTCCCAGCAGCCGCGGTTGCCGCACTCGCAGCGGTGGCCGCCGGGCATGATGATCTGGTGGCCGAATTCGCCGGCGACGCCGAAACGGCCGCGCTCCAGCCGGCCGTCCATCACCATCGCCCCGCCGATCCCGGTGCCGAGCGTGATGCAGACCAGCCGGCTCTCGCCCCGGCCCGCGCCGAAGCGCCACTCCGCCCAGCCGGCGGCGTCGGCGTCGTTGGTCAGCAGCACCGGCCGGCGCAGCAGCCGCTGCAGGTTGTCCCGGAGCGGTTCGTTGCGCCAGGCCAGATGCGGGCTGAACAGCACCGTGGCGCCATCGAGGTCCATCCAGCCGGCCGCGCCGATCCCTACCGACCAGATGCGGTGCCCCCGGCCGAGTTCCTCCACGAGCTCGACGATCACCTGCTCGACGGCGCGCGGGTCGTTCCCCGGCGTTGACCGCCTGGCCTCGCTGAGGATGCGCCCGTCGGCGTCCACCACTCCGGCCGCCACCTTGGTGCCGCCGATGTCCACGCCGATCGCGAGGCCCTTGCGCCCGAGGCGCAGGTGTTCGCGCAGCCGGCCGGCCCGGGCGGACCCTGGGCGGGCCGGTGTGCTGCGGCGCCAGGCGGCGGTGCTGCGTTGCGGACCGGGCTGCGGACCGGGTGTTGGAGTTAGCATCGTTCCCCATTCTAGGCCCGCACGAAGGGGGACTCCGTGGCCGCCGGCCGCCGGCGCAAGTGGCGCCGTCCGGGGGCGTGACCGTAAAGTTACTCGCCAGTAGGTGAAGTGGAACACAGCCCGCGGTGGCCACATACTACTGTTAGTCGTACCCCCTAGCGGGTCTATGGATATCAAAGGAGCTATCGTGCGAGAAATCAGTGTCCCGCCCCTGGTCACCGTCCCCCCGGAAACGAACATCACAGACCTGGTGCTGCGCCAGGCCGCCAAGGCATCGAACCCTGCCCTGTTCTCCCGGCTCGACGCCGCCGGGCAGTGGCAGGACATCCGGGCCACCGATTTCCTGGCCGATGTGTCCCTGCTCGCCAAGGGCCTGATGGCCAGCGGCGTGGCGGCCGGCGACCGCGTCGGCATTATGTCCCGCACCCGCTACGAATGGGCCCTGATCGACTTCGCCATCTGGTTCGCCGGCGCCGTCTCGGTCCCGATCTACGAAACCTCCTCGCCCTCACAGGTGGCCTGGAACCTGGGCGACTCGGGCGCCGTGGCGGCCTTCGGCGAGTCGACCCACCACGAGGACATCATCCGGCAGGCCGCGACCTCGGAGGGGCTGACCGGCCTGCGGCACGTCTGGCAGCTCGAAGGCGACGCCCTCGACGAGCTCCGCGGCGCCGGCACGGACATCAGCGATGAGGAGCTGGAGGCTCGGCGCAGCCAGGCCTCGCTCTCGGATCTCGCCACGATCATCTACACCTCGGGCACCACCGGGCGTCCCAAGGGTTGCGAACTGACCCACGGCAACTTCGTGGAGCTCTCCGACAACGTGCTCGCCACCTCGCTCGGCCAGATCGTCCACGAGCAGGCGCGGACCATCATGTTCCTGCCGCTGGCGCACGTCTTTGCCCGCTTCATTTCGGTGCTGGCGGTGGCGGCCGGCGTGACCGTCGCGCACACCCCGGACATCAAGAACCTGCTGCCGGACCTGCAAAGCTACAAGCCGACCTTCATCCTCGCGGTGCCGCGGGTCTTCGAAAAGGTCTACAACTCCGCCCTGACCAAGGCCGAGGACGGCGGCAAGGGAGCGATCTTCCACCGCGCCGCGGAAACCGCCATCGCCTATTCTCGTGCGCGCCAGGCCGGCAAGCTGGGCCTGGGCCTGCGGCTCAAGCACACCCTGTTTGACAAGCTCGTCTATGGCAAGCTGCGAGACGCCATGGGCGGCCAGGTCGCGCACGCGGTCTCCGGCGGCGGCCCGCTCGGCGAACGCCTCGGCCACTTCTTCCAGGGCATCGGCCTGCAGATCCTTGAAGGCTACGGCCTGACCGAAACCACCGCGCCGGTCACGGTCAACACGCCCGGCCTGATCAAGATCGGTACAGTCGGCGCGCCGATCCCCGGCAACGCCGTGAAGATCGCCGACGACGGCGAAATCCTCGCCAAGGGCGTCTGCGTGATGCGCGGCTACTTCAACCGCGACGACCTCACGGCCGAGACGTTCGTGGACGGCTGGTTCCGCACCGGCGACCTCGGCCAGCTCGATGAGGAAGGCTTCCTGACCATCACCGGCCGGAAGAAGGAAATCATCGTCACCGCGGGCGGCAAGAACGTGGTCCCGGCCTTGCTTGAGGACCAGATCCGCGCCGACGCCCTGGTGTCCCAGGTCCTGGTGGTCGGCGACAACCGGCCCTTCATCGGGGCCCTGGTGACCCTCGATGAAGAGGCGCTCCCGGGCTGGCTGCAGCGCCACGGCCTCCCGGCGTCGACCACGGTGGCCGAGGCGACGACGCACCCGGCCGTTACCGCGGCGGTCCAGGAGCTGATCAACGGCGCGAACCAGTCCGTCTCGCAGGCCGAGGCGATCAAGTCCTTCCGGATTGTGCCGTCCGACTTCACCGAAGCGTCCGGGCACCTCACGCCGTCCATGAAGGTCAAGCGCGCCCAGGTGATGAAGGACTTCGAGAACGTGATCGAGGAGATGTACTCGGCGAAGCGCGCCAACGCCTGAGCCGCCGCCCTCAGCAACGCGGGGTCAGCTGCCGCCCGTCCCGGGTCACCGGACGGGCCGGAGCTGGCCCCGCGTTGTGCTTTGTGTACCTGCCACGGACCGGGGCGAGCCGCTACTCTGGGGGCATCTTCAAGCGAAGGAGAACCCCATGGGCACGGTCGTTATGTACAGCTCGGTGTCGGTGGACGGCTTCATCGCCGACGGCAACGACCAGCCCGGTCTCCTGTTCGACTGGCTGACCGGCGGTGACGTGCCGCTGGACGACAGCGGCGTGCTGAAGGTCTCGCAAACGTCATACGACTACATCCGGCCGTACTGGGACCGGATCGGGGCCACCGTCGTCGGCCGCCACGTCTTCGACCTGACGGACGGCTGGGACGGGACGCCTCCGGGCGGAGTTGAGCACGTTGTCGTCGTGACGCACCGGCCGGCGCCCGACGGCTGGGACCCTGGGGCTCCGTTCCACTTCGTCAACGGCGTCGAGGCAGCCGTGGCCAAGGCCAAGGAGCTGGCGGGCGAGCGCCTGGTGGAGGTCGCCGCCGGTGACGTCGGCGGCCAGGTGTTTGCCGCGGGCCTGGTCGATGAGGTGCGCATGGACGTCGCACCCGTGGTGTTCGGGTCCGGTAAACGCTACTTCGGGTCGGTCCACGCCCAGCAGCTGCTGGAAGATCCCGACACGGTGATCCAGGGCAACCGGGTGCTCCACGTGCGCTACCGGGTTCGCCGCTGACCGCTCCGGGCTGCCGCACGGCAGGCCACGTGCCTGCCGTGCGGCAGCCCGGCAGGCCACGTGCCTGCCGTGCGGCAGCCCGCTACTCCACGACCAGCAGCAGGTCCCCGCCCTGGACCTGTTCAACCGCGCCGACCGCGAGGCGTGAGACGGTGCCGGCCACCGGCGTCGTGATCGAGGCTTCCATCTTCATCGCCTCGATGGTCGCGACGGTGTCCCCGGCCTTGACGGCGTCGCCGGCCTTGACCGTCAGGGTGACGGCCCCGGCGAACGGCGCGGCGACCTGGCCCGGCTGCGAGGTGTCGGCCCGTTCGGCCGCCTTGACGTTGCTGACCACGGAACGGTCGCGGACCACCACCGGCCGGGACTGGCCGTTCAGCGTGCACATCACGGTGCGCATGCCCTTCTCGTCCGGCTCCGAGACGGCTTCCAGCGACGCAATCAGGCGCACGCCCTTCTCCAGCTCAATCTCGTGTTCCGCGCCGCGCTGGAGCCCGAACAGGTAGTCGCGGGTGTCCAGCACCGAGAGGTTGCCGTACGCCTCGACGCTCTTCTGGTAGTCCTTGGTGGGGCCGGCGAAGAGCAGCCGGTTGAGGGTCTGCTGCACGGTCTTGGAGTCGGCCTTGAGCGCCGCGCTGTCCTCGGCGCTCAGTTCAACGTCGCGGACCTTGATGCTGCGGCCCTGCAGGGCCTTGGTTCGGAACGGCTCGGGCCAGCCGCCGGGCGGGTCGCCCAGTTCGCCGGAGAGGAAACCGATCACGGAGTCCGGGATGTCGTACTTTTGCGGGTTCTCGTTGAAGTCCGCCGGGTCGGCGTTGAGGCCCACCAGGTGCAGGGCGAGGTCACCCACCACCTTGGAGGACGGGGTGACCTTCACGAGCCGGCCCAGGATGCGGTCGGCCGCGGTGTACATGTCCTCGATCGCCTCGAACCGCTCCCCGAGCCCGAGCGCGATGGCCTGCTGGCGCAGGTTGGAGAGCTGGCCGCCTGGGATCTCGTGCTGGTAGACCCGGCCGGTGGGACCGGGCAGGCCCGACTCGAAGGGGGCGTAGACGCGGCGCACGGCCTCCCAGTAGGGTTCCAGGGCGCAGACGTTGGCCAGGCTCAGCCCGGTGTCGCGCGGGGTGTGGGCCAGCGCCGCGACCAGGGCGGAGGCGGAGACCTGGCTGGTGGTTCCGGCCAGGGAAGCCGAGGCGACGTCCACGGCGTCGACCCCGGCGTCCGCGGCCGCCATCAGGGTGGCCAGCTGGCCGCCGGCGGTGTCGTGGGTGTGCAGGTGGACCGGCAGGTCGAACTTCTCCCGCAGGGCGCTCACGAGGCGCGCGGCGGCCGCCGGACGCAGCAGGCCGGCCATGTCCTTGATCGCGAGGATGTGCGCGCCGGCGTCGACGATCTTCTGCGCGAGCTCCAGGTAGTAGTCCAGCGTGTAGAGCTTCTCCTCGGGGTCGAGCATGTCCGAGGTGTAGCAGAGCGCCACCTCGGCCACGGCGGTGCCGGTCTCGCGGACGGCGCGGATGGCCGGGGCCATCTGGTTGACGTCGTTGAGGGCATCGAAGATACGGAAGATGTCGATGCCGGCCTTCGCCGCCTCGTTGACGAACGCCACCGTCACCTCTTCCGGGTACGGGGTGTAGCCGACGGTATTGCGGCCGCGCAGCAGCATCTGCAGGCAGACGTTCGGCAGCGCCTTGCGCAGCGCCGCCAGCCGGTCCCACGGGTCCTCGCCGAGGAAGCGGAGGGCGACGTCGTAGGTCGCCCCGCCCCAGGCCTCCACCGAGAGCAGCTCCGGCAGCAGCTTGGACACGGCCGGGGCGGCTGCGACGAGGTCGCGGGTGCGGACCCGGGTGGCCAGCAGCGACTGGTGCGCGTCGCGGAAGGTGGTGTCGGTGACCGCGACGGCGTTCTGCTCGCGCAGGGCGCGGGCAAAGCCTTCCGGGCCCAGCTCCTGCAGCCGCTGCCGAGAGCCGGGGCGGGCCTCGGCGTCGGGCACCGCGGGCAGCTTATCCGCCGGGTCCGTGTGCACGGTGAGCTCGCCGTTGGGCTTGTTGACGGTGACGTCGGCGAGCCAGGTCAGCAGTTTGGTGCCCCGGTCCGCGGAGACGCGGGCCTTGAGCAGTTCGGGGCGCTCGTCGATGAACGAGGTGGCCACGTCGCCGGCGACGAAGTCCGGGTCGTCCAGGACCGCCTGCAGGAAGGAGATGTTGGTGGAGACACCGCGGATGCGGAACTCGGCGAGGGCGCGCCGGGCGCGGGCGACGGCGGTCGGATAGTCGCGGCCGCGGCAGGTCAGCTTGACCAGCATCGAGTCGAAGTGCGGGCTGATCTCGGCGCCGGAGTACACGGTGCCGCCGTCGAGCCGGACGCCGGCGCCGCCGGCGGAGCGGTAGCCGGTGATCTTTCCGACGTCGGGCCGGAAGCCGTTGGCCGGGTCCTCGGTGGTGATGCGGGACTGCAGCGCGGCGCCGTTGAGCTTGACGGTCTCCTGCGAGAGGCCCAGGTCCGCGAGGGTCTCCCCCGAGGCGATGCGCAGCTGGGCCTGGACGAGGTCGACGTCGGTGACTTCCTCGGTGACCGTGTGCTCCACCTGGATGCGGGGGTTCATCTCGATGAAGACGTGCTGGCCGGCCCGTTCGCCGACGGTGTCGACGAGGAACTCCACGGTGCCGGCGTTGACGTAGTTCAGGGCCTTGGCGAATTTCACGGCGTCGCGGTACAGGGCCTGCCGGATGCCCTCGTCAAGGTTGGGTGCCGGCGCGATCTCGATGACCTTCTGGTGGCGGCGCTGGATGGAGCAGTCGCGCTCGAAGAGGTGCATCACGTTGCCCTCGGAGTCGGCGAGGATCTGTACTTCGATGTGCCGCGGCCGCAGCACGGCCTGCTCCAGGAACATGGTGGGGTCGCCGAAGGCGGCGTCGGCCTCGCGCATCGCGGCCTGCAGGGCCTCGGGCAGGGCCTCCCGGGTGTCGACCCGGCGCATGCCGCGGCCGCCGCCGCCGGCGACGGCCTTGGCGAAAATGGGGAAGCCGATCTCGTCCGCTGCGGCGATGAGTTCGTCAACGTCCTTGGACGGCTTGCTGGACTTGAGCACCGGGACGCCGGCTTTGCGGGCCGCTTCGAGGGCGGCCACCTTGTTCCCGGCAAGTTCGAGGACCTCCGCCGGGGGCCCGACGAAGGTGATGCCGGCGGCCGCGGCGGCCCGGGCGAGGTTGGGGTTCTCCGAGAGGAAGCCGTAGCCGGGGTAGATCGCATCCGCGCCGGCCTCTTTCGCGACCCGGACCACCTCGTCAACGTCGAGGTACGCCCGGACCGGGTGGCCCTCCTCGCCGATCAGGTATGCCTCATCCGCCTTCTGGCGGTGGATGGAGTTGCGGTCCTCGGTAGGGAACACGGCAACGGTCTTGGCACCCAGCTCGTAGCTGGCACGGAAGGCGCGGATCGCGATTTCGCCGCGGTTAGCCACCAGAATCTTGGAAAACATACTTCTCCTGCATCATCGCGGGCGGTTCGGTAAGTCGTCACAGTTTCTAAGACCGGTGTGCGCAAACACAAATCATTGTGGCGCCCGTCACAAGATTATGCGTCATTTCGGCCGGAGAAGGCAGATCGTTGACGTTGCGGCGGCTCCCGAGCCGTCCAGGTCCCCGCCGGGCGTCCGCCGGGCCCGATGAAACGGGATTCGGCGACGGGTCAACATATGATGAGGTGGTGGGTGGCGCATGCACGCCCCGGTCCGAAGGAACGCACGGGCCGGCAGGACCCAGTCTCGGCAACCGGCGTTAGGTATTGGTTTTTCAAGTGCAAGTAGTCAGCATCAGCAGCCTCAAAGGCGGGGTCGGCAAGACATCCGTGACCACCGGACTGGCGTCGGCAGCACTCGCAGCCGGCATCCCCACCCTCGTGGTCGACCTCGACCCGCACGCAGACGCCAGCACGGCCCTCGGCGTCCGGCCCGACGAACAGCTGGACATCGGCCGGATGCTAAAATCCCCGCGCCGGGCACACCTGGCCGACAACGTGGTTGCCAGCGGCTGGGTGGAGCACACCGGCCTCACCTCCCCCAACGGCGCCTCCGGCCACCGCACCGCCGTCCTGGACGTCGCCGTCGGGTCCGCCTACACCGGCGTCTATGACCGGCCCGACCTTGGCCGCCGCGACCTGCGCCGGCTCTCCGCCGTGCTCGCCGGCGCCGGGGAGTACGAGCTGGTCCTGGTCGACTGCCCGCCCTCGCTCAATGGCCTGACCCGGATGGCCTGGACGGCCAGCGACAAGGTCACCCTGGTCGCCGAGCCCGGTCTGTTCTCCGTCGCGGGCACCGAGCGCACCATGCGGGCCATCCAGCTGTTCCGCCAGGAATTCGCCCCGGGCCTCTCCCCTGCCGGGATCGTGGCCAACCGGGTGCGGACCGGCTCCGCGGAGCACAGCTTCCGCCTGGCCGAGATGCAGTCCATGTTCGGCGAACTGCTGCTGACACCGCACATCCCGGAACAGGCCAACTGGCAGCAGATCCAGGGCGCGGCCCACTCCGTGCACCACTGGCCCGGCGATTCCGCCAAGAACGCCGCGGCCCTGTTCGACTCGCTGCTGGCCAACCTGATGCGCACGCCCGGCTCAAACGCGGACCTCGCGTCCGCGGGCCGGGTCCGCAACCGCAGCCAGCGCTGACCGGGCGGCGGCGTCCCGGGCCCGGCCGGGGACGCCGCCTGACAAAAAACGCGGGGCCACCACGTGGCTCCGCGTTTTTCTGGTCAATCTAGGGGCTTGCTAGCCGATCTTGCGGGCCGCGCGGCGCTTGCTGAGTTCGTCATCGGGAAACGACTGGTCCGCGGCGTGCTCGCTCGGAAGCGCCGCCAGGCTGCCCTCCACTTCCCGCCAGACCCGGCCGACTGCGATCCCGAAGACGCCCTGGCCGCCTTGGACCAGGTCGATGACTTCGTCCGCCGAGGTGCATTCGTAGACGCTGGCGCCGTCACTCATGAGGGTGATCTGGGCGAGGTCCTCGACCCCGCGTTCCCGGAGGTGTTCGACGGCGGTGCGGATCTGCTGCAGCGAAACACCGGTGTCGAGGAGCCGCTTGACGACCTTGAGGACCAGGATGTCGCGGAAGCCGTAGAGCCGCTGCGAACCGGAGCCTGCGGCGCCGCGCACGGCAGGCTCAACGAGTCCGGTGCGGGCCCAGTAGTCCAGCTGGCGGTAGGTGATGCCGGCCGCCTTGCAGGCGGTCGGCCCGCGGTAGCCCGCGTCCTCGTCCAGGACGGGAAGATCCTCGGTGAACAGCAGTCCCTGGGCACCGCTTGCGGGCACAGCAACGCCTGCCGTCGAGGCCTGCTTGAGCTCGCCTGCTTCGCCTTTCGGACTCACGTGGATCCTCCTTGTCATGAGTTCCCGAGGGAACTTGCAGCACCAGCGCGCCACTGTCCAGTGTGACTTGCGCGGCTGTTGTATGCAATGGGAACTTGTACCTCTGACGTTAGGCCTGCCGGGGGCCAAGGTCAAAGACCTTGGCCCTATTGCCGGGGCGTGTCGAAACTTTCGACCTCGACTTTAAGCTTTGAGCGGTTTCAGCCGGCGAAGTCCTCGGGTTCGACCTCGTCCAGGAACTCCCGGAACCGGCGCAGCTCCCCCTCTTCGTCGACGGCGGGCCCGGGCTGGGCCTCCTCGCCGTCGTCGTGCTCGGTGATCCGCACGCCGGCTTCCTCCATGACGGCGTCGGCGCACCAGATCCGGCACTTCGCGCGCAGGCCGAGGGCTAGGGCGTCCGAGGCCCGCGAGCTGACCGTGGTGCCGTCCTCGAACTGAAGCTGGCCGTAAAAAATGTTGTCCTCCACCGCCACGATGTTCACGCTGACGATGGAGTGGCCGAGCGCCTTGACGACGTCGATCAGCAGGTCGTGCGTCATCGGCCGCGGCGGGACCACGCCCTGCTGGGCGAGGGCGATCGCACTGGCCTCCGGGGTGCCGATCCAGATGGGGACGTGGCGCTCACCGTGCAGTTCCTTGAGCAGGACGAGCGGCTGGTTCGAGGGCAGTTCGATCCGCACACCTACGATTTCCACCTCAATCATCAGCTGTCCATCCTCGAGATGCGGTCCTGCACCAGGGCCCGGTGCAGCGAGAGGCACAGTTCACTGATCTCCCGGGCAGCCTCGGCGGCGCGGGCCTGGGAGGCGGCGTCCTTGCGGGATGTCAGCGTGGCCACGGCGCGTTCCACGAGCCCGAACTCGCGGTCGGCGGCGGCCTGGAAGGGCCGCAGGTGCCGCGGCTCCAGGCCGTGGCTTTCCAGCTGCACGCAGGCGCGTGCCACCTGCAGGGCATGGTCGTCGAACTTTCCGTTGACGTGCCCGATCAGGCCGAAACTGAGCAGCGACTCGAGCAGCGGGACGCTGGCCCCGGACTCGGTGCGGAGCTGTTCCTCGCTGAGCAGGCGCACCCGGTTGTTCAGCTCGGAGGCGAGTTCCTCGGAAACGATCCGGGGCGACACCGTCACCCCCGGCGGCAGGTTCTCCGGGCGTTCGCCGCGGTCAATCGCGTCGAGGTAGTCCTTGATGACCTTCAGCGGCAGGTACTGGTCCCGCTGCAGCGACAGCACAAAGCGCAGCCGTTCGACGTCGCCTTCCGAGTACTGCCGGTAGCCGGCGGGGGTGCGCTGCGGATTGATGAGGCCCTTTTCCTCAAGAAACCTGATTTTCGACGCGGTCATGGACGGGAAGTCGTCGCTCAGTTGAGCCAGGACCTCCCCGATGTTCAGGACCTGGGGTCCGCGCCGTTCGGCTTGTGCCATGGCCACCGGCAATTACCCCGATATCAGACGTGGCCTGCGGTACGGGCAGGGCTGAGGTAGAAGGTGAGCCGGAACTTGCCGATCTGCACCTCGTTACCCGACTTCAGCTCCACGCTGTCGACACGGTCGTGGTTGACGTAGGTGCCGTTCAGGCTCCCGGTGTCCACAACCTCGAAGCTGCGCGCCGTGCGGCGGAATTCGACGTGGCGGCGTGAAACCGTGACGTCATCGAGGAAGATGTCGGCGTCCGGGTGGCGGCCCGCAGTCGTGACGTCGGAGTCGAGCAGGAAGCGGGCGCCGGAGTTGGGGCCGCTGTGGGCCACCAGCAGGGCGGACCCGGCGGGCAGCGACTCGATCGCCGTCCGTTCCTCGTTCGAGACCTTCGGCGTGATGGTGGGCTCATCGCGCACGGGGGTGAGATGGATCGACGTGGTCTCCGAGGCTTTCACTCCACCCGTGCCGTATTCACCGGTGTCGTTCTGTCCGTGCCCAACCATTGAGTCCTCCTCATTCGTTGCAGGTGTCCCCCCTGCAAACAACGCATGCGTCCGGAAAAGCCTGGCAGATCCGGTGGTCAATCCCCCGGCCGGCCACTGGGTCCACTAGGTGTGTCCAGTAACACGGCCCGGAGATCTTCCCATTAGCCTACCTGCTGTTCGTACTCCGATGCACTGAGCAGCGACTCCACCGCGTCGGCTTCCGCCAGCTTGATTTCAATCAGCCAGCCCTCGCCGTACGGATCCGAATTGATCAGGGCCGAATCGGTGTCCAGCGCCTCGTTCCGGGCAACTACTTCACCGCTCACGGGGGCGTAAATGTCGCTGACGCTCTTGGTGGACTCCACTTCCCCGACGACCTCGTTGGCCTTGATGTCGGTGCCGACCTCCGGCATCTGGGCGTAGACGACGTCCCCGAGGGCGTCCTGGGCAAAATCAGTGATGCCCACGCGCACGACGCCGTCGGCGTTCGGCGCGGTGACCCATTCGTGTTCGGCGGTGTAGGACAGCTCTTCGGGAATGTTGCTCATGACGGGCCTTTCGTCGGGTCAATCACCAAGGTCTTCGGCGGCCGATCGATCGGGCCGCCGCTGAAAGTATAGGCACATCCGCCCGGGCCCCGGGAGGACTCTGACATGATGTTGCCATGGCAGCACCTGCACCCGTTACGGACGGATTTGCCCATGCCTGAGCTCCCGGAAGTGGCGGCCTTGGCGGACTTCCTGGACACGCGCCTGCGCGGATCCACCCTGGCCAAGGTCCAGGTCGTCTCCTTCGCGGTGCTTAAGACCGCGGATCCGCCCATCTCCGCCCTGGAAGGCAGGACGGTCACCGGCGTGGGCCGGCACGGCAAATTTGTGGATCTCGACGCCGGCGGCCTGCACCTGGTCTTCCACCTCGCCCGGGCCGGCTGGGTCCGGGTCACGGATGCCCCCACCGGCGCTGTGCTGAAAAAAGGAGGCGGCCACATCGCGGCGCGGCTGTCCTTTTCAGGCGCGGACGGAGCCCTCGACCTGGACCTGACCGAGGCCGGCACAAAGAAGTCCCTGGCCATGTACGTGGTCCGTCAGCCGGCCGACGTCCCCGGCATCGCGGCGCTGGGACCGGACCCGTTCAGCCCCGGGTTCGACGTCGACGCGCTGGCCGGGATCCTGGCGGGCAGTTCCCAGCAGATCAAGGGTGTGCTCCGCAGCCAGGGCGTCATCGCAGGCATCGGCAACGCGTACAGTGACGAGATCCTGCACGCGGCGAAGACATCCCCGTTCGCCATAGCGGGCTCGCTGGACCGGGCCGCGGTGGAGCGCCTGTACGACGCGATCCACGGCGTCCTCGGGACGGCGCTGGCGGAGGCCGCCGGGAAACCGCCCAGCGAGCTCAAGGACACCAAGCGGAGCCACATGCGGGTCCATGGACGGACCGGCGAGGCGTGCCCGGTCTGCGGTGACACCGTCCGTGAGGTTTCCTTCGCGGACACCGCCCTGCAGTACTGCCCAAGCTGCCAGACGAAGGGAAAGATCCTCGCGGACCGGCGGACCTCACGCTTCCTCAAGTAGGCGCCTCCCATTACCGGCCGCCCCGGGAAACAGAAAACCCCGCCATTCCGTTGCCGGAATGGCGGGGTACTTTCTTGTTGGTCGGGCTGACAGGATTTGAACCTGCGACCCCTTGACCCCCAGTCAAGTGCGCTACCAAGCTGCGCTACAGCCCGCTGGTTCCGCCGTTCTCCGCTCCCGATGATCTCCTGCTGTTATCCAAAGGATTTCATCCGAGCAGTCCGGCCGAACCACCTCCAAAAGCTTACACGATTGCGGAGGGTGCCCGTGACACTTTCACGTGTGTCACGGGCAACGTGTGTCGGAATTAACGTTTCTTGCCGCGCTTTTCCCGGACCCGCATGTTGACCTCGATCGGAGTGCCCTCGAAACCGAAGGTTTCGCGGAGCCGGCGGGTGATAAAGCGGCGGTAGCCGGGATCGAGGAAGCCGGTGGTGAAGAGCACGAACTTCGGCGGCCGGCTGGAGGCCTGGGTGCCGAAGAGGATGCGGGGCTGCTTGCCGCCGCGGACCGGGTGCGGGTGTGCGGCCACCAGTTCGCCCAGGAAGGCGTTGAGGCGTCCGGTGGGGATCCGCTTGTCCCAGCTTTCCAGGGCGGTGTCCAGGGCCGGGACCAGCCGGTCCTTGTGCCAGCCGGTCTTGGCCGAGATGTTCACGCGCGGGGCCCACGCCACGTGGGCGAGGTCCTGCTCGATTTCGCGTTCGAGGTAGGTGCGGCGTTCGTCGTCGAGCAGGTCCCACTTGTTGAACGCAAGCACCAGCGCGCGGCCGGACTCGATCGCCAGTTGCAGGATGCGGACGTCCTGCTCGCTGAGCACTTCGTCCACGGCGAGGAGCACGACGGCGACCTCGGCCTTTTCGAGCGCGCTCTGGGTGCGCAGCGAGGCGTAGAAGTCCGCGCCCTGGGCCATGTGCTGGCGGCGGCGGATGCCGGCGGTGTCCACGAAGCGCCAGGTGCGGCCGCCGAGTTCGATGAACTCGTCGACCGGGTCGCGGGTGGTGCCGGCGGTGTTGTCGACGACCACGCGCTCGGAGCCTGCGAGCTTGTTCAGCAGCGAGGACTTGCCGACGTTCGGCCGGCCGATCAGGGCGATGCGGCGCGGGCCGCCGCTGCGCTCGAGTCCTTCGATGGTGGAGAACTCCGGGAGCGTGTCCATCACGTGGTCCAGCAGGTCGGCCACGCCGCGGCCGTGCAGCGCGGAGACCGGGTAGGGTTCGCCGAAGCCGAGGCCCCAGAGCGCGGCCGAGTCGGCTTCCTGGGCGAAGTCGTCAACCTTGTTGGCCACCATGATGACCGGTTTCTTGGACTTGCGGAGCATCTTCATGACGCCCTCATCCGTGGCGGTCGCGCCGACGGCGGAGTCCACCACGAACAGCACGGCGTCCGCGAGCTCCACGGCCATCTCGGCCTGTTCGGCGACGCGGGCGTGGATGCCGCGGGCGTCGTGTTCCCAGCCGCCGGTGTCGACCACGGTGAAGTTGCGGCCGTTCCAGTTGGCGGAGTACATCACGCGGTCGCGGGTGACGCCGGGGGTGTCCTCGACCACGGCTTCGCGGCGGCCCAGGATGCGGTTGACCAGGGTGGACTTGCCGACGTTGGGGCGGCCGATGATGGCCAGGACCGGATCAAGCTTGACCGGGCCGTCGAAGTCCTCGTCCTCGTAGCGGCCGCTGAGCAGGGCGGCGTCTTCCTCGTCCAGCTCGTAGTCATCCAGGCCGGCCCGCAGCGAGGCCGCGCGGAGTTCGGCTTCCTCGTCGTCCAGGGCGGCAAGGTTCTCAGCCACCTGGTCCGTGCCGGTGGGCGTGTATTCGTCTTCGCCGGCGCCGAAGTGGCCGGGGGTTTGAGTCGTATCGCTCATTGCACTTTCCTTAGGTGGTGATCTGCCGGCGTCCCGGCTACTGCTGTCTGGCGTTCTTGCGGGGAATCCGCGTCGGGCAGGCCTTGCCCGGTGGACTGAATGGTGTCCTGGACGTGCCGCGCGAGGGCGGCGCGGATCTCGTTTCCCACCCTGTCCATTGAAGCACGCCCCGTCTCGCCGGGCCTGCGGCTGAGATTGAGGGCGCCGCCGAAGCTGACATGCAGCCGGCGGCCGGGCCCGGGAACCGCGTTGAGGTGTTCGCCGCTGATCCTGGTTCCCAGGATGGCAACCGGGATCACGGTGGCGGCCGAGTTCAGCGCGAGCCAGGCGACCCCGTTGTTGATCGTGGCGGCCTCGCCGCCCCCGCGGGTGCCTTCGGGAAGGATCCCGACGCACCGTCCGGCGTCGAGGACGCTTTTGGCCCGTTGCAGCGCGGTCCGGTCACCGGAGCGGTCCACTGCCAGTTGGCCGGCGGCGCTGAGTACGAGACCGGGAAAACCCCTGAACATCTCCTTCTTGACGAAGATGTGCATGGGCCGCGGTGCGGCGCCGAACATGACCGGGCCGTCCAGGAAGCTGATGTGGTTTCCGGCGAAGATGACCGGTCCGGCAGCCGGCACGTTGGCCCGGCCCTTGACGGAGGTGCGGTAGACCAGGTGGTCCAGGGCCCAGCCGACCGGCCGGCTCCAGGCCATGGTCCCGTCGAGGAACCAGCGGCCGGGCTGTTCCGCCCGGGCTGCGCCCTTAGTCACGGTTGATGGCCGTGTGGTTGAGAACCTTGTGCACGATGCCGAGGGCCGCGTCCACCGTTTGGGCGAAGTCCAGGTCCGAGGAGTCCAGGGTGACCACGCCGTCGGCTGCCTGGGTGAAGTTCACCACGGTGGAGTCCTTGGCGTCCCGGGCCGTGACCTGCGCCGCGAGCTGTTCGGCGTTCTGGCTGCCGCCCAGCTGGATGCCGCGGCGGCGCAGCCGGGCCTCCTCGCTGGCGGTGAGCAGCATGCGCACCTCGGCGTGGGGCGCGACGACGGTGGTGATGTCCCGTCCCTCCACCACCATGCGGCGGTGGTGCTTTTCGATCAGCTCGCGCTGCCGGCGGATCAGCTCGGTCCTCGCCCCCAGGGTGGTGGCGACGGCGCTGACCGCCGCGGAAATGGCCGGCTCCCGGATGGCCTCGGTGATATCTACGCCCGCGACCCGGACGTATTCGTCCTGGGGGCTGGTGCTGATTTCGAGCTGGAGGCCCTCGGCGGCGGCCTCGATGGCCTCGCCGTCGGCCAGGTCGGTGCCGCTGTCGAGGCATGACCAGGTCAGGGCCCGGTACATGGCGCCGGTGTCGAGGTACGCCAGCCGGAGCCGGCGCGCCACCTCTTTGCTGACGCTGGATTTCCCGGAGCCGGAGGGGCCGTCGATCGCGACGACGAGGCTCTTGCCGGGGCGGACGATGTCCACCGTTTCAATGAGTTCCTGGGTCATTACTGGAGTACCCGCCATCCACGGTCGTTGAGGGCTTCGATGAGCAGCTCGTGCTTGTTGGGCAGCACGGAGAGTTCCACCATGCCGACATTCTGTCCCGAGGAGTGGTCCAGGCGGAGGTCCTCGAGGTTGACGCCGATCTCGCCGATCTCGGTGAGGAGCTTGGCGATCTGGCCGGGCGTGTCGTCCACCAGGACGGTCAGCCAGGAGTACGCCTGCGGCGGCCCGCCGTGCTTGCCCGGGATCCGGGACTGGCCGGCGTTGCCTTCGCTGATCAGCTGGGCGAGGTCCAGCCGGGCACCCGGCGCCGTCGGATCCTCCAGGGTGCCGATCAGCCGGTTCAGGTCCTCGCGGACGCCGTGCAGGATGTCCACGACCTTGTCCGCGTTGGCGCCGAGGATCTGCACCCAGAGTGTGGGGTCGCTCGCGGCGATTCTGGTCACGTCCCGCAGGCCGTTGCCGGCCAGTGAGAGGGCGTGCAGCGGGGTTCCCTGCAGCCGGCTGGCCACGAGGGAGGACATCACCTGCGGCAGGTGCGAGACCAGCGCCACGGCTTCGTCGTGTTCCTCGGCGCCGAATTCGGAGACGACGGCGCCCAGGTCCCCGGCCAGCGCGCGGGCAGCCTGCAGCGCCTCGGGCCGGGTTTCCGGCGTCGGGCAGATCACCCACGGCATCGAGGTGAACAGCTCGCCGCGGGCGGCGACCGGGCCGGACTTCTCCCGGCCCGCCATCGGGTGTGTGCCGACGTAGCGGCCCAGGTCGGCGCCACGGGACCGCAGCTCCGCCAGGATGGACGCCTTGACGCTGGCGATGTCCACCACGACGGCCTCGGGGTAGTCCGCGAGGGCGCCGGCGACGACGTCGGCGGTCACGTCCGGTGGCGCGGCGACCACCACGAGTTCCGGCGCCTCGCCGTCAAGGCGCGCCAAGGGCAGGCCGGCGCCGATGTCGACGGCGACGGCCTGGTTGGTCGGCGAGGGGTCGGAGAGGTAGACGGCGACTCCGCGGCCGCGGAGACCCAGCCCGATGCTGGTGCCCAGCAGTCCGGTCCCCACAACCACCACCGGGCCGTTGAGGTGGCCGCGGCCGTGGGTGCGAAAGGCGGACATGCCTACAGCCCCACGGATGCCAGCAGGTGGCCGACTTCCTGCTTGCCGAGGTTGCGGATGCTGCCCTGGCGCTGGTCGCCCAGGCCGATGGGGCCGACCTTGACGCGGACGAGCCGCAGTACCGGGAACCCGACGGCGTCGAAGAGGCGCCGGACAATGCGGTTCTTGCCCGAGTGCAGCACAACCTCGATCAGCACGTGGCCCGGGGTCGAGTCGACGAGCTTGAAGGAGTCCACGGAGGCGATGCCGTCTTCGAGTTCGATACCGGCCTTGAGCTGCGCGCCGACGCCCTGAGGGAACGGGCCGCGGACCTGCACGAGGTAGGTCTTGGGCACTTCGTAGGACGGGTGCGTCAGGCGGTTGGCGAGCTCGCCGTCGTTGGTCAGCAGGAGCAGTCCCTCGGTGGCGACGTCGAGCCGGCCGACGTGGAAAAGGCGTTCGCCGTGGTGGTTGCGGACGAAGTCGCTGATGCACGGGCGGCCGTCCGGATCCTCCATGGTGGAGACAACGCCCTTGGGCTTGTTGAAGACCATGTAGACCATGTTCTCGTCCAGCTGGATGCGCAGGCCGTCCACATGGATCACGGCGGTCTTGGGGTCGACGCGCACGCCGAGCTCCGTCACGACCTGGCCGTCGACCTCGACGCGGCCCTCGGCGATCATTTCCTCGCAGACGCGCCGCGAGGCGACGCCGGCCGAGGCCATGACCTTCTGCAGGCGGACGCCGTCGGCGTCGTGCAGTTCGGACTGCGGCACGGGACCGCGCGGTCCGCGCTTGCGGGCAGGCTTGCGGACGGGGCCCAGGTTCTGGCCGAAGCGTTCGCCACCGAACGCGCTGGAGCCGGTGGCCTTGGCCGCCCCCGCGCCGATGCGCGGCTTGGGCTTGAGCGCCCCCGGGGTGCCGGGAGCCTTGCCGGCGCCGGGCTTGCGGGCCGCAGGCTTCCGTGCCGGCTTCGCGCCGGCCTTCCGGTCAGCCTGCTCGGGGGCTCCGCCGCCCGGGTTCAGGTCCGGGTCAACAAATGCCTCTTCGCGCGGCTTGGGGCGCTTGAACGGGCGGTCGCCGCCGCCCTTGGAGAAGTCGCGCTGGCCGCGGCCGGCGCCGCCCGCACCCTGGGTGCGCGCTGATTGGTGTCCGGCGCTGGTGCGTCCCGAACTGTTACGTGGTGAACCCTGGCGTCCCGCCTGTGTCATGACCCGTCCTTCGTTTGGTGGCCCGCGACGGCTGCCTCACGGCAGTCCCCCACCGGCCGGGCAAATGGTTCTGCCCTGGTGGATACTCTTACGCAGGCAGCATTCCTGCCTACATTCTTCCTGCGTCGTAGAACTCCGCTATGCCTTCAAGCCCTGGAAGATGGGGTGAAAGCTGAGGCAACTCAGCCACCGAGCCGATTCCCATGCGTTCGAGGAAATACGACGTTGTGCGGTACAGGATGGCCCCGGATTCGGGATCGTTTCCCGAGTCTTCGATCAGGCCGCGCTGGGTCAGCGTCCGCACCACGGAGTCAACATTGACTCCTCGAATCGCAGAGACCCGGGCCCGGGAGACGGGCTGGCGGTAGGCGATGACGGCGAGCGTTTCGAGCGCCGCCTGTGTCAGCCTGGCACTTTGCCCTTCCAGCACGAAGCCGCCTACGACGTCGGCAAACTCCGCGCGGGAATAGATCCGCCAGCCTCCGGCAATATTCCGCAATTCAAAACCCCGGGGGGCGGCACTGAATCCAGCAGTATTTGACGACGTGCTGGCCTCATCCGCATCCGGGGCATTACCAGTATAGCCGTTATACTCCCGTTGCAGGTCCCCGAGCAGCCCCTCGACGACGTCGACCGTCAGGTTCAGCCCGGCGGCCAGCTCGGTGGCCGTGGCCGGCTCGTCGATGACCATCAGCACCGCTTCGAGGGCCGCGCGGGCGCCCCCGGGCAGCGCTGCCAGGTCCGGAACCCCGGGCCCTCCGGCGTCGGCGGGAAGGTTTGGCGCGTCGCTCAAGGCTGCTCCTCGTATTCTTCACTCAGGTTCTCGCTGCTCCAGTCCGCGTCGTCGGCGGTCCAGTGCACGGACAATTCGCCGAGCGGAAGCAGCTGGTCGAAGGCCACCGCCTTGTCCCGGAACATCTCCAGCAGGGCAAGGAACCGCGCCACCACCACGAGGGTGGATTCTGCATCGGCGATCAGGGACCGGAAGGTGAGCGGCTTACCGAGCCGCAGCCGCAGCCGCAGCCCGAGGATTTCCGCCTGTTCCTTCACGCTGACCGGCGTGCCGTGCAGGTGGGCGAGGCCAACCTCGGTGGGGGCCGCTTCCTTGGGTTTCAGGGCCTTCTCGGCAAGGGCGGCGAACTCCGCCGGGCTGTGCTTCCAGACGAGTTCGGGCAGCAGCGCGGCGAAGTGGCCTTCCAGGGCGACCTGCCGCGGGTAGCGCCGGGCCTCCAGCTCCAGGGTCGCGCCGAGGAGTCCGGCGACCTGTTTGAAGGCCTTGTACTGCAGCAGCCGGGCGAAGAGCAGGTCGCGGGCCTCGAGCAGGGCAATGTCCTCGTCGTCCTCGACTTCGCCGGCGGGCAGCAGCCTGGCGGCTTTGAGGTCCAGCAGGGTCGCCGCGATCACCAGGAACTCGCTGGCTTCATCCAGCGCCCAGTCCTCCCCCAGCCGCTGCAGCCCTTTGATGTATTTGATGAACTCGTCGGTGACCGTGGCCAGCGCCACCTCGGTGATGTCGAGCTGGTGCTTGGAGATCAGTCCCAGCAGGAGGTCGAACGGGCCGGTGAAGTTCTCCAGCCGCACCTCAAAGCCCGGTTTCTTTCCGGACGGCGGCAGTTCGGCCGTCGGGGCTGTTGCTGCCACGGCCGTGGTTAGGGTGCGCCGCCGCGCGAGATCAGCTCTTTGGCCAGGCGGCGGTAGGCGTCGGCTCCGGCATGGTTGCCGGCGTAGCTGGTAATCGGCTCGGCGGCGACGGTGGCGTCGGCGAACTTGATGGAGCGCTTGATGACGGTTTCGAAGACCTTGTCGCCGAAGGCTTCCACCAGCCGGGCGATGACTTCGCGGCCGTGCAGGGTGCGGGCGTCGTACATGGTGGCGAGCACGCCGTCGACCTGCAGGCGCGGGTTCAGCCGGTCCTGGACCTTGTCGATCGTCTCGACCAGCAGCGCCACCGCGCGCAGCGCGAAGAACTCGCAGATCAGCGGGATGATGACGCCGTGTGCCGCGGTCAGCGCGTTGACCGTGAGCAGGCCCAGGGAGGGCTGGCAGTCGATCAGGACAACGTCGTAGTCGTCTTCGACCTTCTTCAGCGCCCGGTCCAGGACCTGTTCGCGGGCAACCTCGTTGACCAGCTGGACCTCCGCGGCGGAGAGGTCGATGTTGGCCGGCAGCAGGTGCACGTTTTCGACGCCGGTCTTCTGGATGGCGTCGCGGATGTCGACTTTCCGGTCCATCAGGACGTTGTAGACCGTCAGGTCCAGTTCGTGCGGGTTGGTGCCGAGGCCGGCGGAGAGCGCGCCCTGCGGATCGAAGTCGACCAGGAGCACCCGGCGGCCGTATTCGGCCAGCGCCGCGGCGAGGTTGATCGTGGACGTCGTCTTGCCCACGCCGCCCTTCTGGTTGACCATGGCGATGACCCGGGCCGGGCCGTGGGAGGACAGCGGCGCGGGCTCCGGGAAGTCGCGGTGGGGGCGCCCGGTGGGGCCCATGACGGCGTCTTCCAGGTCGAGTTCGGTGCCTTCCAGAGTGGCTGAACCCTGTTCGCTGCTCACGTATCTATCCACACTTTCGATGACGGTGATTTTCCTGCCGGACCCGGCCGGCCCGGCGCTGCCTGCTGAGGCTGGCTCCGCCCGGCACGGATCGTTATTCCTCCCAAGGTTACAGCCCCCGACACGGTATTCGACGGACCTTGACAACCGCCGACCGGCGCGTCTGACCCTCTGGTAGAAGTCGAGGGTTGTGCTCCGGCGGATCCCGGAGACACGCAAAACCGCCCGGACGCGGGTGGCGCGTCCGGGCGGTTTCGGTGTGCTGTGAAAGCGGTTCTGCCGGCGCCTAGGCGTTGGCGGGGACCGGCTGCGCGTGCTGGGCAGCCGGTGCAGCCGCGGGCTGCTCGGCTGCGTGGCCGGCGATCATGGTCTGCTCGTCGAACGGAGCGGCGCCGGAGAGGACCCGCTCGACCTGGCCGCCGTCGATCTCCTTGATCCAGGTGCCGATCAGAACGGTCGCCACGGCGTTGCCGGTGAAGTTGGTCAGCGCACGTGCCTCGGACATAAAGCGGTCGATGCCGACGATCATGCCGACGCCGCCGAGCAGTTCCGGACGGTGGGCCTGCAGGCCGGCCGCCAGGGTGGCCAGGCCGGCGCCGGTGACACCGGCGGCGCCCTTGGAGGCGATGATCATAAAGATCAGCAGCGAGATCTGGGCGCCGAGGTCCAGCGGGGTGCCCATGGCGTTGGCGACGAACAGGGAGGCCATGGTCAGGTAGATGGCCGTGCCGTCCAGGTTGAAGGAGTAGCCGGTGGGGACGGTGACGCCGACGACCGGCTTGGAGACACCGAGGTGCTCCATCTTCGCGATCAGGCGCGGCAGCGCCGCTTCGGAGGAGGAGGTGGAGAAGATCAGCAGGTATTCGCGGCCGAGGTACTTCATCAGGCGGAAGATGTTGACGCCGGAGACGACCTGGAGCAGGCCGCCGAGGATTACCACGATGAAGACCGCGCAGGTGATGTAGAACGCGATCATCAGGGTGGCCATGCTGATGATGGCCTGGACGCCGGTGGCACCGACGACGGCGGCGATTGCGCCGAAGGCGCCGAGCGGAGCGAGCCACATGACCATGATGAGGATGCGGAACACGAGGGCCTGGCCGTGGCCGATGGCCTTCAGGATCGGGGTGCCCTGCGGGCCCATCTTCTGCAGCGCGAAGCCGACCAGGATGGCGGCGAGCAGGGTGGGCAGCACGGGGATGTCGCCGGGGATGATGCCGAGCAGGAAGTCGACGGTGCTGTCCGTCGCGGCCTTCTTGTTCGGATCGTACGGGGCGAGCTTGAGGCCCTCACCCGGGTGGATCAGGTTGCCGACGACGAGGCCGATGGCCAGGGCGAACGTCGACATCACAATGAAGTAGCCGAGGGCCAAGCCGCCGACCTTGCCCACCGTGGCGGCCTTGGCGATGGAGCCGATGCCGAGCACGATGGTGCAGAAAATGACGGGGGCGATCATCATCTTGATCAGCTTGATGAAGCCGTCGCCGAGGGGCTTGAGGGACTTGCCGACCTCCGGGAACATCAGGCCGACGAGGGCACCGAGGACGACGGCGGCAATGACCGCGATGTAAAGGTAGTGGGACTTGTCCAGACCCTTGCGCTGCTTGACCGTCGCCGCGGCCGGTGCCGCTGACTCTCCTCGTTGAGAGGCCATGGTGTTCTCCTTGGATAGGCTGGACATTGATGCGGCCTGGGGCGCGCATCACGTCCGTTCTGCGTGTTCCTCCATCATTGGCGATGAAGTGACGCGCATCACCGTTGCGTTCATATTGGTCATGGAAGGTGCAGTTGATCCATCACTGGAGCATCGCCCGCAGGCTGTTCGTGGCGCACCTGCTGTTTATGCTGGCCCTGACTGCCGTCGTCGGCACGGCGACGTTTGTGGATGCCCGCGACCACGCCTACGAGGAGGCAGGCCGGCGGATGGCCGGGATCGCCACCGCGGTGGCGGACAACCCCCTGGTCCTGCAGGCGGCGGCCTCCCCCGACCCCTCCGCGCGGCTCCAGCCCTACGCGCTGCAGGTGATGCGGGACGCCCATGCGGACTTCATTACGATCATGGCGCCGGACCGGACCCGGTGGACCCATCCCCGCGACGAGGAACTCGGCAAGCCGTACATCGGCTCGATCGACGCCGCCCTGAAGGGCGAGGTCTTCACCGAGATCATGGCCGGGACACTGGGTCCCTCGGTGCGCACCATCGCCCCGGTCAAGGACGCCGACGGCACGGTCCGGGCCCTGGTGGCGGCGGGTGTGACGGTGGGGACGGTGGATGTCGCGTTTTCCGGCCGGCTGCCTGCCCTGCTGGCGATCGCTGTTGCCCTGCTGGCGGGCGGATCGGTGGCGTCCTGGCTGCTGGGCCGGTACCTCCGCCGGGTGACCCGCGGCTGGGGCCCGGAGCAGCTCGCGCAGCTGTTCGCCTATTACGAATCGGTGCTGCATTCGGTCCGCGAGGGGGTGATCCTCATCGATCCCCGGGGCAAGGTGGTGATGTACAACGACCAGGCGGCCGCGCTGCTCGGGGTGCCGCCCCGCGCAGTCGACGGCGGGGCGGTCGACGGCGGGGCCCCGGCCGGCCGTGGCGCGGGGGCACCGTCGCTGGCCGAACTGCCGCTCGCCCCCAGCCTCAAAGAGCTCTTCGAGTCCGGCCGGACGGCCCAGGACGAAATCCACCTCACCGGCGAGCGCGTCCTGGTGGTCAACCAGGGCCCGGCGGTGGGTCCGCCCGCCCCCGCATCCCGCCAGCGCCAAACGACAGGCCCGGTCTACGGCACTGTCGCCACCATCCGGGACCGCACTGAAATCGAGTCCCTGGGCAGTGAACTGGAAACCATGCGCACGCTCTCGGACGCACTGCGTGCCCAGACCCACGAGCACGCCAACCGGTTGCACACGATGGTGTCCCTGATGGAGCTCGGCCGCGGCGCCGAGGCCCTCGATTTTGCCACCAAGGACCTGGAGCTGAGCCAGCGGTTGACCGACGACCTGGTCAGCTCCCTCGAGGAGCCCGTGCTCGGCGCACTGGTGATGGGCAAGGCGGCTGAGGCGCACGAACGCGGCGTCGAACTGATCCTGACCACCGGAGGTTCCACGGCGGTGACCGGGCTGGCCGTCCAGGACCTGGTGGCCATCCTGGGCAACCTGCTGGACAACGCGATCGACGCCGCCGCCGAGGCTCCACCGCCGCGTCTGGTTGAGCTCTCAGTCGTCTCGGAGGGCGGCGCCCTGCAGATCTCGGTGGAGGACAGCGGTCCCGGCATCGACCCGGACGCGGTGGAGGACGTCTTCCGGCACGGTTTCAGCACCAAGGCCCCGGGGCCGTTCGGGCGCGGGCTGGGCCTGGCACTGGTCCGCCAGGCCGTGCAGCGGCTGGGCGGTAGCATGAGCATCACCAGCCCGGCCGGGGCACTGTTCCGCGTCACGCTGCCGACCGCGCCGGCCCCCGCAGGCTCCGCAGAGGAACCCGCCGATGCTCCAAAGATGAACCCGCCGGGACAGCGAAGGAACAGCAATGAGTGACATCCGCGTACTGGTCGTCGAGGACGAGCCGATTGCCGCGGCGGCCCATGCGGCCTACATCGGCCGGCTGGACGGCTTCACCCTGGCCGGCTCCGCCCCGGACGGGCAGTCCGCCCTGCGCCTGATGACGGAGCTGTCGGCCGCCGGCCAGCCCGTGGAGCTGGTCCTGCTGGACATGAACCTGCCGGACCTGCACGGCCTGGACATCGCCCGCCGGATGCGCGCCTCCGGCCTGTTCGCCGACATCATTGCCATCACCGCCGTACGCGAACTGAACATCGTCCGCAGCGCCGTCGCGACCGGCGTCGTGCAGTACCTGATCAAACCGTTCACCTACGCCACGTTCGCGGACAAACTGCGCAGCTACCGGCAGTTCCGTGAGCAGCTGGCTTCCCCGGGGCCGGGCGGCGCCGGGGCGGGCGCGTCCCAGAGCGACGTGGACCAGGCGTTCGCGAGCCTGCGGGCGCCCTCGGAATTGCCGCTGCCCAAGGGCCTCTCCGGGTCCACTCTGGAGTCCGTACAGGACTTCATGAAGCTGCAGTCCGGGGCGGTGTCCGCTAGCGAGGTGATGGAGGCGCTGGGCATGTCCCGCGTGACCGCGCGCCGGTACCTCGAATACCTCGCCGACGCCGGCAGTGTGTCCCGCACCGCCCGCTACGGCGCGCCCGGCCGGCCGGAAAACGAATACCGCTGGAGCCGGTCCGGGTCCTAGCCGGACACGTGGCCCTGCCGCTCCCCCACGGCGTCCGGCCGCAGCGTCTCGAGAAGCTGGTCGATCACACCGGCGTCCTCGATCGTGGAGGGCACCACGTAGTCGTCGCCGTCGGCGATCTGGCGCATGGTCTTGCGAAGGATCTTGCCGGAACGGGTCTTGGGCAGCGCCTCCACCACGGTGACGTGCTTGAAGTCCGCCACGGCGCCGATGTCCCGCCGGACCAGGGCGATCAGGTCCTTGACCAGCACCTCCTCCGGCACGTCCACTCCGGATTTGAGGACCACGTAGCCGCTGGGGCGCTGGCCCTTGAGCGGGTCCGCGAGGCCGATCACGGCGCATTCGGCGACGGCCGGATGCTGCCCGATCACCTGCTCCATGGCCCCGGTGGAGAGCCGGTGCCCGGCGACATTGATGATGTCGTCGGTGCGGCCCATCACAAAGAGGTAGCCGTCCTCATCCCGGTAGCCGGAGTCGCCGGTGGCGTAGTACCCCTCAAAAGCCTGCAGGTAGGAGGAGATATAACGCTCGTCATTGCCCCAGAGCGTCGTCAGGGTGCCCGGCGGCAGCGGCAGGCCCAGGACAATGTTGCCCTCGGTGCCCGCCTCGACCTCCTCGCCGGCGCCGTCAAGGATCCTCAGCCTGAAGCCCGGCATCGGCACACTCGGCGAGCCCGCCTTGATCCGCAGCCCGTCCAGGCCGCGCGGGTTGGCGCAGATGGCCCAGCCGGTCTCGGTCTGCCACCAGTGGTCCACCACCGGGACGCCGAGGACCCGCGACGCCCAGTGGAAGGTGTCGGTGTCGAGCCGCTCGCCGGCGGCAAAAAGGGTCCGCAGGCTGGAGATGTCGTACTGCCCCAGCAACTTCGCTTCGGGGTCGGCCTTCCGGATGGCCCGCAGCGCCGTCGGGGCGGTGAAGAGCACGTTGACTTTGTGGTCCTGGATCACGCGCCAGAACGCTCCGGCGTCCGGGGTGCCCACCGGCTTGCCCTCGTAGATCACGGTGGTGGCGCCCGCGAGCAGTGGCCCGTAGACGATGTACGAGTGCCCCACCACCCAGCCGACGTCGGACGCCGTCCACATCACGTCGCCGGGGCCGACGTCGTAGATGTTCTCCAGCGTCCAGCTCAGGGCGACGGCGTGGCCGCCGTTGTCCCGTACCACGCCCTTGGGGGCGCCCGTGGTGCCGGAGGTGTAGAGGATGTAGAGCGGGTCGGTGGCCTTGACGCCCACCGGGTCCGCGGGCTCGGCGGTGGCCATCACCGCGTCCCAGTCCAGCCAGCCCGCGTGGTCCGCCGCGGATGCCGTGAACCCGTCCCGCGCCTTGACCAGCACGGGGATGTCCGGGGTGCCGGCCAGTTCGAGCGCCTCGGCGACGGCCGGCAGGTACTCGATCCGGCGGGAGGGTTCGATCCCGCCGGAGGCAGTGACCACCGCTGCGGGGGCGGCGTCCCGGATCCGGGCGGCGAGTTCCTTCGGCGCGAAGCCGCCAAAGACCACGGAGTGGACCGCGCCGAGCCGGGCGGTGGCGAGCATCGCGATGGCGGCTTCCGGGATCATCGGCATGTAGATCACCACCCGGTCCCCTTTCCCCACCCCCTGGCCGCGCAGCACCCCGGCGAAGCGGGCCACGAGCCCGGTGAGCTCGGCGTAGCTGAAGCGCTGCTGCGTGCCCAGCATGGCGGAGTCGTAGATCAGGGCGTCCTGGGCGCCGCGGCCCTCCGCCACGTGCCGGTCCAGGGCGTTGTAGCAGGTGTTCAGCTCGCCGTCCGGAAACCAGGCGTAGAGCGGGGCACGGCTGGAGTCGAGCGCCTTGCCGGGAGGCGTGCTCCAGGCGATTTTCGCGGCGGCCTCGAGCCAGAATTCCTCGGGCTGCTCAACGCTGCGTTCGTAGCTGTCCCGGTAGCTGGTGGTGACCATGAAGTAATCCCGTCCACGACGTTGTGATGCAGCTCATGGTAGCCCCGCAGCGGTCCCGCCACAAGGGTTGTGTATACAGCGGACGGCGCAATTTACCCCTTCTGGCTAAAAAGCTGGGCCAAAACGTGAATTGTGTATACACTGATGGGGTCAGCCAACAAAGGAGTCAGGATGCGCGCCAGCGACAAGGCCTACGCGGCCCTGCGCGAGGACATCATCGAATGGCGTCTGGCGCCCGGAACCGTGCTCGCCGAAGTGGAGCAATCCGAGCGGCTGGGTATTTCCCGGACCCCGCTCCGGGAGGCCCTGAGCCGGCTCACCGCCGAAGGGCTGACGACGACGGCCGGCGGCCGCGGCGTCGTCGTCACCGACATCTCGCTGGAGGACATCGACGAGCTTTTCGAACTGCGCGAAACTCTGGAGGGCAAGGCCGCCGCGCTGGCGGCCGAACGCGGCGTCGCAGCGACGTTCGAGCTGCTGCAGCGCGAGCTGTTGCGGGCGCCGGAGCTGATCAACGGCGCCGACCCCGCGCGGCACGACTATTACAGCCTGGTAGGCCGGCTGGACACCGCCATTGACGCCGCGATCTCCAATTCCTACCTGGCCCAGGCCATGCGCAGCCTGCGTGTGCACCTGGTCCGGGTCCGCCGGCTCGCGGCGGACGACGCCGAACGCCTCACCGCCGCCGCCGCCGAGCACGCCGCCATTGCCGAAGCGATCGCCGCCGGCAACCCCCGGCTCGCCGAGGCCGCCACCACCGTGCACCTGCACCGCAGCCTTTCCCACGTCAAAGCCACCCACGTGCCTCATGAGAAGGAGAACCATGGTTAAGGAACACCAAGTCCGCGTTTACAAGAGCGAGGAAAACCTGGCCCGCGAGGACCAGCTCGCCTACAAGATCGCCAAGGTCGCCGCGGATCCCGTCGCGGTCTCCGACGAGGTCACCGACATGGTGATCAACCGCGTGATCGACAACGCCTCGGTGGCCATCGCCTCCCTGAACCGCGCACCCATCGTCGCGGCCCGCGCCCAGGCGCTCACCCACGGCCCCAGCACCGGCGGCAAGGGTTCGAAGGTCTTCGGCATCGAAGAGCGTGTCTCCCCCGAGTGGGCTGCGTGGGCCAACGGTGTGGCCGTCCGCGAACTCGACTACCACGACACCTTCCTGGCCGCGGACTACTCGCACCCCGGCGACAACATTCCCCCGATCCTCGCCGTCGCCCAGCACGTCGGCGCCAGTGGCCAGGACTTGGTCCGGGGCATCGCCACCGGCTACGAGATCCAGGTCAACCTGGTCAAGGCCATCTGCCTGCACAAGCACAAGATCGACCATGTGGCCCACCTCGGCCCCTCGGCCGCCGCCGGCATCGGCACCCTGCTGGGCCTCGACGTCGAGACCATCTTCCAGTCCGTGGGCCAGGCGCTGCACACCACCACCGCCACCCGGCAGTCCCGCAAGGGCGAGATCTCCACCTGGAAGGCCCACGCCCCCGCATTCGCCGGCAAGATGGCCGTCGAATCGGCCGACCGTGCCATGCGCGGCCAGACCTCGCCGGTGCCGATCTACGAAGGCGAAGACGGCGTCATCGCCTGGATGCTGGACGGCCCCGACGCCAACTACACCGTGCCGCTGCCCGAGGACGGCGAAGCCAAGCGCGCCATCCTGGATACCTACACCAAGGAGCACTCGGCCGAGTACCAGGCGCAGGCCTGGATCGACCTGGCCCGCAAGCTCCACGGCGAACACCCCGAGGTCACCGACCCGGCCAACGTCGAATCCGTACTGATCAAGACCAGCCACCACACGCACTACGTGATCGGTTCCGGCGCCAACGACCCGCAGAAGTACAGCCCCACCGCCAGCCGCGAAACCCTGGACCACTCCATCCCGTACATCTTCACGGTGGCCCTGCAGGACGGCGCCTGGCACCACGTGGATTCGTACGCCCCGGAGCGCGCGGGCCGCCCCGACACCGTGGAACTGTGGCACAAGGTCACCACGGTCGAGGATCCGGAATGGACCCGCCGCTACCACTCCCTGGACATTGCGGAGAAGGCCTTCGGCGGCTCCGTCGAGATCACGCTCAAGGACGGCACCGTCATCACCGACCAGATCGCCGTCGCCGACGCGCACCCGCTGGGCGCCCGGCCGTTCGCCCGCGAGCAGTACGTCAACAAGTTCCGCACCCTCGCCGCGGGCCTGGTGGCCGAGGACGAGATCGAGCGTTTCCTGGCCGCCGCCGCGCGGCTTCCCGAACTCGCCGCCGGCGAGCTCGACCAGCTCAACATCAAGGCCGCCGACGGCGTGATCGACCTGGCGTCCGCCCCGAAGGGACTCTTCTAATGCTGTACTCGAAGACCACCCCGGAGCAGAAGCGGATCCGTTTCCGGGAGCTGCTCGCCTCCGGCACGATCCAGCAGTTCCCGGGCGCGTTCAACCCGCTCTCGGCCCGGCTAATCGAGGAGCACGGCTTTGCCGGGGTCTACATCTCCGGCGCCGTCCTCGCCAATGACCTGGGCCTGCCGGACATCGGCCTGACCACGCTCACCGAGGTGGCCACCCGCGCCGGGCAGATCGCCCGGATGACTGACCTGCCCTCGATCGTCGACGCCGACACCGGCTTCGGCGAGCCGATGAACGTCGCGCGGACCGTCCAGGAACTCGAGAACGCGGGCCTGGCCGGCCTGCACATCGAGGACCAGTTCAACCCGAAGCGCTGCGGCCACCTCGACGGCAAGAACGTTGTGGACCTGGAGACCGCCACAAAGCGGATCCGGGCCGCGGCCGATGCCCGCCGGGACCCGAACTTCCTGATCATGGCCCGCACCGACATCCGGGCCACGGATGGGCTGGAGGCGGCACAGCAGCGGGCCAAGGCCCTCGTGGAGGCCGGTGCGGACGCGATCTTCCCGGAAGCCATGAAGGACCTCAGCGAGTTCCAGGCGATCCGCGACGCGGTCGACGTGCCGGTCCTGGCCAACATGACCGAGTTCGGCAAGAGCGCGCTGTTCACGGTGGACGAGCTGGCCGGCGTCGGCGTCAACATGGTGATCTACCCGGTGACGCTGCTCCGTAGTGCCATGGGCGCTGCTGAGCGTACTCTGGAAGCGATCAAATCCGACGGCACCCAGGAGGCACAGGTTTCGAGCATGCTGACCCGTGCGCGGCTCTATGACCTCGTCGACTACGAGGCCTACAACCGCTTTGACACCGGGGTCTTCAATTTCCAGATCCCCGGCATCTGACACCCCCACCGGACTTCCGGCCCCGGCCGGTCAACAGGCGTTAGGAACAAAGGAGTTTCAGCATGGCTGAAAATGAGATCAAAAAGGGCCTTGCCGGCGTTGTGGTGGACTACACCGCGGTGTCCAAGGTCAACCCGGACACCAACTCGCTGCTGTACCGCGGTTACCCCGTCCAGGAGCTGGCCGCCAAGTGCAGTTTCGAGGAGGTGGCCTACCTGCTGTGGAACGGGGAGCTGCCCACCGCGGAGCAGCTGGCGGAGTTCACCGCACGCGAGCGCGCGGGACGTGCCCTGGATCCGGTGGTCAAGCAGGTCATCGATGCGCTGCCGACGACGTCGCACCCGATGGATGTCTGCCGGACGGCGGCTTCAGTGATGGGTGCCCGCCACCCGCTCGCCGAGGACTCCTCCCGGGAGGCCAACATGGCCAAGGCGGTGGACCTGTTCGCTGCCATGCCGGCGGTGGTCGCTTACGACCAGCGCCGCCGGCACGGCCAGGGTGTGGTGGAGCCCCGCGAGGACCTGGGCTACTCCGCCAACTTCCTGTGGATGTCCTTCGGCGAGGAGCCGGTCCAGGAAGTTGTGGAGGCCTTCAACGTCTCGATGATCCTGTACGCGGAGCACTCCTTCAACGCCTCGACCTTCACGGCCCGGGTGATCACCTCGACCCTCTCCGATCTGCACTCCGCCGTCACCGGCGCGATCGGCGCCCTCAAGGGGCCGCTGCACGGCGGCGCGAATGAGGCGGTGATGCACACCTTCGACGAGATCGGCATCCGGCAGGAGGAGTCGCTCGACGAGGCAGCGGTTCGGGCGAAGGCCTGGATGGAGGACGCGCTGGCGCACAAGAAGAAGGTTATGGGCTTCGGCCACCGTGTCTACAAGCACGGCGACTCCCGGGTTCCCACCATGAAGGCGGCCCTGGACAAGATGATCGCGCACTACGGCCGTCCGGAGCTGCTGGGGCTCTACAACGGGCTTGAGACCGCGATGGACGAGGCGAAGGCAATCAAGCCGAACCTCGACTATCCGGCCGGGCCGACCTACCACCTGATGGGCTTCGACACCGCGACGTTTACGCCCCTGTTCGTGGCCAGCCGGATCACGGGCTGGACCGCGCACATCATGGAGCAGCTGGATTCGAACTCCCTGATCCGCCCGCTGAGCGAGTACAACGGCGTCGAGGAACGGCACGTGCCGTAGCTCCCGCCATAGCAATAGCGCGGGCCGGCCACCTTTTCAAGGTGGACGGCCCGCACTTTTGTTGCTAGTCCTGCATCTTCAGGCTCACGATCATGGCCTTGAGCTTTTTGTACTCCGGGGTCCGCATGTAGTCCTCGGCCTCGGCCAGCGAGTTGAAGATGGGGTCATCGTTCCGCTGGCTTTGGTAGGTCCGGTCGGCGAAGGACAGTGTGCCCTTGGGCGCACCGGACACGAACGAGAACATCATGCAGCTGTCCTTGACTTGCCCGCTCACGTTGTCGACCAGGCCCACCTGATAGTCGAAGGCACCGCCGTCTGCCCGCATATCCAGAACGCGGTAGGAAAAGTGCACTCCCCTTGCTTTGGCCCACGGCGTGTCCAGGGCCGGCGCGGTGTCGAGTTCCGTCATTTTGTAGGGACCCGGACCGCAGGCGCCGCCAACTCCGCCAGTGGCGCCGTGGTAGAGCTCGGCCACCTGCATCCTGGCTTCGTTGAAGACGATGATTTTGGTGCCCGGGTAATCGGCGGGCCGGTCCGTGGATTCCTCTACCGTCCAACGGTCAGGCAGGTTGAACGAGACCCCGGCCGAAGCACTCACGTATCGCCCGTTTGTCACTCCGCTGACCGTGCCGTCCGTAGCGGGTGCTGATGTTGCCGACGGCGTTACGGCCACCGGCGCCGCTGTGGCGGGCGACGGCGTCGCGGTCGTGGCGGCGGCGGAGGCTGTCGCTGCGGCCTCCGTGGCCGTCGAGGCCGCAGAGGGGGCCGGCTTCGCTGCGCCCATGTTGGCTGCCACGGCGATGCCGCCGCCGACAACCGCCAGGGCGACGACAACGAGGGCGACCGCCAACGGCCAGCGCCGGCGGGCCACGGTGTCCGTGGACTCTTCCTCGTCGTAGGGATCCCCGTCCGGGAAGTCGTGATTGTCCGAGCCCATGCCCTGCCCCCAAAATAGTCTGTGTGCCGCTCGCCGCTTTGCGAAGGTGGTGCGTGGATTGCTGCGACGCGATGTTCGAACCCTAGGCTACCGGCGTCGACGCCGCATTCCCGGAAGCGCCGGGATCACATTTTTGCATCACCGGGTTTGCCGGCCCGCGGGCAGGTCACCCGATGTGGTTCCGTGCCGGGCCGGGTAGCGGACGGAAGCGACCGTCTCGTTGTCTTGATTGAGGACCACCACGACGTCGATGGTTTCACCCGCCAGTGCCGGCGGCAGCCAGTGTTCGGCGTCCTGCCACATTCGCGCCAGCGGGAGCCCGCCGACGTCGAACCATCCGGGCGTGATTTCCGGGCTTTCGGCGGGCTCACCCTCCCAGCGCCGGGTGGTGAAGAGCCGGCAGGACATGTTCCAGGCGGGCCGGGCGGGAAAGATGAACTCGACGACGCCGGCGTGGGCGAGGTCCTCCTGGAGCACCACGACGCCGGATTCTTCCCAGACCTCGCGGACCACGGCCTCGGCGTCGCTCTCCCCCGGTTCCACATGGCCGCCGATGCCCACGATCTTGCCGACGCCGAAGCCGGTCCTCTTCAGGCCCAGCAGCACCTCGGTACCGCGCTCCGATTCGCGGAGCAGGAAGCAGAGGGTGACTGGCGTGGACGTCATGTTCTCAACCCTATAACCGGCGCCGTGGGCCGCAGTCATCCGGCGGCCGGACCATCACCCACGAGCTGCGGGCGCAGTTCGACCGGGATCCCGTTCTGCGCGAATTGTTTGTCCATCGCCTGCTGCGGCGTGAGGCCTTCGTTGTTCGTGGCCTGGGACTCCCAGTTCAGAACGCTGGACCACCGTTGCCGGACGTCGCAGAGGAAACGGCCGTTCTGCAGTTTCGCGATCTTGAACCAGGCGTTGCCGCCGTCGAGCTGCAGCGCCCGGACCCCGTCATCGGAGATGGAGTAGGCGAGCCATCCGCCCGCGCACCCCAGCACCGTGTAGTAGCCCTGTTCTGCGGGGGCAATCGGGATGATCGCCCGCACTTGATCACTGCGCTGCTGGTCCACATTGTCCAGGGTGCAGGCGACCCCGCCGGTGCTCAACGCCGTCTGAGTGGGGGACGGCGTGGGAGCGGCAGCGGACGGCGTTGGGGAGTTTGACGTGGCGGTGGCCGAGGCGGCGGGCGCGGGGGGCCCTGTCTGGGCGGGTCCGGGCGCCGGTGGTGGCATGAGGTTGCCGCCGACAACCACGGCGGCCGCCATTGCTGCAGCGGCAAGCAGCGCCGCCGCGGCCGTCCGCACGCCGGTCCGCCTCACCCCCGGGCGCCTCGCCGGGGTTCGCCCTGCGAGGCTGACGATGTTTGGGTCGTCGGAGTAGACCATCGAGCGGGCCGGCTGACTTTCCGGCGCAGCGCCGGGTGCTTCCACCCGCGGCTTGGCATCCCTCATGAGCTGTTCGATCCGGTCCATGGCTAATCCTTCCGTTCGGTCATGAGGTGGGAGGGGGCGGCTTTCGCGAATGCACGGCGGGCCCGGTGCAGGCGGACCGCTGCAGCCGACGTCGAACATCCCAGTGCCTGGGCCAGTTCAGCGGTGGTCAGATCGTCCCAGTAGCTGAGCATCAGCACTTCACGGTCGCGCTCCCTGAGGTGCACGAGCACTTCTGCGACGGCGGACCGTTCTTCGGTGTGTGGCGCGGGGACATCGGTGCGGGCTTCCTCTTTGAGCCGTTCCACCAGTTCCTGTCTGCGCCGGCGGCCTTTGTACTCATTCCCGACGACGTTGCGGGCGGTCGCCAGGAGCCAACCGATGCCCGGCGGCTCCGGAAGCTGTTTTTCCCAGGCGATCCGGAAGACATCGGCAGCCAATTCCTCGGCGCGGTGCCCGTCGTTGATGCGGCACGCGATGTAGCTGTACACCCGCGCGGAATGCTGGGTGTGCAGGTCTATGAATGCTTGCTCTTTCGCAGCCAATATGATGGTTCCCCCGGACATCGGATGACTTCTTCCTGAAGACTAAGTGTCCCGTCAGGCACGTTTTCTTACACGAACCAATAAAAACATTCACCCGGCGGGGAATCTGGCAGGATGTGCTGATGGCCTTCACTTTGCGCGAGCCCGCGCTTCCGGATGCACCTCGGATCGCTGAACTGCATGTGGCCGCGTGGCGGGAGGCGTACTCGCATTTGCTTCCTGAGGGGTTCTTCACCGCGGAGTACGTCCAGGGCCGGCACCTGATGTGGAAGCAGATTCTAGAGAACCCACGCCCCGGCTGGAGGATCAGAATCGCGGAGCACAATGCACGGGTCGTCGTTGCTGGATGGGGCCGTGGGCGATGGTCCAGCGATGCTTTGGGTTGCCAAAGACAATCCCCGGGCGGTCGCGTTCTATCGACGCAACGGTTTTGCCTTCGACGGCACGAAGCAGACCGACCCCGTTGCTCCACGGATCATCGACGCCCGCATGGTGCGGTAAGAATCCTGGGCTTTGGCAGGCTACCGCAGGGTTGATTGGGGCGCCCCGCGAAAGCGACGCCACGGGCCTTTCAAGCGCAACGCAGCAGGGACCTAGACGGCACACCGTGCTCGGCCGAGAACAGAGTCCATTCCGGGAAAGGGTCCTCAGGCAGCCCGTCCTCTGGCTCGAGGTACTGCCCGGGATCCGGGGGTGGTTCGGGTTCAGGAGGCCACCCAGAATCCAGGTCCCGAATCGTGTCCGCAACCGCGGCGGCCGGGGGCCAGTGGGGTGGTTCCCAGTCCTGGTGTTCGCTGGTGTAGGTCCGTCCGGCGGGTGAGGTCCATCCGGGAGGACCGGTTTTGCTGGCTGCTGTGGGTCGCCACGCGGAGCCGTGTTTGAGGCGGTGGTGTTTGCGGCAAGGCTGGCCGAGATTGGTGATACCGGTGGTGCCGCCGTCGGCCCAGGCCAGGAGGTGGTCGGCGTCGTTGTCCAGGGAGGCGTTGTGGCAGCCCGGGAAAGGGCATTTGCCGTCGCGCAGCCGCAGCCATTGCCGCAGGGCCTTCGGAACCCGGTAGCTGGTCCGCCCGATTTCCAGCGGGGCTCCGTCACGCGGGTCGGTCAGGACCCGGTAGAAGGACTCGGCGCCGCCGGCGACCAGGCGCCGGGCCATCGACGGCGGGATCGGACCGTGCCCGTCCAGGACCGCGGGTTCATCGGCGACGCCCAGGAGGGACAGGGCCGGAACAGTGACCAGGACCTGCGCGCGTGGCGACGGCACACCCCCGGCAAGACCCTCAGGCAGTCCTTCGCCCTGGCCGTCGACGGTTTTTGCATCTGCCGCTCCCCCGCCAGAGTTTCCGCTGATGAGCAGCCAAGTCGCGGCGATGTCGGCGCGGAGCTGGGGCAGGGTCCGGGGTTCGGCCGGGCCCTGCAGGGCGCGGGCGGCGGCAGTGGTCCGTTCCCAGATCCCTGCGGCGGTGTCGGTGGGCAGGTAGGCCGAGAGCCAGGCCATGCCGTCACGGTCCGGGCAGTACTCCACGCCCCGGTCGCCGGCGCATTTGGTGTGGCGGGTTTCGATGCTGACCGGGTGGTGGCGTTCGCGCCAGGCGCGGGCTTTGGCCCGGAACCGGCCCGGGACGAGTTCCCCGGCCGGGCAGCCGCGGGCGGGGTGGGGTGCTTCGGGGTCCAGGAAGTGCGCTTCCAGCGCCGCCGCGCCGGCGGGGTCCAGGTTCGCGGTTTCGTCGACCATGATCCGGGCGTGCTGCCAGGAGATCGTTCCGGCCTGCAGTGCTCCCAGGGTCAGCGGCAGCCCCGCCGTCAGCGCCAGGGCCTCGGAGATCAGAGCCCCGGCGCCCCGTTCGCTCACAGTCAGGACACAGGCAACCTCGGAGACCACCGCCATTTCCCGGACGGTGCATTCCTGCGGCGTCGCCCGCGGCGGGGCCAGGGCGTCGGCCGCCCGGACGTACTCCGCGGCCAGCCGGACCTTCAACGCCGCCATCCGGGCCTCCCCACGGGCCACCTCGGCCAGGCCGTCCAGACACCTATCGGCTACTGTCCGCAGCGGATCGGAGGACTCGACGCCATCGTCCATAACGGCAGCCAGCGCAGCAGCGGACGCTGCAACAGCCGCCAGCGCCTCCCTGGTCTCCGAAGTCAAAGCCGCTCCGCTTTTCATAACCCCAGACTAGAAGGAGGCACCGACAAAAAGACTAGCGCCCCGCGCTGCTGCACTGCCTGAACCCGCGGCCAGTCGTAGCGCAAACAGCTAGCGCGGCAGCCAGCGCGGCAACAGCCGCCAGCGCCTCCCTGGTCTCCGCACTGGTCTCCACACTCCGAGCCGCTCCGCTTTTCATATCCCCACACTAGAAGGAGGCACCAACACTCATGGGGGGGCGATCGCGACGGGGATCCGAAAGGCCGACGTCGGGCGAAACTCGCGCTGAGGAGAAAGATATCGGGGAGGCGGCCCGGAGCAGCCGGCAAACCGCCAGCAACGGCGTCCCGCGCCGAGGCCCCGCCTACCCCAGCGCCCTCGGGTGCGCGGCGGCGTAGATTTCGCGGAGCGTGTCCGCCGTAACCAGGGTGTACACCTGCGTAGTGGTCACGGACGCGTGGCCCAGCAGCTCCTGCACCACCCTCACGTCCGCCCCGCCCTCGAGCAGATGGGTCGCGAAAGAGTGCCGCAGGGTGTGGGGCGAGACGTCTTTGGTGATGTTGGCCTTGTCGGCGGCCGCCTTGAGGATGGTCCAGGCGCTCTGCCGGCTGATCCGGCCGCCCCGGGCGTTCAGGAACAGCGCCGGCGTTCCCTTTCCCTTAGCGGCCAGCAGCGGCCGGCCCCGGACCAGGTAGGCGTCCAGGGCGCGGGCTCCGAAGGATCCCAGCGGCACGAGCCGTTCCTTGGAGCCCTTGCCGAACAGCCGGACGATAGCAGGGCCCGGTTCGTCGTCGCCCTGCAGGGAGACGTCGTCGACGTCCAGGCCCACGGCCTCGCTGATGCGCGCCCCGGTGGAGTACAAGAATTCAAGCAGCGCCCGGTCACGCAGGCCCGTGGCCGTGTCCGTGCCGGCCGCTTCCAGGATGCGGGTGACCTCGTCCACCGAAATGGCCTTGGGCAGCCGTTTGCCGGGCATCGGCGGGTGCACGTCGCTGGCGGGGTCCGTAGGCGTGACGCCCTCCAGCGCCCAGAACTTGTGCAGTCCGCGGACCGCGACCACTGTCCGGGCCGCCGAGCGCACCCCGAGTGCAGAGCCGCCGTCGGACCCGTCCGAGAGCGCCTGCACGAAGCCGGTCACGTCGCGCCGGGTGATCTCCTCCGGGCGCTCCCGGCCGGCGACGGCGAGGTGCCGGGCGTAGCGGGCGAGGTCGCGGCGGTATGCCGAGAGCGTGTTGGCGGCCAGTCCGCGTTCCACCCCCATGTGCTGCAGGTAGTCGGTGATGGCGCGGTCGACGGCGGTCGGCGGCCGGACGGCCGGTTCTGCGGCGGGCGCGGCAATAGGCTCCGCAGCATCAGGTTCAGTGGCCTCGGGCCCGGCCGCCAGCAGTCCGGTCATCAGCGCTGGCTGGGGTGGGCGGGCCACGGCGCACCGGCCGGGCGGAGACTTTCGAAGCGCTCGGCCTTTGCCGCGGCGGCGGCAAGGACGCCGACGACGGCGGACGGGTTGTGCAGGCGGCCCTCCAGCACGGCGCGAACCGCGTCCTCGAGCGGGATCCAGTGCAGCTCGATCTCCGCTTCCTCGTCGGTGCGGACATGCAGCTCGTGGCCGGGGACGTCGCTCAAATCCCGGGCCAGGTAGATGCGGATGGCCTCACTGGAGGAACCGGGCGAATTGAAGAAGTCCGCCAGCACGTTCCAGCGCGCGGCCACCAGGTCGGCTTCCTCCGCGAGTTCCCGGGCCGCGCCGGCAACGAAGTCCTCGCCCTCGACGTCGAGCAATCCGGCCGGAATCTCCCAGAGGGCCATGCCCACCGGGTGGCGGTACTGCTTGATCAGCAGGATCTCGCCGGCCTCGTTCATCGGGAGCACAGCCACGGCCCCCGGATGGTCGATGTAATCGCGGACCAGGGGTTCGCCGTCGTCGCTCAGCCGGAAGCTGTCGCTGACGACATCCCAGATCCGGCCCTGATAGACCTTCTCTGAAGACAAAAGACGGCGCGGGCTCGGCTCGTCCGAAACCTGCCGTGCAGCATTGGGGGTCTCAGACTTACCGGGCATCGCGCCGTCCTTTGATTCAGTTGGGAGTTACTTCGACGCTGCCGGGGTGGTCCTGGCAGCGGCCTTGACGGCCGTGGCGGCAGGCTGGCCCGCCCCGTGCTGGTGGTCCAGCGCAGCCTTGACCAGTCCGGCGAACAGCGGGTGCGGGCGGGTGGGCCGTGAGCTGAGCTCCGGGTGGGCCTGGGTGGCCACGTAGTACGGGTGGACTTCACGGGGCAGCTCCACGTACTCCACCAGCTTGCCGTCCGGGGAGGTTCCGGAGAATACGAGCCCTTCGGCGGCGATCTGCTCACGGTACTTGTTGTTGACCTCGTAGCGGTGCCGGTGGCGTTCGCTGACCTTCGTGGCGCCGTAGGTCTCGGCGATGACGGAACCCTCGTCCAGCTTGGCTTCGTACAGGCCCAGGCGCATGGTGCCGCCCAGGTCGCCCTTGCCGTCAACGATGTCGAGCTGCTCTTCCATCGTGGCGATGACCGGGTACTTGGAGTCCGGCTCGAATTCGGAGGAGGATGCGCCCTCGAGGCCGACCACGTTGCGGGCGTACTCGATGACCATGCACTGCAGGCCCAGGCACAGGCCCAGGACCGGGAGCTTGGACTCGCGGGCGTACTTCAGGGCGCCGAGCTTGCCCTCGAGGCCGCGGATGCCGAAGCCGCCGGGAACGCAGATCGCGTCCACACCGTCCAGGGACTTGACCGCGCCCTCGTGGGTTTCGCATTCGTCCGAGGGGACCCAGCGGATCTTGACCTTGGTGTTGTTCGCGAAGCCGCCGGCGCGCAGCGCCTCGGTCACGGAGAGGTAGGCGTCCGGCAGGTCGATGTACTTGCCGACGAGGGCGATCTCCACCTCGTGCTTGGGGTTGTGCACGGCGTCGAGGAGCTTGTCCCAGCTGGTCCAGTCGACGTCCTTGAACGGCAGGTCGAGGGCGCGGACGATGTAGGAGTCCAGGCCCTGGGAGTGCAGCGTCTTGGGGATGTCGTAGATGCTCGGCGCGTCCGGGCAGCCGATCACGGCGTCGATGTCGACGTCGCACATGCGGCCGATCTTCTCGCGCATGGCCTGCGGCACGTCGCGGTCCGAACGGATCACGATCGCCTCGGGCTGGATGCCGATGGAGCGCAGCGCGGCAACGGAGTGCTGCGTCGGCTTGGTCTTGAGCTCCTGCGAGGGGCCGATATACGGCACCAGCGAGACGTGCAGGAAGAAGACGTTGTTCCGGCCGACGTCCTGGCGGACCTGGCGGGCGGACTCGAGGAACGGCTGGGATTCGATGTCGCCGACGGTGCCGCCGATTTCGGTGATGATCACGTCCGGGGCGTTTTTGCCCTCGGCGGGCAGGCGCATCCGGCGCTTGATTTCATCGGTGATGTGCGGGATGACCTGGACGGTGTCGCCGAGGTACTCGCCGCGGCGCTCCTTGGCGATGACCGTGGAGTAGACCTGGCCGGTCGTGACGTTGGCCGAACCCTCAAGGTTTTCGTCGAGGAAGCGCTCGTAGTGGCCGATGTCGAGGTCCGTCTCGGCGCCGTCGTCGGTGACGAAGACTTCGCCGTGCTGGAAGGGGTTCATCGTGCCCGGATCCACGTTCAGATAGGGATCGAGCTTTTGCATTGTTACAGACAGGCCGCGTGCCCGCAGGAGGTGACCGAGGCTCGAAGCCGTCAGTCCCTTACCGAGCGAGGACGCCACACCACCGGTTACGAAGATGTGTTTGGTCGTCTTGGACGAGCCCGGGAACCGGGAATTTACACGGGAATTTGATCGCTGCACCACGGAGTTCGAGCCTATCATCAATTCGGTCTTTCTTGGGTCGGCAAAACGCCGTTGTGATGGTCATCCCAGTCCCGAAGAACCGGCCGGGCCGGTCACGCCTGCTGGGGCAGCAACTTCGCGTCGTCGAGCAATTCCTGGGCGTGGGCGCGTGCCGATTCGGAGTCTTCCTGGCCGGCCAGCATGCGGGCGAGCTCACGGACCCGCTCCGCCTCGTCGAGGAGCTGGACGTCGCTCGAGGTGAAGCCCGTGGCCGTGGCGCCGTCGGCTCCGCGCACGGAGGTCTTGGTGACCCGGATGTGCTGGTCGGCGAAGGCTGCCACCTGCGGCAGGTGGGTGACCACCAGGACCTGGACATGCCGGGCGAGCATGGCCAGGCGGCGGCCGATTTCGACGGCGGCGCGGCCGCCGACGCCGGCGTCGACCTCGTCGAAGACGAAGGTCGGGACGGGGTCGACGGCGGCGAGCACGACCTCGATGGCGAGCATCACGCGGGAGAGTTCACCGCCGGAGGCGCCCTTGCCCAGCGGCCGGGCCGGCGCACCGGAGTGCGGCTGCAGCAGGAAGGAGATCTCGTCGACGCCGAACGGGCCCAGCTGCTCGCCCGGGTCGACGTTGATGACAAGGGTGGCGTCGGCCATTGCCAGGGCGGTCAGTTCCGCACTGACCCGGGCGGAGAGGTCCTTGGCGGCCTTCTTCCGAACCTTGCTGATGGCCGCGGCCTGCTTCCGGAGATCAGCTTCGGAGCGGGCTACCTCGGCGTCCAGCGCCTCGATCCGGGTGGAGTCGTCCTGGAGCTCTTCGAACCGTGCGCGGGCCTGTTCGGCCCAGGCCAGCACCTCGTCGATGCTGGGCGCGTATTTGCGCACCAGCTTGGCCAGCGCGGCGCGGCGGTCTTCGATTTCGGCGAGCCGTTCCGGGCCTTCGGTGTCGAGGGAGGCCTGGTAACTGGCCAGCTCGGTGGCGATGTCGTTGAGCAGGAAGCCCACCTCGGCCAGCCGGGCCGCGGCGGAGCCGAGTTCCCCGTCGTGTTCGGCGACGTGCTCCAGGGTGCGCTTCGCGGCGTCCACCAGCGTGGTGGCGTCCGCTTCCTCGCCGAAGTCCTCGGAGATCAGGGCCTGGTGCGCAGTGCTGGCGGCAATCCGCAGCTCTTCGACGTTGGCGAGTTTGACGGCCTCGGCCTTGAGCGATTCGTCCTCTCCCGGCTGCGGATCGACGGCGTCGATCTCGGCCAGGGCGGCCTCGAGGGATTCCGCCTCGCGCAGCCGTTCGCGGGCGGCGCTGCGGAGTTCGTCCAGCTCGGCCTGGCTGGCCTTCCAGTGCCCGTGCAGCTGCTGGTAGGCGGCCAGGGAACTGGCGAGGGACTCCCCCGCGAATTTGTCCAGCGACTCGCGCTGGGCCACGGGGCTCTTGAGCCGGATCTGGTCGGACTGTCCGTGGACCACCACCAGCGTCCCGCCGATCTCGGCGAGGACGCCGACGGGGGCGGTGCGGCCGCCGAGGTAGGCGCGGCTGCGGCCGTCGGCTCCGACGCTGCGGGCCAGCAGCAGTTCGGCGCCGCCGTCGAACTCCTCGACCTCTGCCCCGGCCTCGCGGGCGCGGTTGACCGCGGCGTGCCCGGCGTCGAGCTTGAGCACGGCTTCGGCAGAGGCGCTCTTGGCGCCGCTGCGGACGGCGCCGGCGTCAGACCTGGCGCCGAGGAGGAGGCCGACGGCGGTGACCACCATGGTCTTGCCGGCGCCGGTCTCGCCGGTCACCACGCTCAGGCCAGGGCCCAGCGGGAGCGTCGCGTCGGTGATGACGCCGAGGTCGCGGATTCTCAGTTCTTCAAGCATGGGTCACTTCGCGGTCGAGGGATCGGTGGGGGCGCCGGGGTCCGCGGGCTGCGGTGCCGGCTGCTGCGGTCGGGCCTGCGTCGGCGTGGGCAGCGGCGGCATCGGCCGCGGGCTCCGTACCACCGGCAGGGGCCCGGTGTGGACGGCTTCGGGCTGCGGCACCGGGCCGCGCCAGCCTTGGATGGGGAGTTCGAACTTGCGGACCAGGCGCCCGGAGAACGGCGTCTGGTGGGTGCGGGCGAGCCGGACCGGGGTGGCGGAGCGGGTGACTTCCACGCGGGCGCCCGGTGGCAGGTCCACGGAGCGCCGGCCGTCGCACCAGAGCACGCCCTGGGCGTCGGTGCGGTTCAGGATTTCAACGGCCAGCCGGGAACGTGGAGAGACCACCAGGGGCTTGGCGAAGAGCGCGTGGGCGCTGATGGGCACGATCAGCAGCGCCTCGACTTCCGGCCAGACCACCGGGCCGCCGGCGGAGAACGCGTAGGCGGTGGATCCGGTGGGGGTGGCAAGGACCACGCCGTCGCAGCCAAAGGATGTCAGCGGGCGCTCGTCGACCTCGGTGACCACCTCGAGCATCCGCTCCCGGTTGCCCTTTTCGATGGCAGCCTCGTTCAGCGCCCAGGTATGCCAAATCTTCTGCCCGCGGACCCACACCTGCACATCGATGGTCATCCGCTCCTCCACCGTGTACTGGCGGCTCGCGATCCATTCGACGGTCTGGGCCAGGTCCGCCCGTTCGCTTTCGGCGAGGAACCCGACGTGGCCGAGGTTGACGCCGAGCAGCGGCACGTCGACCTCGCGCACCAGCTCAGCGGCGCGCAGGATGGTGCCGTCGCCGCCGAGCACCATCACGAGCTCGACGTCGGGAAGTTTGACGTGGTCGTGCAGCACCTCGACGGGCTGGTCGAGCCGTCCGTAGAACCGGACCATGTCGCCGAGTTCGGATTTCTGCATCACGGGCACGATCCCGGAGGCATGCAGCTGGGCGCACGCTTCCCAGGCCGCCTTGAGGGATTCCTCGCGGCCGGTGTGGGCAAGGATGAGGACACGCCTGCTCATCGGGCTCCGCCTTCTAGTGCGTCTTGTGCTTTCAGTACTATGGCCAGATCGTTCCGAGTAACGCAGCAACGGCTACGTCCCGCTCTTCGATCTTAGGCAGGTCTGTCCGGTTCCCGCGTTTTATCCACAGGAAGTACTCGACGTTTCCGTCCTGCCCGGGCAGCGGGCTCTGCGCGAGGCCCTCCAAAACCAGGCCGGCGTCCATGGCCGCGGCGGCCACCTTGGCGACGGCCATGCGGCGTTCCCTCTCGGAGGTGACCACCCCGGTGCGGCCCAGCCGGTCCTTGCCGATCTCAAACTGAGGCTTGACCATCAGGACCAGGTCTCCGCCCGGCTCCGTGCACGCAGCGAGCGGCGCCACCACCAGGGTCAGCGAGATAAACGACAGGTCCGCCACGGTGAGAGAGGCCGGGCCGCCGATCGCGTCCGGGGTCATGTAGCGGACGTTGAGACCTTCATGGACCGAAACCCGGGCGTCGTTGCGCAGCTGCGGGACCAGCTGGTCATGGCCGACGTCGACGGCCACCACGTGCGCGGCGCCGCGCCGAAGCAGGACCTCGGTGAAGCCGCCGGTGGAGGCACCGGCGTCGAGGCAGCGTTTGCCGGCCACCCCGACGGCGGGGAAGGCGTCCAGGGCTCCGGCGAGCTTGTGGGCCGCGCGGCTGACGTACTCGTCTTCGCTGGTCGTGGCGACGTCCAGGGCGGTGACGTCCTGGACCTGGAGGGAGGCCTTAGCAAGCACCTCGCCGCCCGAGCTGACCTTGCCTTCACTTATCAGCCGCGCGGCGTGGGTGCGCGACCTCGCCAGCCCGCGGCTGACGAGGGCCTGGTCGAGCCTGGTCATCGTGGCGTGTCCCCCGCGTCCCGACCGGCGACGTCCTCGTTGAGGGCCGCTGCCAGCTCATCGTGCAGGCCGCCGTAGACCTCGACATGGGAGGCGACGGGCAGTTCGGGCAGGTCCCCGAGGCGCAGCAGCAGGGCGTCGACGGCCGCGTCGCCGACGGCGGACTCGCCCGCGGGTTCCGGCCAGTCGATCCGGGCCTCGGTGGAGGGGTTCAGCTCGGTCATGCTCTCCAGTCTAGTGATCCAGCCACTCCAGGCTGGGCGCCTTGGCAGCGGGCGTCTCCGGGTTTGCGGCCCACCAGGCGGCGCAGGCCGCGCGCCACGAATCGAGATCGGCCGGGTTCCCGCTGACCCGCAGGCTGGTCCCTCGTACCTCCGCCGAGGCGCTGCCGCAGCGGTAGCGCCAGTCGCCGTCGTCCTCGATGGCCGGGTAGGGACGGTACAGGTCGGTGAGGTCATTGATCAGGAAGGTGGGGCGTTCCAGGGTGCGGGCGGCGAGGATGGATTCCCGCGTGTCGACGCCCGTCAGCACGGCAACGGTGGCGAAGCCGGCGTTGTTGCCGCCGAGGATGTCAGTATCCAGCCGGTCGCCGACCACCAGGGGACGGTCGGCGGCAAGCCGCTTGGCGGCGGCGTGGAACAGCGGCGCCTCGGGCTTGCCCGCCACCAGCGGCTGGCGGCCGGTGGCGGCGGCGACTGCGGCGACCAGGGTGCCGTTGCCGGGCGCCATGCCGCGCGCCTGCGGAATGGACATGTCCGTATTCGTGGCCACCCACAGGGCACCGGCCGCGACCACGTAAGCCGCCTCCGCGAGGTCTTTCCAGCCCAGCTCCGGGTGGAAGCCCTGCACGACCGCGACCGGGTCCTCGGCCTCACTGCGGACCGGGACCAGGCCCGCGAGTTCGATTTCGCGGGCCAGTGCCTCGCCGCCCGTGATCAGCACGCGGGCCCCGGCCGGCAGCATGGACGCGAGCAGTTCCGCCGCCGCTTGGGAGGAGCTCACCACCTGCTGGTCCTCAGCTGGGGCGCCGAGCTCGCGCAGGTGCTGCGCCACCTCCGCGGGCGACCGGGAGGCGTTGTTCGTCACGTAGCCCAGTCCTACGCCGACGCCACTAAGCCGCTGCAGCGACTCCACGGCGCCGGGGATGGCCTGCGGGCCGGCGTACACGACGCCGTCCAGATCGGCCAGCAGCGCATCGAACCTGGAAATCAGCTCAACTTCGGCCATGGTTGCCTAGTCCTCGGCGCGTTCCGGAACGCGGGAGTCGTCGCTGTGGGCGTCTCCGGTCTCCAGTTCGTCCGCCTCAAGTTCGTCGGCTTCAACCGAATCGTCATCGGATTCGGCGTCGTTGGACTCAAAGAAGTCCGGCTCTTCGTCGTCGGAGCCGGCGTCGATATCCTGCGCCGCTGACGCCGGCACTCCGGTTTCCGGGAGACCGGCGACCGCTTCGGCGCTTGCCGACTTGGGTGCGGGCTCGCCGGCGGCTGCGGCTGACTGCTGGGCAGCCTGCTCCCGCAGGATCCGGCGGCGCTGCTCCTCCTCGCGCGCTTCCTCTTCCTCGTCCCAGCCGAGGTCAATGATGTCCGGGTCCTCGTCGACGCCGAGGCCAAGAGCATTCTCGGCGACGACCGCCTGGCGCTGCCACTTTCCGGCTTCGGCGTCACGGCCGGCTGCCGTCAGGGCATCGGCGTAGGCGCGGAAGAGCCGGGGGCTGTAGGAGAAGGCGCGGTTGATGTCGAGCTGGACAATCTCCAGCTCGGAGACCGCGGCGTCCAACTGGCCGAGGTCGGTTCGGGCACCCGCGGCGACGATGGCCAGCTCCACCTTGCCCGGAGCGTCAAGGTCCTTGGCTTCTTCGGAGCGGGCCATGTCCAGTGCCCGGTCCGGGCGGCCCAGGCCGCGTTCGCAGTCGGCCATGACTGGCAGGTGCATGTTGGACCCGCTGATCCGCCGGTAGGTGCGGAACTCGCGCAGCGCCTCGCCGTAGTGCCCGGCGGCGTAGGCGGTCAGGCCAACAGCTTCGCGGACCGCTGCCAGGCGACCCCCGCGGCGGCTGGCGGCAAGGGCGTGTTGGAAGGCGAGTTCGGGTTCATCGTCGATGAGGCGGCCGGCCATCACGAGGTGGCGGGCCACCCATTCGGCGCTGTTGTCCTCCAAGGTCTTGATCTGGTGCTGCGTGGCGCGGTCCAATTCCTTACCAGTGACGTCCTCGTCGATCTGGGGGGAACGCTCACGGTCCGGGCGGTTGGCGCTGCGCAGGTCCTTGGCGTTGGGCTCGCGGACCGGACGGTCTTCGGCGCGGTCGCGGCCGAACTGGCGGGGGCCGGAGTCGCCGCGGTCGAAGCTGCGGGCCGGACGGTCTTCCCGGTTGCCAAAGGGTTTGCGGTTGTCGCCGCCGCTGAAGGGCTTGCGGTCACGATCGCCACCGAAGCTGCGACGCTCGCCACCCTCACGCGACGGACGATCACCAAACGGCTTACGGTCGCGGTCGCCGCCGCCGCTGAAGGGCTTGCGGTCACGGTCGCCACCGAAGCTTCGACGCTCGCCACCCTCACGCGACGGACGATCACCAAACGGCTTACGATCACGATCACCACCACCGCTGAATGGCTTACGATCACGATCACCACCGAAGCTTCGACGCTCACCACCCTCACGCGACGGACGATCACCAAACGGCTTCCGATCACGATCACCACCACCGCTGAACGGCTTACGATCACGATCACCACCACCGCCGAATGGCTTACGGTCACGATCGCCGCCACCGCCGAATGGCTTACGATCACGATCACCACCACCGCTGAACGGCTTACGATCACGATCGCCGCCACCGCTGAACGGCTTACGATCACGATCGCCACCACCGCTGAACGGCTTACGATCACGATCACCACCGAAGCTTCGACGCTCACCACCCTCACGCGCCGGACGATCACCAAACGGCTTACGATCACGGTCGTTGTATGACGGGCGCGAGCCCTCCGAACGGTCATCCCTGCCACGGAAGCCGCGGGGGTTTCCGCCGGAGTTGTTCGTCCCTCGGAATCCCCCGCCGCCGGAGTTGCGTCCGCCGCCGAAGTTGCCGCGGTCGTTGCCGCCTCGGTTGCCGTCGTTGTGCTCAGCCATGGTGGATTCCTCCTGTTATGAGCTGACCACTGGCGCAATCGCAGCCGCTCTGTTTCCGTGTTTCGTTCGCTACGCAACCCGAAATCAAGCGCTTCGAAGTCCGTACATCTCAATCAATTCTAGGCGAGACGCCCGCACCGGGCTAACGGCCGCAGGGCTTTAAGCCTGCGCGGTGTCAAGTCTCACAACCCTGGCGACACGGCAAGCCCCCGAGTCTAATGACGGTGCGGCACTGGAAGGATCTTTCGGGTACTTGCCCGTGCTGCGGGAGGGTTTCTGTCGTGCCGGCAGGATCTGCGGGAGGGTTCGGTGGGTGGTTTGGGGGTTAAAGGGGGAGAGCCTCCAACCTGGTGGTTGGAGGCTCTCGACCTCAATGATGTTCCGGCGGTGACCTACTCTCCCACACCCTCCCGGGTGCAGTACCATCGGCGCTGTGGGTCTTAGCTTCCGGGTTCGGAATGGGACCGGGCGTTTCCCCCACGCTATGACCGCCGTAACCCTGTGTCCGCGCCCTGGCCGGGGGCCTGGGGTGGGAAATCTGTGGTTACAACTTGTGGTGTTGTATTCAGTTGTTTTGGTTCCTGTGCAACGTTTCGTCTGGCGACGGGTTTGTTGTTTGGGAACCACATAGTGGACGCAAGCAGTCTTGTTTCTTTGTACCCTTCCCGTGGTGCGAACCCCTTTTGATGTTGGTTCGCGGGAGGGGTGTGTGGTGTAAGTTATCGGCCTATTAGTACCGGTCAGCTTCACGAGTCGTTAGTCCTCGCTTCCACATCCGGCCTATCAACCCAGTGGTCTGGCTGGGGGCCTCTCACACGCAAGGTGTATGGAAATCTCATCTCGAAGCGAGCTTCCCGCTTAGATGCTTTCAGCGGTTATCCCATCCGAACGTAGCTAATCAGCGGTGCACTTGGCAGTACAACTGACACACCAGAGGTTCGTCCGTCCCGGTCCTCTCGTACTAAGGACAGCCCTTCTCAAATTTCCTGCGCGCGCAGCGGATAGGGACCGAACTGTCTCACGACGTTCTAAACCCAGCTCGCGTACCGCTTTAATGGGCGAACAGCCCAACCCTTGGGACCTACTCCAGCCCCAGGATGCGACGAGCCGACATCGAGGTGCCAAACCATGCCGTCGATATGGACTCTTGGGCAAGATCAGCCTGTTATCCCCGAGGTACCTTTTATCCGTTGAGCGACGGCCATTCCACAATGTACCGCCGGATCACTAGTCCCGACTTTCGTCCCTGCTCGAGATGTCTCTCTCACAGTCAAGCTCCCTTGTGCACTTACACTCGACACCTGATTGCCAACCAGGCTGAGGGAACCTTTGGGCGCCTCCGTTACTTTTTAGGAGGCAACCGCCCCAGTTAAACTACCCATCAGGCACTGTCCCTGACCCGGATTACGGGCCGAAGTTAGATGTCCAAAGTGACCAGAGTGGTATTTCAACGATGACTCCACCCGAACTGGCGTCCGGGCTTCAACGTCTCCCACCTATCCTACACAAGCCACTCCGAACACCAATACCAAACTATAGTAAAGGTCTCGGGGTCTTTCCGTCCTGCTGCGCGTAACGAGCATCTTTACTCGTACTGCAATTTCGCCGAGTTTATGGTTGAGACAGCGGGGAAGTCGTTACTCCATTCGTGCAGGTCGGAACTTACCCGACAAGGAATTTCGCTACCTTAGGATGGTTATAGTTACCACCGCCGTTTACTGGGGCTTAAATTCTCAGCTTCGCCTTGCGGCTAACCGGTCCTCTTAACCTTCCAGCACCGGGCAGGAGTCAGTCCGTATACATCGTCTTGCGACTTCGCACGGACCTGTGTTTTTAGTAAACAGTCGCTTCCCCCTGGTCTCTGCGGCCCCTGCACGCTCCGGACAGCAAGTGTCCATCACGATAGGGGCCCCCCTTCTCCCGAAGTTACGGGGGCATTTTGCCGAGTTCCTTAACCATAATTCTCTCGATCGCCTTAGTATTCTCTACCTGATCACCTGTGTCGGTTTGGGGTACGGGCGGCTAAAACCTCGCGTCGATGCTTTTCTAGGCAGCATAGGATCACCGAATCCCCCCATACGGGGGTCCCGTCGGGTCTCAGGCATCATGAACGGCGGATTTGCCTACCGTTCGCCCTACATCCTTAGACCGGGACAACCATCGCCCGGCTCGGCTACCTTCCTGCGTCACACCTGTTAATACGCTTGCCTCCCAGGTTTCGGTCCCGCGCTCCACCAAAACCCTTCACCCACAAGGGGTGTCGGGCAGGTCTCGGGCGGTTAGTATCCCCTGTTCAGCATGGGCGGTTTTTCGCCGGTACGGGAATATCAACCCGTTGTCCATCGACTACGCCTGTCGGCCTCGCCTTAGGTCCCGACTTACCCAGGGCAGATTAGCTTGACCCTGGAACCCTTGATCATTCGGCGGACGGGTTTCTCACCCGTCTTTCGCTACTCATGCCTGCATTCTCACTCGTGTAGGCTCCACCGCTGGTTTCCACCGCGACTTCACTGCCCACACGACGCTCCCCTACCCATCCAGACGCCTGAACCACAAGGGCTTAGCTACTATCTGAATGCCACAACTTCGGCGGTGTACTTGAGCCCCGCTACATTGTCGGCGCGGAATCACTTGACCAGTGAGCTATTACGCACTCTTTTAAGGATGGCTGCTTCTAAGCCAACCTCCTGGTTGTCTTCGCAACTCCACATCCTTTCCCACTTAGCACACGCTTAGGGGCCTTAGTTGGTGGTCTGGGCTGTTTCCCTCTCGACTATGAAGCTTATCCCCCACAGTCTCACTGCTGCGCTCTCACTTACCGGCATTCGGAGTTTGGCTGACGTCAGTAACCTTGTAGGGCCCATTAGCCATCCAGTAGCTCTACCTCCGGTAAGAAACACGCAACGCTGCACCTAAATGCATTTCGGGGAGAACCAGCTATCACGAAGTTTGATTGGCCTTTCACCCCTACCCACAGCTCATCCCCTCCATTTTCAACTGAAGTGGGTTCGGTCCTCCACGACGTCTTACCGTCGCTTCAACCTGGCCATGGGTAGATCACTTCGCTTCGGGTCTAGATCACGCCACTGCAACGCCCTGTTCAGACTCGCTTTCGCTACGGCTTCCCCACACGGGTTAACCTCGCGACGTAACACTAACTCGCAGGCTCATTCTTCAAAAGGCACGCCGTCACCCCTACAAGGAGGCTCCGACGGATTGTAAGCACACGGTTTCAGGTACTGTTTCACTCCCCTCCCGGGGTACTTTTCACCTTTCCCTCACGGTACTGGTCCGCTATCGGTCATTAGGGAGTATTTAGGCTTATCAGGTGGTCCTGACAGATTCGCACGGGATTTCTCGGGCCCCGTGCTACTTGGGATACTTCCCAGGCGGCACACTACATTTCGGTTACGGGGCTCACACCCTCTCTGGCCGGCCTTTCAAGACCGTTCACCTATGTACATGCTCTCACCCCACTGTCCCGGCAGAGACAGAACGGAAAGTCCCACAACCCCGACCATGCAACGCCCGCCGGCTATCACACATGGAACGGTTTAGCCTGATCCGCGTTCGCTCGCCACTACTAACGGAATCACTATTGTTTTCTCTTCCTGCGGGTACTGAGATGTTTCACTTCCCCGCGTTCCCTCCACGCACCCTATGTGTTCAGATGCGGGTCACCAGATCACTCGCGCGTCTGGCGGGGTTTCCCCATTCGGACACCCTGGGATCACAGTCCGGTTATCGACTCCCCCAGGCTTATCGCAGATTCCTACGTCCTTCTTCGGCTCCTAATGCCAAGGCATCCACCGTGTGCTCTTAAAAACTTGACCACAAAAGATCAAGGAGTAATTTCGAGAGAACCACGAAACCAACCACACCCAACAACACCACCCCAAAAGAGTGACACCATCACGCGCAGCCAGATCCAGGTTCATATTCTTGGAAATTGCTTCTTATAAAAGATGCTCGCGTCCACTATGTAGTTCTCAAACAACAACCCCGTACCACACACCCCACACACCCGGACCCCAAAGGACCCACACGGTGCATGAAACGTCGCAGCCGGGAAACCAGAAACACAAGTCCCGGACACCACCACCCGAAGGCCGTAGCAACCGGTCCTGTTGTCTCAGGACCCAACAGTGTGCCAAACACTAAACCGCCCGAACCCTCACACACCGTTCCAGGACCCACACAAGGGTGGTTCCGTACTGGGTGCCGGAGGAAACGCAGCGGCCGCTATTTGTTGATATTCCACCCGTGAGCACCCGCCGCAGAACTTGCGTCTGCGCAACGGGCGTTACTCCTGACAACACCACCACACCCACGAAACGCGGGGCGGGGTTGTTGTAGGTGCTCCTTAGAAAGGAGGTGATCCAGCCGCACCTTCCGGTACGGCTACCTTGTTACGACTTAGTCCCAATCGCCAGTCCCACCTTCGACAGCTCCCTCCCACAAGGGGTTAGGCCACCGGCTTCGGGTGTTACCAACTTTCGTGACTTGACGGGCGGTGTGTACAAGGCCCGGGAACGTATTCACCGCAGCGTTGCTGATCTGCGATTACTAGCGACTCCGACTTCATGGGGTCGAGTTGCAGACCCCAATCCGAACTGAGACCGGCTTTTTGGGATTAGCTCCACCTCACAGTATCGCAACCCTTTGTACCGGCCATTGTAGCATGCGTGAAGCCCAAGACATAAGGGGCATGATGATTTGACGTCGTCCCCACCTTCCTCCGAGTTGACCCCGGCAGTCTCCCATGAGTCCCCGCCATTACGCGCTGGCAACATGGAACGAGGGTTGCGCTCGTTGCGGGACTTAACCCAACATCTCACGACACGAGCTGACGACAACCATGCACCACCTGTGAACCGACCGCAAGCGGGGCACCTGTTTCCAGGTATTACCGGTTCATGTCAAGCCTTGGTAAGGTTCTTCGCGTTGCATCGAATTAATCCGCATGCTCCGCCGCTTGTGCGGGCCCCCGTCAATTCCTTTGAGTTTTAGCCTTGCGGCCGTACTCCCCAGGCGGGGCACTTAATGCGTTAGCTACGGCGCGGAAAACGTGGAATGTCCCCCACACCTAGTGCCCAACGTTTACGGCATGGACTACCAGGGTATCTAATCCTGTTCGCTCCCCATGCTTTCGCTCCTCAGCGTCAGTTAATGCCCAGAGACCTGCCTTCGCCATCGGTGTTCCTCCTGATATCTGCGCATTTCACCGCTACACCAGGAATTCCAGTCTCCCCTACATCACTCTAGTCTGCCCGTACCCACCGCAGATCCGGAGTTGAGCCCCGGACTTTCACGGCAGACGCGACAAACCGCCTACGAGCTCTTTACGCCCAATAATTCCGGATAACGCTTGCGCCCTACGTATTACCGCGGCTGCTGGCACGTAGTTAGCCGGCGCTTCTTCTGCAGGTACCGTCACTTTCGCTTCTTCCCTACTGAAAGAGGTTTACAACCCGAAGGCCGTCATCCCTCACGCGGCGTCGCTGCATCAGGCTTGCGCCCATTGTGCAATATTCCCCACTGCTGCCTCCCGTAGGAGTCTGGGCCGTGTCTCAGTCCCAGTGTGGCCGGTCACCCTCTCAGGCCGGCTACCCGTCGTCGCCTTGGTGAGCCATTACCTCACCAACAAGCTGATAGGCCGCGAGTCCATCCAAAACCACAATAAAGCTTTCCACCCCCCACCATGCGATGAGGAGTCATATCCGGTATTAGACCCAGTTTCCCAGGCTTATCCCAGAGTTAAGGGCAGGTTACTCACGTGTTACTCACCCGTTCGCCACTAATCCCCCAGCAAGCTGGGATCATCGTTCGACTTGCATGTGTTAAGCACGCCGCCAGCGTTCATCCTGAGCCAGGATCAAACTCTCCGTTGAAGAAAAACAGACACAGCATCCGCCCCCGGGAAAACGGGAACACACACTGCACAAAATTTGAAACCAGCTAAAAACACCAGACCATCCACGGGGTGGACAATCCGGCACAATCAACCAATTCAATACAAAAAATTGGTATCAACAAACTTGGCACACTATTGAGTTCTCAAACAACAGACACATTCGAATACTTGCCGAAACAATTCACATCGTGAATTCTATTTGTTTCGCTTTTTCTTCGCTGCGATGTATTTAGCTTATTTCATTCATTTCCACTTTGCAAACCCGGAAGTTTTCCCGGAATTCACTCTGTGGAAGCGAATCCGCCCAGCAAAATACGAAGCAATTTCGATTTCCCGCATCGTGTGCAAGAAGAATTGCTTCTCTTTGTTGGGGGTTTGTCACCACTCAGCGGCGGCGACTCAGAAAACATTACACGCTCCCCTCCGGCCGTGCAAATCGGCCCGAGGGGAGCGTGCTGGAGGCGTAACCAAGCCCCGGGGTACCTGCCGGCTAGACGCCGGAAACCTCCACGGTTGCCAGGTTCTTCTTGCCGCGGCGCAGCAGCAGGAACCGGCCGTGCAGAAGTTCCGCGGGGGCGATGACGGCGTCGGGGTCGGAGATCTTGGTGTTGTTCACGTAGGCGCCGCCCTCTCCGACGGTCCGCCGTGCCGCGGACTTGCTTTCGGACAGACCGGTGGCCACCAGCAGGTCGATGATGCCGAGGCCGGACCCGTCAACGGTGGCGGAGGGCAGCTCCGCGGTCGCTGCCTGCAGGCTTGCCGCATCCAGGACCGTCAGGTCTCCCCCGCCGAACACTGCAGCCGAGGCCGCAATGACTTTCTCCGTAGCTTCCACGCCGTGCACCAGCGAAGTCACCTCGTAGGCGAGTTTGCGCTGGCCTTCGCGGGCGAACGGGCGCTCAGCCACCGAGGTTTCAAGGGCTTCGATCTCGGCCCGGCTGAGGAAGGTGAAGACCTTGAGCCGGGCCGCGACGTCGGCGTCGGCAGTGTTGAGCCAGAACTGGTAGAAGGCGTAGGGGCTGCACATGTCGGCGTCCAGCCAGATCGCGTTGCCCTCGCTCTTACCGAATTTAGTGCCGTCCGAGTTGGTGATCAGCGGGGTGCCCAGGGCATGCACGTGCTTGCCCTCAACCTTGCGGATCAGGTCCGTGCCGCTGGTGAGGTTGCCCCACTGGTCCGAGCCGCCGGTCTGCAGGACGCAGCCGTAGTCACGGAACAGCTGCAGGTAGTCCATGCCCTGCAGGATCTGGTAGCTGAACTCGGTGTAGCTGATGCCCTCGTCCGAGTTCAGGCGGGTTGCCACGATGTCCTTTTTGATCATGGTGCCGACGCGGAAGTGCTTGCCGATGCCGCGCAGGAAATCGATGGCGCTCAGCGGGGCGGTCCAGTCGAGGTTGTTCACCATCCGGGCCGCGTTCTCGCCGTCGAAGCTGAGGAAGCGCTGGACCTGGCCCTGCAGCCGGCCGACCCATTCGGCCACGGTCTCGGGGGTGTTGAGCACGCGTTCAGCGGTCTGCCGCGGGTCTCCGATCAGTCCGGTGGAGCCTCCCACCAGCCCCAGGGGTTTGTGCCCGGCCAGCTGGAGCCGGCGCATCAGCAGCAGTTGCACGAGGTTTCCGAGGTGCAGGCTCGGCGCCGTGGGATCGAAGCCGCAGTAGTAGGTCACGGGGTCGCCGGCGAGCAGCTTCTCCAGCTCCGCCTCATCCGTGGATACGTGGACGAGGCCGCGCCATTTCAGCTCCTGCCAGATATTGGCAAAGCCGGGGTCGTTCTGCTGGGACTGAAGATCATTTAGCTGGGACACGGAATCTAAGTTAGCAGGAACGCCCGGGCCCGAAGGCCTCGCCCCGGGACGTGACGGAACGTCCCGTCACGCCCGATGCCGGACCGCCAGGGGGCTAGCTGCGCGGACCGCGGCCTTCGTCTTCGATGCCGGCCGGCACGCCGGCGGCGGCGATCAGGCGCAGGCGCTGGGTGGGCCGGGTCATCGCCACGTACAGATCCCCCACCTTGCCGTGCTCGTGGTTGAGCATGGCGGACGGTTCCAGCACCACAACGCCGTCGAACTCCAGTCCCTTGGCCTCGCGGGGGCTGATCACCACAATGTCCTGCTCGTAGCTGCCCGCCCCGGTACCAACGCGGCGGCCGTAGGCGCCGCGCAGCGCGGCGGTGGCCTCCGGCAGGAGCCCGCCGTCGGCAATGACCGCCAACAGGCCGCCGTCGAGCGCGTCCAGCTCCTCGGGGAGGACCTCCAGGAGCCGGTCGACGATGGTGCCCGGCTCGACCCGGTCGATCACCGGTGACCAGCGGCCGTCGCGGACGGCCTTCGGGGCGGAGACGACGAGTCCGGCGGCGTTGGCCATCCGGACCGCCGCTTCGGCGATCTGGGCCGGGGTGCGGTAGTTGACGGTGAGTTCCTCAAGCTGCCAGCGGTCCCCGAACATCGGGGCCAGGGCGCTCTGCCAGGACTTGGCTCCGGCCACTGAGCTCGTCTGGGCGATGTCGCCGACGATCGTGAAGGACTTCAACGGGCAGCGGCGCACCAGCAGGCGCCACTGCATGGGCGAGAGCTCCTGCGCCTCGTCCACCACAATGTGCCCGAATGCCCAGGTGCGGTCGCTCGTGGCGCGCTCGGCCGCGGTCAGCCGGCCCTCGCGCTCCTGGTTCTGGTCCACCAGTTCCTCGGCCGAGATCAGCACATCCACCCCGGCAGTTTCCATGTTGACCAGCGTCTGCTTGGCGTTGGCGAGGTCGCGGGCACGGTCGTGCTCCTGCTGGGCCAGGCCGCGGCCGGCGGCCGGGTCCAGTTCACCAAGAAGTTCCGCGGCCTCGTCCAGCAGCGGCACATCGGCCTCGGTCCAGGGCGAACCGGCGGGCCGCAGCAACAGCTCGCGCTCGGCCTGGCTGAGGTTCGGGGTGCAGGCTGCCAGGATGGCGGGCTTGCTCAGCAGTTCCCCGACGAGCTTTTCCGGTGTCATCGGCATCCAGCACAGGTTCAGGGCCACGCGGACGTCCCGCGCCGAGCGGACGTCCTCGGCGAGGTAGGAGCGGTCGGCGTTGTTGCCGATGCTGCCGGCCTCGACCAGCTCGGTCATCTGCTCGGTCAGTTCCCGCAGCAGGATCTTGACGAAGGAGACCCGGGCCTCGTTGTGCGGCTTGCCGGTGGCGCGGGCCTTTTCCCGGGCACGGCGCACCTGGCGCGGCGTCAGCACCAGTTTGCGCCCGTCCACCTCGAGGATGCGGTTTTCGGCCGGGATCCGCTGCCGGTTGGCGACGGCGTTGGCCACCACCTCGGCCATGTCGAGCCGGCCCTTGATCGCCGCGACATCGGCGTCGTCCTCGGCGACGGCGTGAATGCCCGGCATCAGCCGGCCCAGGCTGGCCATCACAACGCCGGTCTCGCCTAGGGACGGCAGCACCCGTTCGATGTAGTTCATAAACGACGACGACGGGCCCACCAGCAGTACGCCGGCAGTCTTGAGCCGGTCCCGGTGGGTGTAGAGCAGGTACGCGGCACGGTGCAGCGCGACGGCGGTCTTGCCCGTGCCGGGGCCGCCCTGCACCACCAGGGCGCCGGAGATCGAGGAGCGGATGATCCGGTCCTGCTCGGACTGGATGGTCCCGACGATGTCCGACATCCGGCCGGTGCGCTTGGAGTTCAGCGCGGCGAGCAGTGCGCCCTCGCCCTGCAGGGAGTCGTTGTCCGCCAGCAGGTCGGCGTCCAGCACGTCATCCTCGATCGCCTTGACCTCGCGGCCCTGCAGGATCAGGTGCCGGCGGCGGCGTACGCCCTGCCGGTCGAAAGCCGTGGCCTGGTAGAAGTGGCCGGCCTCGGGGGCCCGCCAGTCCACCATGAGCCGCTGCAGGTCCTCGGTGGTCAGGCCAATGCGCCCGATGTACTGGGCTTCGCCGGAGTCCAGGTCGAGGCGGCCGAACACAAGGCGGTCGTCGACGGCGTCGAGCTGGGCGAGGCGGTCCTCGTAGAGCGCGGCGAACGCGTCCCGCTCGGAGACGTTCTGCATGGTGCCCACGGCGCCGGCGCGGCGGACCTGGGCCAGCTGGGCGCGCTTTTCCGCCCGCAGCTCATCCAGCCGGGCGTACAAGCCGGCCACATAGTCGCGTTCATGGGCCAAATCAGCGTCGTGCATCGAGCGTTCCCCTATTGAAAAAGACAGACCAACCATTCTACAGCGATTTCGGCGATCGCTCCCGAAATATGTCGGTTTTCTTCCGGCCGCACTTTTGTCAGGCATTCTACCGAGGCGGCGGCACCCGTCCAGTCGCAGGGCCCGGGCGTGCCGGTGCGTGCCCGGGCGTGGCGCCCGGCCTCCGGCTACAGGCCCAGCAGGGAGTGGATGCGGTGTCCGGCGAGGGCGGCCCGCCCGTTCAGCTCGGCGAGTTCCATCACCACACCGACGCCGGCTACCTCGACGCCGCAGCGTTCGAAGAGGCGGGCGGCCGCGCCCAGGGTGCCGCCGGTGGCGAGGACGTCGTCGAGGATCAGCACCCGGGTGCCCGGCACGAGATCCGCGCTGTGCAGCTCCAGGGTGGCGGTGCCGTACTCCAGTGAGTAGTCCTCGGAGATGACTTCGCGGGGCAGCTTGCCGGTCTTGCGGACGGTGACGACGCCGGTCCCGGTCGCGTAGGCCGCGGCCGCGGCGAGCAGGAAGCCGCGGGCCTCCACGCCGGCGACGGCGTCGAACTGCCCGCGGAAGGGTTCAACCAGCGCGTCGACCATGGCCTTGAGCGCGCCGCCGTCGGCGAAGACCGGGGTCAGGTCCTTGAAGACGATGCCGGGCTTGGGATAGTCCGGGACGGTGGCACAGAGGCTGGCAATCAGCTCCTGCACCGGCACGCCCGGGGCGATGGGTGCGCTGTGGCCGGGCTGGCCGGCGGGGTTGGCTTGGTGTAGGTCTCGGCTTGGATTCACCCGTCCACCTTACGCGTTGGCGCCAAACCGCCGGCCCGTCCGGGCGCCCCGCACGGCCACCAAGGCGTTGCCTACTGTTCACGGGGAGGGCGCCGTTTTGCCGTTTCCCGGGTCCGGCCGCGGTGATTCAATACTGCAATGCAGCACGACATTGCCTTGTCCGGACACGGCGTCTGCGCGGTTCCGCTCTCGCCGCGGCACGCTTCGGCGCTCTTTGACTTTGTGGATCCGCAGCTGTGGGCCGGCATGGCCGCGGTCCGGCCGCGGGACGCTGCGGAGCTGGCCGATTTGTTCCGTGCGCGGCTCGAGGATCCGGGCGTTCTCCCGTTTGCCGTGCTGGACCAGCGGACCGGGGCGCTGCTGGGCACCACCTCCCTGTGCGACTACGTCCCCTCCCAGCAGCGGATCGAGATCGGGGGCACGTTCTTCGGCCGCCAGTTCTGGGGTAGCCACGTCAACGCGGCGAGCAAGAACATGCTGCTTGGCTACGCGTTCGAGGTGCTCGGCGTGCACCGCGTTGCCTTCCGCTGCGACGCCACGAACCTGCGCAGCGCCGCGGCTATCGAGCGCCTGGGCGCGCAGTTCGAGGGGGTCCTGCGCGGACACCGGACCGCGCAGGACGGCGGCCGCTCGAACACCGCCGTCTTTTCGATCCTTGCCGAGGAGTGGCCCGGGGTACGCGAGGGCTTGCGCTCCCGCCTGGCCCCGTTTGCGGTGCCGGCCGGCTACGCCGTCCGGACCTTCGCGGCCTTGTAACGGGAGACCGTCGGGTCGCCGCTGAGCCAGAAGCGCCAGGGGTAGTCGTCGCTGCCGCCGGCGCCGGAAACGCCCACCCGCGGCCCGGAGCTGACGTCCGACGCCGGTTCGGCCGGCAGCTCGAGCCGGAACGGCGGGCCGAGCGCGTCGCGGCCGCTGTCCGCCGTCGTCAGTCCCAGGGCCGTAGCGAAGCGGGCGGGGCCGCTGGCCAGGTCCTTGGGGGCCTTCGACGTCGGCCGCCGGGCCAGCGCCAGGTCCTCCCCCGCCACGACCTCGCCGGCGCGCAGCAGCAAGGCGGAGGCGACGCCCTCGGGGCCGCAGACGATGTTGGCGCAGTGGTGCATGCCGTAGGTGAAATACACGTAGAGATGCCCGGCCGGGCCGAACATCGGCGCGTTCCGCCGGGTCTGGCCGCGGAAGGTGTGCGAGCCGGGATCCGGGTGGAGCGAGTCCTCCGGGCCCAGGTAGGCCTCGACCTCGGTGATCCGCACGGACACCGGGCCGCCGTGGCTCTCATGCGTGAGAACCGCGCCGAGCAGCAGCGGTGCCACGGTGCGGGCGTCGGCGGACAGCAGCCCGCGAAGGGCCTCCGGCGTCAGGCGCGAATCCATCCTCCGACTTTAACAAACCCAGGGTGCTGGCTGTGGCCGGTCCTCCACGGCCGTGTCCGATTTCCGCTAGCAGGGACCGACTGGTAGCTGGCAGGATGGAGCCATGGACTTCTGGCAGCGCTACCGGGCGATCGACGCCCGGGACACCCGTTTCGACGGGCAGTTCTACACCGCTGTCCGGACCACCGGCATCTATTGCCGGCCCTCGTGCCCCGCACGGACGCCCAAGGCGGACAACGTCACGTTTTACGAGACTTCCGCTGCCGCGCACGACGCCGGCTACCGGGCCTGCAAGCGCTGCCTGCCCGAGGCGGTCCCCGGTACGCCGGCGTGGAACCTGCGCTCGGACATCGCGGGCCGGGCCATGCGGCTGATCAACGACGGCGTGATCAACCGGGACGGTGTCGAGGGGCTGGCATCCCGGCTGGGCTACTCTTCGCGCCAGCTCAACAGGATCCTCAGTCACGAACTCGGCGCCGGCCCGCTGTCCCTGGCCCGAGCCAGCCGCGCCCAGACCGCCCGCACCCTGCTGGTCTCCACCCCGATGAAGGCCGCCGACATCGCCTTCGCCGCCGGGTTCAGCAGCGTGCGCCAGTTCAACGAGACCATCGCCGAAGTCTTCGCCATGACCCCCTCGGAGCTGCGGGCCACGGCCCGGCACCAGCACGCCCCGGCCCGGACCACGGTGTCCTCCACGGCCCTGACGCTGAACCTGCCCTACCGGGAGCCTTTTGATCCGGGCGTCTTTGAGTTCCTCGCCGTACGTGCCATTCCCGGGATCGAGGACGGTTCGTCGTCCTCCTACGCCCGGACGCTGCGGCTTGCCCACGGGGACGCCCGCTTCCGGGTGGAGTACGACGCCGACGCTCCCGGGCGCCCCATCAGGCTCAGCATCGGGGCCGTGGACCTGCGGGACCTGGCCTCGCTGCTCAGCCGGGTCCGCCGCCTGCTGGACCTCGACGCCGACCCCGTCGCCATCGACGGAGCGCTGGGGGCCGATCCGCGCCTGGCCGCCAGTGTCGCGGCCGTGCCGGGCATGCGGATGCCCGGCGCCGTCGATCCGCAGGAACTACTGATCCGCGCCATGATCGGCCAGCAGATCACCGTGGCGGCGGCCAGGACCGCGCTGGTCCAGCTCTCGGCGTGCGGCATCGCGAGTCTGGTCCCTGCGGACGGACTGGACCGGATCTTTCCGACGGCGGCCGAGATCGCGGACGGCGGGTTCCAGCTGCTCCGCGGGCCGCAGCGCCGCATCGATTCCCTCCGCGGCGCCGCAGCGGCGATGGCCGCGGGCGAGCTGGACTTCGGCTACGGCGACGACCTGGCCGGGCTGCAGGCCAAGCTCCTGCCGCTGCCCGGCGTCGGGCCCTGGACCGTGGGGTACGTCGCGATGCGCATACTCGGTGCCCCGGACGTGTTCCTGGCCAACGACGCGGCCGTGCGTAACGGCATCCGTTCGCTCGCCCAGGCGACCGCCCCGGATTCGATCGCGCCCGATTCGTTGCCGCCCGTTCCGCTCTCCCCCGATCCGCTCTCCCCCGATTTCCGGGAGCTGAGCCCCTGGCGTTCCTACGCCACCATGCACCTCTGGCGCGCGGCCGCCGCGGCCCAGTCCGCAGCCCGCACCAGGACCGCACGGACCAGAACAACTGCCCCGAAGAAAGTGACGCAATGAACGCCCAGCTCTTGACCATGGACACGCCCGACGGCCCGTTCACCATCATTGCCCGCGACGGTGCCGTGCTGGCCTCCGGCTGGACCGCGGTGCCCGGCGAGCTCACCGGCCAGATCCATGCCGAGCTGCTGCCCGGCGGCTACGAACCGGTCGCGGAGCTGGGCGGGATCTCGGCCGCCGTCGAGGAGTTCTACGCGGGCAACCCCGCGGCCGCCATGGAGGTGCCGGTGCTGCAGAAATCCGGGCCGTTCCGCAGCCACGCCTGGGACGTTCTCCGGACCGTCGCCCCGGGACATCCGGTGACGTACACCGAGTATGCGGAGCTGTCGGGCAACGCCAGGGCGGTCCGGGCGGCGGCCAGTGCCTGCGCCTTCAACGCGGCTGCCCTGTTTGTGCCGTGCCACCGGGTGATCCGGACCGACGGCAGCCTGGGCGGTTTCCGCTGGGGACTGGCGATCAAGGAGAGCCTGCTGGACCGCGAACGGGAGCTGGCGCCGGTGCCGCAGGCCTGATTCTGGTTGGCCCCGGACCTCGTTGGTGACGGGCCTACTTGGTGACGGGGACGCCCGCGGGCCAGGGCAGCAGCGCGGGCAGCTCAACGCCGTCGGCTGCGGCCGTAGCGCGCAGGCTGCCCAAGGTGGGGGTGCGCCCGGCGAGCCACGCCGCGATGTCGGTGAGCATGCCGTTGATCACGGTCGAGCGCCCGCCCGCGGCGCCGAGCGCGACGGAGGGCAGGCCGAGCGGCTGAAGCACGAACCTCTCCCCCTCGGGCACTCGGGCGGCGAGGAATTCAAAGAGGTGCTCGCAGAACGGCCGGCTCCAGGTTTCCGGACCGCGGCCCGTGCCGAGGTCCGTAGCGTGGATGGTGAGTTCGCGCCAGAGGGCCAGGCCGCCGTCGAACACCACGCCGCCGCGGTAGCTGATCGGTTCGCGCCAGCCTGCCGCGTCCAGCCCGCCAAAGGCAGCCAGTGCCCGGTCCAGGGCGGCCGCGAGGTCGGCCCGGTGCTGGTCAAGGCTGTGCCGGGCGCTCAGTTCGATGGCGCGGGTGCGTCCCTCGAAGCCGCCGTCGTACAGTTCGATGCTTTCGCCGCGGGCCGCGTATTCGACCTGACGGGCCATTGCGTCGGCAATTCCAGCGAGGTGGGCCAGGACGTGTCCCCGGGTCCAGCCCGGGAGCTCCGAGGCGGCCGGGACGTCTTCTTCGCGCAGTTTCGCGGCGATTCCGGTCACGACGTCGGCGGCGCGGCGGAGTTCGTCCAGCAGGTTTTCAGCGGTGATTGAAGTCATGGCGCCCATCCTAACCGAGCGATCGGATTAACCCGGATTAACTGGGCTTGCCGTTCAGCGCGGCCCGTAGCGGTGCCGGATATGCCGGCGGTCGTGCCGGGCCTGCCAGAATTCGAGCTCCCTCGGGCGCAGAGCATAGAGCTGCCAGGCTGGATTTTCGCTGCCGTCGGCGCCGGGCCGGGCCTGCCAGTCGGCGGCGGAGGCCTCCGCGGAGAGCTCCACCACGTCTCCGGCGACGCGGACCTGGCGGCCCTGCTGCTGCCAGAAGAAATTCATCGCCGCATTCGGGTTGGCGCCCAGCTCCAGCCCCTTGCGGGACTCCCGGGAGGTCGCGAAGTGCCAGCCGTCGGCGTCGATGTCCTTCAGGATCAGCATCCGCGAGGACGGCCGCCCCTGCCCGTCCGCGGTGGCCAGGCTGCAGGCGTTGGGCTGCGGAACCCCGGCGGCCAGCGCCTCGGCGAGCCACTGCCGGAACAGCTCGGCGGGGTCCTCGGGCGCCGTCTCCGGGTCGAAGTCCGGGAGCACCTCCGGGAAATCGGGCAGGGCACGCAGGAACTGGCGGAACGATTCGCTCATGCCGTCATGCTACCGAGGGGTGTCCGGCTGCGAACGCACAACGCTCCCTCACCTTTGGCAGGAAACACACCGACGCTCCTGCAGGAAGTGCAGGAGCGTCGGTGGAAACGCTGCAGGAGGTGAGGGAGCGTCTGGTGGTTAGCCGGCGTACCCGCGCACGGCGGCGAGCTCCGCCTCAAGGGCCAGCAGCTGGCGCTCGACGGCGGCAGGCGCGGTGCCGCCCTGGGAGTTGCGGCTGTTGAGCGAGCCCTCGGTGGACAGGACCGTGCGGACCTCAGGGGTCAGGTGCTCCGAGATGGCCGCGTATTCCTCGTCCGTCAGGTCCCAGAGTTCGACGTCGCGGCTTTCGGCCTGCTTGACCGCCGCGCCGGAGAGTTCGTGCGCCTCGCGGAACGGCACGCCCTGCCGGACCAGCCATTCGGCAATGTCCGTGGCCAGCGCGAAGCCCTGGGGCGCCAGGGCTTCCATCCGCTCGGTGTTGAACTTCAGCGTCGCGATCATGCCGGACACGGCCGGAAGCAGCAGCTCTAGGGTGTCGGCGGCGTCGAAGACCGGTTCCTTGTCCTCCTGCAGGTCGCGGTTGTACGCGAGCGGTAGGCCCTTGAGGGTGGCGAGCAAACCGGTGAGGTCGCCGATCAGCCGGCCGGCCTTGCCGCGGGCCAGCTCGGCCACGTCCGGGTTTTTCTTCTGCGGCATAATCGAGGAGCCGGTGGAGTAGGAATCGTGCAGGGTCACGAAGGAGAACTCCTTGGTGGCCCACAGGATCACCTCCTCCGAGACCCGGGACAGGTCCACGCCGATCATGGCCGAGACCCAGGCGAACTCGGCGAAGACATCGCGCGAGGCGGTGCCGTCGATCGAGTTGTGCGTGGCCGAGTCGAAGCCGAGGTCCGCCGCAACGGCCTCCGGGTCCAGGCCCAGCGAGGACCCGGCGAGGGCGCCGGAGCCGTAGGGCGAGACCGCCGCCCGCTTGTCCCAGTCCGCCAGCCGCTGCACATCGCGCAGCAGCGCCCAGGCGTGGGCCAGCAGGTGGTGGCTGAGCAGGACCGGCTGGGCGTGCTGCAGGTGCGTGCGGCCCGGCATGGCCACGCCCTGGTGGGCCTTGGCCTGGCCGATCAGCGCGTCGATCGTGGCGAGCACGCCGCGGGCGATGATCCGGGCGTGGTCGCGCAGGAACATCCGGCCCAAGGTGGCGACCTGGTCGTTGCGGGACCGGCCGGCGCGGAGCTTGCCGCCGAGCTGCGTGCCGGCGCGCTCGATCAGGCCGCGCTCCAGCGAACCGTGCACGTCCTCGTCGGACTCGGCCGGGGTGTACGCGCCGGAGGCGACGTCCGCGTCCAGCCGGTCCAGGGCGTCGAGCATGCCCTCCAGCTCGGAGTCATCCAGCAGCCCGGCCGTGTGCAGCACGCGGGCGTGCGCCTTGGACCCGGCAATGTCGTAGCGGGCCAGCCGCCAGTCGAAGTGCGTGGACTTGCTCAGCGCCGCGAGGGCGTCCGCGGGGCCGCCGGCGAACCGACCGCCCCACAGCGCACCTTCATTTGTTGCGGAGACCATTACTTTCCCGCGACGCGGATGTCGCGGCCGGAGGCAACCTTGGCGGACATGCCCCACAGCTCGATGAAGCCGCGCGCCATCGACTGGTCGAAGGTGTCACCGGTGTCGTAGGTGGCGAGGTCGAAGTCGTAGAGCGAGGTCTCGGAGCGGCGCCCGTTGACGATCGCCTGGCCGCCGTGCAGCACCATGCGAATGTCGCCGGAGACGTAGCGCTGGGTGTCCAGGATGAAGGCGTCCAGGGAGCGCTTGAGCGGGGAGAACCACTGGCCGTCGTAGACCAGCTCGGCCCAGCGCTGGCCGACGGTCGCCTTGAAGCGGGCCTGCTCGCGCTCGATCGTGATGTCCTCGAGGTGCTTGTGGGCGGTGATCAGCGCCATCGCGCCGGGGGCCTCGTAGATTTCGCGGGACTTGATGCCGACGAGGCGGTCCTCGACGACGTCGATCCGGCCAACGCCCTGGGCGCCGGCGCGGCGGTTCAGTTCCTGGATGGCCTGCAGCGGGGTGACCTTGACGCCGTCGATCGCGACCGGAATACCGGCGTCGAAAGAGATGGTGACTTCATCCGGGGCCGGCGGGAACTCCGGGGTCGCGGTGTAGTCGTAGATGTCCTTGGTGGGGGCGTTCCAGATGTCTTCGAGGTAGCCGGTTTCGACGGCGCGGCCCCAGACGTTCTGGTCGATCGAGTATGGGTTCTTTTTGGTGGTCTCGATCGGCAGACCCTTGTCCTCGGCGAAGGCAATGGCCTTGTCACGGGTCAGGGCCAGGTCGCGGACCGGGGCGATGCACTTCAGGTCCGGGCCCAGGGTCTGGATGCCGACCTCGAAGCGGACCTGGTCGTTGCCCTTGCCGGTGCAGCCGTGCGCCACGGTGGTGGCGCCGAATTCGCGGGCGGCCTTGACCAGGTGCTTGACGATCACCGGGCGGGAGATGGCCGAGACCAGCGGGTAGTGGCCCTGGTAGAGGGCGTTGGCCTGCAGCGTGGGCATGCAGTATTCATTGGCGAACTCGTCGGACGCGTCGGCCACATAGGCCTCGACGGCGCCGCAGCCCAGGGCACGCTGGCGGATGGTCTCCAGGGACTCGCCGCCCTGTCCGACGTCGACCGCCACGGCAATGACCTCGGCGCCGGTTGCTTCACCGATCCAGCCGATGGCTACGGAAGTATCGAGGCCACCGGAGTAGGCCAGCACAATACGCTCAGTCACTTCAAATGCTCCTTAGTTGTTGGGTTCTTGGGTTGTCTGGTGAAAGTTCAGGTCTAAAGGTCACTGCCCGGCTTCTTCGGCCAGTTGCAGGAAGCGGGCGGCGACGGCGGCGCCGCCGGCAGGGTCGCGGGTGACCAGCAGCACGGTGTCGTCCCCCGCGATGGTGCCGAGGATCGAGGGCATCACCGAGTGGTCGATCGCGAGGGCCAGGAAGTTCGCGGCACCCGGCGGGGTCCGGAGCACCACGAGGTTCGCGGACGCCTCGGCCGTGACCAGCAGTTCCCCGCAGAGCCGCGCGAGCCGGGCGTCGAGGATTTCCTGGGTTACCCCGCTCTTGGCGCCGCGTTCGCCGCCCTCCCCCGGCACGGCGTAGACGAGCACGCCGTCCTTGCCGCGGACCCGGACGGCGCCGAGCTCCACGAGGTCGCGGGACAGCGTGGCCTGGGTGACCTGGACGCCGTCGTCCGCGAGCAGCGCCGCGAGCTCGGCCTGCGAGCGGACGGATTCGCCGGTGAGGATCGCTGTGATCCGTGCCTGCCGGGCCGTTTTGGTGGCCGGGCTGGCTCCTTGGGCGGCGGGCTGGACGGACATTAGCCGAGTCCTTCAACCACGGCCAGGCCGGAGCGGTGCATCAGCCAGGCCATCAGGGCCTTCTGGGCGTGCAGCCGGTTCTCGGCCTCGTCCCAGACCACGGACTGCGGGCCGTCGATCACGCCGGCGGCGATTTCGTAGCCGCGGTAGGCGGGCAGGCAGTGCAGCACGACGGCGTCGGGAGCGGCGAGCTTCATCGCGGCTTCGTCGACGGAGTAGTCGCGGAAGAGCTGCAGCCGGGCTTCCTTCTCGTCCTCCTGGCCCATCGACACCCAGGTGTCGGTGGCGACGACGTCGGCCCCGCGGAGCGCCTCGGCGGCGTCGACCGTGACGAGCACCGAGCCGCCGGTCTGGGCGGCACGCTCCTCGGCGAAGGCGACAATATCCGCGTCGGGCAGGTAGCCCTCGGGGCCGGCGATGCGCACGTGCATGCCGGCGGTGACGCCGGCCAGCAGGTAGGAGTTGGCCATGTTGTTGGCCGCGTCGCCGAGGTAGCTCATGGTCAGGCCCGCCAGCTCGCCCTTGTGTTCCTTGACGGTCAGCAGGTCGGCCAGGAGCTGGCACGGGTGGTAGTCGTCGCAGAGGGCGTTGATGACCGGGACGCGGGAATTTTCCGCCATGGCGACGAGGCCGGCGTGCGCGCCCGTGCGCCACACGATGGTTGACACCATACGCTCGAGGACCTTGGCGGTGTCCTCGACCGATTCCTTGTGGCCGATCTGCGCCTCACCCGGGTTGATGATGAGCGCGTTGCCGCCCATGTCCGCGATGCCGGTGGCGAAGGAGACCCGGGTGCGGGTGGATGTTTTGTCGAAGATCACGGCCACGGTCTTGCGTCCGCTGCCTTCCGCGGCGAAGGGCTGGACGCTGTACGGCGCGGCCTTCATCCGGACGGCGAGGTTCAGGACCTCGGCCTGCTCGGCCGGGGTGAGGTCCGTGTCCTTGAGGAAGTGGCGGGTGGGTACAGGTGCGGTCACTGGGCGTCCTTTGCGGTCTGGAGGAGGGCGGGCAGCGCGGCGAGGAAGCGGTCGGCCTGCTCCTTGGAGAGGATCAGCGGCGGCGCGAGCCGGATGGTGCGCGGGCCGGGGCTGTTGAGGATGAAGCCCGCGTCGAGTCCCGCGGTGACGACGGCGGGGGCGACGTCGGCGTCGAGGTCGAAGCCGATCAGCAGACCCTCGCCGCGGACCTCGGTGACGCCGTCGATCCCGGCGAGGCCGGAGCGCAGGTGCTCCCCCACCGCCCGGACGTGGGCGAGCACCTGCTGGTTTTCCAGCACGTGCAGGGTGGCCAGCGCCGCCGCGGTGGCCACCGGGTTGCCGCCAAAGGTGGTGCCGTGCTGGCCGGCGGACAGCAGGGCGGACACCTCCGGGCCGAAGGTGAGCAGGGCGCCGATCGGGAAGCCGCCGCCGAGGCCCTTGGCGAGGGTCATGGCGTCGGGGACGATCCCGGCGTCCTCGCTGGCCAGCCACTTGCCGGTCCGGCCGATGCCGGTCTGCACCTCGTCCAGGATCAGCAGCGCGCCGGCCGCGGTGGTAGCCTCGCGGGCCGCCTTCAGGTAACCGGCGGGCAGCGGGCGGACGCCGGCTTCACCCTGGATCGGTTCGAGGAAGACGGCGGCGGTGGTGTCGTCAATCGCGGCGCGGAGCGCCTCGATGTCACCGAAGGGCACGTGCACGACGCCGCCGGGCAGCGGCGCGAACGGCGCCCGGTAGGCTTCCTTGGAGGTCAGCGCGAGGGCGCCCATGGTGCGGCCGTGGAAGGCCCCCTCGAGGGCGATGATTTTGGTGCGCGGCGCGTCCGGCGAGCCGACGTTCCGCCGGGCCAGCTTGAACGCCGCCTCGACGGCCTCGGTGCCGGAGTTGGCAAAGAACACCTTGGACCCGGCAGGCGCCTTGGCAATCTCCAGCAGCTTCTCGGCCAGGGCCACCTGCGTGGGGCTGGTGAAGAAGTTGGAGACGTGGCCCAGGGTGGCGAGCTGGCTGGAGATCACGGAGGTGACGAACGGGTGCGCGTGGCCGAGCGCGTTTACAGCGATCCCGCCGAGCAGGTCCAGGTACTCCTTGCCGTCGGCGTCCCAGACGAGGCATCCGGCGCCGCGGACCAGCACCCGCTGCGGGGTGCCGAAGACACCCAGCAGCGAGGACGAGTAGCGGGAGAGCCAGTCGGCGCCGCTGCTGGAGGGGACAATTGTGGTTCCGGCGGCCTCCGCAGCGATGGGGGCCCCGCCCGCTTCGCGGTGCCCGACCACACCCGGCCCCCCATCGCTGCTGCGGCCTTCGGCGGAATGGCTCAGTTCTGTGCTGCTCATTATGCGTTCGTCTCCTCGTCCGGGACGACCTGGGTGCCGATGCCGGCGGTCGTAAAGGTTTCCAGCAGCATCGAGTGCGGCAGCCGGCCGTCCACGATGTGCGCGCGTTCGACGCCGTCGTCGACGGCTTTCAGGCAGGCCGCCATCTTCGGGATCATGCCGGACTCCAGGCGCGGCAGCATCTCGCGCAGCTCCGAGGCCGTGAGCGAGGAGATCAGCGAGGAGCGGTCCGGCCAGTTGGCGTAGAGGCCTTCGACGTCGGTCAGGATGACCAGTTTGGAGGCGCCCAGGGCGGACGCGACGGCGGCCGCGGCGGTGTCCGCGTTGACGTTCAGCACCTGGCCGGTGGTGGAGCCGTCGTCGTGGATTTCCGGTGCAACGGTGGAGATCACCGGGATCCGGCCGGCCGCGATGATGTCCAGAATGCCTTCCGGGTTCACGCCGACGACTTCGCCGACGAGGCCCAGGTCCACCTCTTCGCCGTCGACGACGGTGCCGGTGCGGACCGCGCGCAGCAGGCCGCCGTCCTCACCGGACATGCCTACGGCGTAGGGGCCGTGCGAGTTGATCAGGCCCACGAGTTCGCGGCCCACCTGGCCGGTAAGGACCATCCGGACCACGTCCATGGCCTCGGGCGTGGTGACGCGCAGGCCGCCCTTGAACTCCGATTCGATGCCGAGCCGGCTGAGCATGGCGTTGATCTGCGGGCCGCCGCCGTGGACCACCACCGGGTGGATCCCCACGTGGTGCAGGAAGACAACGTCCTCGGCGAAGGCGCGGCGCAGCTCGTCGTTGACCATGGCGTTGCCGCCGTACTTGATCACCATCGTGGTGCCGGCGAAGCGCTGGATCCAGGGCAGCGCCTCGATCAGGGTGCCGGCCTTGCCCTGCGCGTCGGACATCGAGGTCGTCTCGCGGGTCTGGGTGCTCATGGTGGGTGTCCTCCTGTTTGTCCTCCCGGACGGGCCTAGCTGGAGTAGGCGCTGTTTTCGTGGACGTAGTCGTGCGTGAGGTCGTTGGTCCAGATGGTCGCCTCGGCGTCCCCGGCCTGCAGGTCGATCTCGACCAGGACTTCGCGCGGTTCGAGGTCCACGAGGTTCCGGTCCTCGCCGATGCTGCCGTTGCGGCAGATCTGCACACCGTTCATCGCAACGTTCAGCTGGTCCGGTTCGAAGGCCGCGTCCGTGGTGCCGACGGCGGAAAGCACCCGGCCCCAGTTCGGGTCCTTGCCGAAGATGGCCGTCTTGAAGAGGTTGGAGCGGGCCACGGCCCGGCTGACCACCTCGGCGTCCTTTTCGCTCGCGGCGTTGAAGGTGCGGATGGCGATGTCATGGCTGGAGCCCTCGGCATCGCCGATCAGCTTGCGGGCCAGTTCGGCGCAGACCTGGGTCAGGCCCCTGCCGAACTCGGCGGCGGACGGGGCCGCCCCGGAGGCACCGGAGGCGAGCAGCACCACGGTGTCGTTGGTGGACATGCAGCCGTCCGAGTCGGCCCGGTCGAAGGTGACGCGGGTGGCGTCGCGGAGGACGACGTCGAGCAGTTCGGGCTGGACGTCCGCGTCCGTGGTGAGCACCACGAGCATCGTGGCCAGGCCCGGGGCGAGCATGCCCGCGCCCTTGGCCATGCCGCCGATGGTGAATTCGCGGCCCTCGGCGTCGGTGCCGGTGAACACGGCCTGCTTGGAGACCGAGTCGGTGGTCATGATGGCGGTGGCAGCAGCCGGGCCGCCGTCGGCGCTGAGTTCCCCGGCCGCGACACTGATCGCCGGGACCAGCTTGTCCATCGGCAGTTGCTCGCCGATCAGGCCGGTGGAGCAGACGAAGATGTCGGTCGCGGAGGCGCCGAGTACTTCGGCGGTCTTTTCCGCGGTGGTGTGGGTGTTCTGGAAGCCCTGCGGCCCGGTGCAGGCGTTGGCGCCGCCGGAGTTGAGGATCACGGCGTCCACCCGGCCGTCCTTGATGACTTCGCGGGACCAGTGCACGGGAGCCGCGGCCACGCGGTTGGAGGTGAAGACGGCGGCGGCGGCCTTGTTGGGGCCGTCGTTGACCACGAGGGCCAGATCCGGATTTCCGGAGGCCTTGAGGCCGGCCTTGACGCCGGCGGCCCGGAATCCCCGGGGGCGGTGATGCTCACGGTGCGACTCCCTGCAGTTCGAGGCCGGCGGTTTCCGCCAGGCCGAGGGCAATGTTCATGGACTGCACGGCGCCGCCGGCGGTCCCCTTGGTGAGGTTGTCGATGGCGCAGGTGACGATCACGCGGCCCGCGCGGGCGTCAAGGGCCAGCTGCATCACGGCATGGTTGGAGCCCTGCACGGACTTGGTGGAGGGCCAGTGGCCTTCCGGCAGCAGGTGCACGAACGGCTCCTCGTCGTAGGCCTCGCCCCAGGCGCGGCGCAGTTCCTCGGCAGTCACGCCCGGGCGCACCTTTGCGGTGGCGGTGGTGAGGATGCCGCGGCTCATCGGGGCGAGCGTGGGGGTGAAGGAGACGGTGACCGGTGCATTCAGTGCCTTGGAGAGGCCCTGCTCGATCTCCGGGGTGTGGCGGTGGCCGCCGCCGACGCCGTAGGGGCTCATCGAGCCCATCACCTCGGCGCCGATCAGGTTCACCTTCGCGGCTTTGCCGGCCCCCGAGGTGCCGGACGCGGACACGATCACGACGTCGTCGCCCTGGAGCAGGTGGTTGCTGAAGCCCGGGGTGAGGGCCAGCAGGGCCGACGTCGGGTAGCAGCCGGGCACGGCGATCCGCTTGGCGCCGCGGAGGACCTCGCGCTGGCCGGGGAGTTCGGGCAGGCCGTAGGGCCAGGTCCCGGCGTGCGGCGAGCCGTAGAACTGCTCCCACGCCGCCGGGTCCTCCAGCCGGTGGTCCGCACCGGCGTCGATCACGACCGTGCCGGCCGGCAGCTGCGCGGCGATCGCCGCGGACGCCCCGTGCGGCAGCGCCAGGAACACGACGTCGTGCCCGGCGAGGTTCTCCACGGTGGTGTCCTCGAGGATCCGGTCCGCCAGCCCATGGAGATGCGGCTGCAATTCCCCTAGTCTGGAACCTGCGTTGCTGTGAGCGGTGATGGCGCCGATGGTGACGTCGGGATGACCGGCCAGGAGCCTCAGGACCTCGCCGCCGGCGTAGCCGCTTGCACCGGAGACGGCAACAGAAATAGTCATAGCCACGAGTATACAGCAAGACTATGCATAGAACCCGATATTTATGCATGCGGACGAGTGCGCCCGGCGAACCCGGCCCGTTCCCAGCAGGCCCGCGTATGCTGGGTAGAGGGTGATCCAGACCGTGCCGCCGCAAATGTCGGCTGCAACGTTGCCCGTAACAGTTACGAGGCACGCGTTTCATGACCCCCTCCACCACACTTTCCGCCGACTCTCCGGCGCGCCCGCAGCCGCGGGTCCGGCAGCCGAACGCCGTCGTCCTGAGCTACTCGGAGCTGCTCAAGCGCGTCAAGGCCGAAGGCCTGCTGGAACGCCGCACCGGGTTCTACCTCACGGTGTTCTCGGTCTTGGCCCTGCTGATGACCGCCACCTGGTTCGGCTTCGCGCTGATTGGTGACAGCTGGTTCCAGCTGCTCATCGCCGCGGCCCTGGGCATTCTCTGCACCCAGCTGAGCTTCCTGGCCCACGAGGCCGGGCACCGGCAGATCTTCGCCTCGCGCCGCGCCAACGACTGGGCCGCGCGGCTGCTCGCCACCTCCGTGGCCGGCATCAGCTACTCCTGGTGGGAGCAGAAGCACGGCGCGCACCACAACCACCCCAACGTCATTTCCAAGGACCCGGACATCGCCACCGGCGCGATTGCGTTCTTCCCGGAAGCCGCCGCCACCCGGCAGGGCCGCTTCTCCTTCCTGACCCGCAAGCAGGGCTGGTTCTTCTTCCCGCTGCTGTTCCTGGTGGGCCTGGGACTGCAGATCGACTCGATCAGGTTCATCGTCCGGCGCGCCAAGGTCACGCACCGCTGGGTGGAGCTCCCCATCCTCGCGGCGCGCCTGGGCCTGTTGCCGGTCCTCGCCTTCACGTTCCTGCCGCTGGGCATGGCGTTCGCCTTCATCGGCGTGCAGCTCGCCGTGTTCGGCTTCTACATGGGCGCCTCCTTCGCGCCGAACCACAAGGGCATGCCGGTGCTGCCGGCGGACAGCCGGGTGGACTTCTTCAGCCGCCAGGTCCTGACCTCCCGGAACATCTCCGGCGGCCGCTTTATGGACATCCTGCTCGGCGGCCTCAACCGCCAGGCCGAGCACCACCTCTTCCCGGACATGGCGCGCCCGCAGCTGGACAAGGCCGCCGTGATCGTCCGCGAGTTCTGCGCCACGCACCAGGTCCCGTACACGGAAACCACGCTGCTGCAGTCCTACGGCATCATCGTGCGCTACCTCAACGACGTCGGCCTGGCCGCCGGCCGGCACTTCGAATGCCCGATGGCCACCGTTACCCGCCGTTACTAGCCTCCTGCCGGGCATGCTTCGCCCGGCGCGGCGGGGTCCCTAGGATGGTCTCAGGGCGCCGATGACCCAGAGCGCCGCACTTCACAAGGAGACACATGACGCACGCAATTGTGGCCCGGCAGTCCGGCGGACCCGAAGTCCTCGAACTGGCAGAAGTTGACCGTCCCATTCCGGGCCCCGGCCAGCTGCTGATCAAGGTCGCCGCCGTCGGCGTGAACTTCATCGACACCTACAAGCGCAGCGGCGTGTACAAGGTGCAGTACCCCTTCACCCCCGGTTCCGAGGCCTCCGGAACCGTGGAGGAAACCGGCGACGGCGTGACCGGCTTCTCCGCCGGGGACCGGGTGGCGACGGCCGAGGGCGTCAACTGCTACGCCGGGTACGCCCTCGTGGACGCGGACAAGGCGCTGCCGGTGCCGCGAGGCGTCGACGACTTCACCGCGGCCGCCCTCCCCCTGCAGGGCATCACCGCGCACTACCTGATCAACTCCTCCTTCAAGGTCGAACCCGGCCACACCGTGCTGCTGCACGCCGGCGCCGGCGGCGTCGGGCTGCTGCTGATCCAGCTGCTCAAGGCCCGGGGCGCGCACGTCATCACCACGGTTTCCACCGATGAGAAGGAAGCGCTGGCCCGCGAGGCCGGCGCCGACCACGTGCTGCGCTACGAGGGTTTCGCCGCGAAGGTGCGCGAACTGACCGGCGGCGCGGGCGCCCACGTGGTCTACGACGGCGTCGGGAAGGACACCTTCGACGGATCCCTGGCCGCCCTCCGGATCCGCGGCACGCTGGTGCTGTTCGGCGCGGCGTCCGGTCCGGTGCCGCCGTTCGACCCGCAGCGGCTCAACGCCGGCGGCTCGCTGTACCTGACCCGGCCGACCATCACGCATTTCCTCCAGGACGCGCAGGAGCGACGCTGGCGTTCCGACGAGCTTTTCGCCGCCGTGGCGGACGGCAGCCTCAAGGTCCGGATCGGCGCCCGCTACGACCTTGCCGACGCCGCCGCGGCCCACACCGACCTGGAGCAGCGCCGCACCACCGGCAAGGTCATCCTGGTCCCGTAAGCCCGCACGGGAGCGACGCCGAATTCTCCCGTTCACCTGTCCCGAGGAGAATCACGCTGTGATTGAGCAGCCACCGCCGGCCGGCGGCACTCCCCCGGCCCGTCCCGCCTACCAGCCGCAGCTGCAGGGCGCTTCCGCTGCGCCGCCGGAACGGACCCTGATCGATGTCCTGCAGGAGACGGCCAGCCGCTTCCCGGACGCCTCGGCACTCGACGACGGCCACCGTTCGCTCAGTTACGCCCAGCTGATGGACGAGGTCCGGGCCGCCGCGCGGAAGCTGCACCTGGCCGGGCTCGGCGCCGGCGACAAGGTCGGCGTCCGGATCCCCTCGGGCACCAATGAGCTCTATGTCTCGATCCTGGCCGTGATGTTCGTGGGTGCGGCCTACGTTCCGGTGGACGCGGACGACCCCGACGAGCGGGCCAAGCTGGTGTTCGGCGAGGCCGGGGTCTCCGGGATCCTGCGCGCCGGCGGCACCATCGTCGCGGATACCAGCCGCCCCCGGCCGTTCCCGGCCGCCAGGCAGCCGGTCCCCGGCGACGACGCCTGGGTCATCTTCACCTCCGGATCCACCGGCACGCCCAAGGGCGTCGCGGTGCGGCACAGTTCCGCTGCCGCGTTTGTCGACGCCGAGGCGCGGATCTTCCTGCAGGCCGAGCCGGTGGGCCCCCAGGACCGGGTGCTGGCGGGACTCTCGGTGGCTTTCGATGCCTCCTGCGAGGAAATGTGGCTTGCGTGGCGGCACGGGGCCTGCCTGGTTCCGGCGCCGCGGGCCCTGGTCCGGACCGGCATGGACCTGGGCCCCTGGCTCATCAACCACGGCATCACGGTGGTCTCCACCGTGCCCACCCTTGCGGCGCTGTGGCCGGTCGAGTCGCTGGAGAGCGTCCGGCTGCTGATATTCGGCGGCGAGGCCTGCCCGCCCGAGCTGGCCGAACGCCTCGCCGTGGACGGGCGCGAGGTCTGGAACACCTACGGGCCCACGGAGGCCACGGTCGTTGCCTGCGCCGCGCCGCTGGGCGGGCCCGGGCCGGTCAGGATCGGGCTGCCGCTGGACGGCTGGGACCTCGCCGTCGTCGGCTCCGACGGGGTGCCGGTCGCCGAGGGGGAAATCGGCGAACTGATCATCGGCGGCGTCGGGCTGGCCCGCTACCTCGATCCAGCCAAGGACGCGGAAAAGTACGCCCCGCTGCCGGCCCTGGGCTGGTCCCGCGCCTACCGCTCCGGCGACCTGGTCCGCTACGAACGGGAGGGCCTGCTCTTCGTCGGCCGCGCCGACGAACAGGTCAAACTCGGCGGCCGCCGGATCGAACTCGGCGAGATCGACGCCGCGCTCCAGGCCCTGCCCGGCGTCGCCGGCGCGGCCGCGGCGGTCCGCACGACGGCGGCCGGCAACCAGGTCCTGGTCGGTTACCTCTCCCCGGCGGACGGCCGGGAGCTGGACCTGGCGGCGGCGAGGGAAGCGCTCGCCACCAGTCTGCCCGCCCCGCTGATTCCGTTGCTCACCGTGGTGGACGCCCTGCCGACCAAAACCAGCGGCAAGGTGGACCGGCACGCCCTGCCGTGGCCGCTGGCCGGCGCGGGCGCCGCGGACGCCGCGGCGGCGCCGTTGAACCTGCCCGATGACGCCCGTTGGATCGTTGAGCAGTGGAGTGCCGTGCTGGGCGGGACCGTCGCGGACCTGGACGCCGACTTCTTCGCCTTCGGCGGCGGCTCGCTGGCAGCGGCCCAGCTCGTCTCGGCGCTGCGGGTCCGCTACCCGACGATTACGGTGGCGGACATCTATGCCACACCCAGGGTCGGTGCCTTGATCGATGCGGCCCGCCAGTCCCTGCCGGAGGGCGGGGCCGCCGCGGCCGGCGAGCGGTCCGTGCGTCCCACCTCCCGCCGTGCCCAGTGGGCGCAGACGCTGCTGGGTGTGCCGCTGCACATCCTCGTCGGCATGCGCTGGCTGACCTACCTGATGGCGGCCAACAACCTGCTGGCGTCGCTGGCAGGTTTCACCGCCGCGCCGACCGTGTCCTGGTGGTGGGTGGGTGCGTCCTGGCTGGTGTTCGTGAGCCCGGCGGGGCGGATGGCGATCTCGGTCGCGGCGGCCCGGCTGCTCCTGCGCAACGTTGTCCCGGGAAGCTACCCCCGCTCGGGCGCGGTGCATCTGCGCCTGTGGCTGGCCGAGCAGATCCAGGACCTGGCCGGCGCCATCAGCCTGGCCAGCGCGCCGTGGGTTCCCTACTATGCCCGGGCCCTTGGCGCCACGATCGGCAGCAACGTCCAGCTCCACTCGCTGCCGCCGGTCACCGGGATGCTGTCGCTGGGCACCGGCTGCAACATCGAGCCCGAGGTCGATCTGTCCGGCTGGTGGATCGACGGCGACTCGGTGCACATCGGCGCGATCCGCATCGGCGCCGGAGCCGTCGTCGGGGCCCGCAGCACCCTCATGCCCGGGGCGAGCATCGGCGCCGGCGCGCAGGTGGAACCCGGCTCCGCCGTCCTGGGCCGGGTCAAGGCCGGCCACCTGGTGGCCGGGTCCCCGGCGGAGCGCCGCGGCAAGGCGAAACAAGGCTGGCCGGACAGCCCGCCGGAGCACCGCCTGATCGGCCGGCTGTGGTTTGTCGGCTTCGCCTCCGCCTCGGCCGTGCTGGCCCTGATCCCCTACCTGTCCGCCGCGGCGGCCGCGCTCGTCATGTTCGCCTTCATCCAGGGCCGCGATTCGCTGTCCGCGGCGCTGCCGCAACTGGCCCTCTCGCTCCCGCTGGCCGCCCTCGCGTGGTTCGGCGCCAACCTGGTGCTGGTCCTCGCCACCACCCGGCTCCTCGGAATCGGACTGCGCGCCGGCTACTACCGGGTGCGCAGCCGGATCGGCTGGCAGGTCTGGGCGACGGAACGGGTCCTCGACCTGGCCCGGGACCTGCTCTTCCCGGTCTACGCCAGCCTCTTCACCCCGGTCTGGCTGCGGCTGCTCGGCGCCCGGGTCGGCCGGAACGTGGAGGCGTCCACCGTGCTGCTGATCCCGAAGATGACGACCGTGGGCGAGGGCGCGTTCCTGGCCGATGACACCCTGATCGCGTCGTACGAACTCGGCGGCGGCTGGATGCGGATCGCGCCGGCCAAGGTGGGCAAACGCTCCTTCCTCGGCAACTCCGGCATGACGGCGGCCGGGCGGAACGTGCCCAAGAATTCCCTGGTGGCGGTGCTCTCCGCGACCCCGGCCAAGGCGAAGTCCGGCACCTCCTGGCTGGGCAGCCCGCCGGTGCGGCTGCGCCGGACCGCCATCGCCTCCGATGACACCCGTACCTTCCAGCCGCCGGCGCGGCTCAAGCTGGCCCGTGCCCTGTGGGAGCTCTGCCGCTTCGTCCCGGTGGTGCTCACGGTCGCCGTCGCGGCGGGCGTGCTCGTGGCCTTGGACTGGCTCGCCGGCACCTTCAACTACGCCGTCGCGGCGCTGCTGGGCGGCGTGGTGGTCCTGCTGGCCGGCGCGGCCGCCGCCGGCAGCGCCGTCGTCGCCAAGTGGCTGCTCGTGGGGCGGATCCGCGCCGGCGAGCACCCGCTCTGGAGCTCCTTCATCTGGCGGAACGAGGTGGTGGACACCTTCATCGAGATGGTCAGCGCCCCCTGGTTCGCGCGGGCCGCGTCCGGCACCCCGGCGCTGGTGTGGTGGCTGCGGGCGCTCGGCGCCAAGATCGGGGCCGGAACGTGGTGTGAAAGCTACTGGCTCCCCGAGGCGGACCTCGTCACCCTGGGCCGGAGCGCGACGGTCAACCGCGGCTGCGTGGTCCAGACCCACCTGTTCCACGACAGGGTCATGAGCATCGACACTGTTACGCTCGACGACGGGGCCACGATTGGCCCGCACGGGGTCATCCTGCCGCGCGCCCGGATCGGCACCGGAGGCACGGTCGGACCGGCGTCCCTCGTCATGAGGGGGGAAACCGTGCCGGCCGCCACCTACTGGATGGGGAATCCGGTCAGCCCGTGGGGCGGCCCGGACGTCCCGGCCCCCAAGCCGAAGTAGGCCCGCCCGTGACGGCCACGCCAGAAGCACCACGCCCACCGCAACCACTGAAGGCATGTTTATGAGTCCAACCGCTTCAGCCGCCGAGGAATTTCCCGCCGAACTGCCTCCCGAACTGCCCGCCGACGCCCCCGACCCGTACATGCCCGGCCACGGCACCGAGGTCTACCGGGTGACGCGTTACGAGCTGGAGCTCGACTACCGGATCAACAGCAACCACCTCGCCGGCCGGGCAACGCTGCACGCCGTCGCGCGGCGCCAGAGCTCGGCCATCCTCCTGGACCTGACCGGGCTCCGGGCCACGAAGGTGCTGATGCCGGGCCGGAAAGTCCGCAAGTTCAGCCAGCGGGCCGAACGCCTCGTGGTGGTGCCGGACACGGCGCTGCTGCCCGGCGACGAATTCACCCTGGACATCCGCTACGACGGCAATCCCGCCCCGCGCCGCGGGCTCTGGGGCGAGGTCGGCTGGGAGGAGCTCAGCGACGGTGTCCTGGTGGCCGGCCAGCCCAACGGGGCGGCGTCGTGGTTCCCCTGCAACGACCACCCGCGGGACAAGGCCAGCTACCGGATCGCGATCACCACCGATGCGAACTACCGCGCCGTCTGCAATGGGGTGCTGGTCTCCCACCAGGCCCGGTCCAGCCGCGAAACCTGGGTCTACGAGCAGTCCGAGCCGATGGCGAGCTACCTCGCCACGGTCCAGATCGGGCGGTACGAACTGCTCCCCCTCAACCCTGACCGGCCCGCAGGGGACGTCCCCCAGCTGGCCGCCGTGCCGGCGGAGCTGTCCGCCCAGGCCCGCGCCGGGCTCGCCCGCCAGCCGGAGATGATGCGCACCTTCACCAGCTGCTTTGGGCCCTACCCGTTCGCCGGCTACACCGTGGTGGTGACCGAGGACGCCCTGGAGATCCCGCTGGAGGCCCAGTCGCTGTCCATCTTCGGCCGCAACCACCTGGAGCAGGACTGGGAATCGCAGCGGCTGATCGCCCACGAGCTGTCCCACCAGTGGTTCGGGAACTCGCTGACGGCTGCCTCGTGGAGGGACATCTGGCTGCACGAGGGCTTCGCCTGCTACGCCGAGTGGATCTGGTCCGAGGAGGCCCGCGTCATGACCGTGGCCGACCGGGCGCGGGCGGCCTGGCGGAGGCTCAACGGGGAGGACCAGGACCTGCTGGTCGGCGACCCGGGGCCGGAGCTGATGTTCGATGACCGCGTCTACAAACGCGGCGCCCTCGCCCTGCACGCGGTCCGGCTCCGGTGCGGCGACCTCGCCTTCTTCGCGCTGCTGCACGACTGGGCCGGGACCCACCGGCACGGCTCGGTCACGACGGAGGACTTCATCCTGGCAGCGCGCCGGGTCACCGGGATCGACGCCGAGGCCGTGCTCCACCCCTGGCTCTATGAAGAGGCGCTGCCGCCGCTGCCGGCCGGCTGAGCCGCGGCACGACCAGTCCGCCTGCGGAAGTCAGGCCAGGGCGACGGCGGCAGCAAAGTGCGCGGGCAGCCCGGACTCGGCGGGCGGCAGGTCCCGGATGCCGGGGTGCTCCAGCACCTCCACGGTGTCCGGAGCGGTCCGCAGCCCGGTGCCGCTCTGCTTGAGCCAGGCCTCCTTGCGCGCCCAGAACCTCGCGCGCCCGGCCAGGAGTTCGGCGCCGGCCAGGCCGTGCAGGGCCGCCCGTTCCGCCGGGCCGAGCACCAGTGCGTCGAATCCGGCAAAGTCCGTGCCCGCAGGGTCCTGCACGTCGACGCCGAGCCGGAGTCCCGGTGCAGGATCCGGCACCGCAGCCATTAGGACCCAGCCCGCGCTCCGTGAGAGGCTCAGCAGCAGCGGCACCGGTTCACCGCGCAGCGTGTAGCCGGGCCGGCCGTGCGCACTTCCGGGCCCGCACAGCGGACAGTCGTGGGCGGCCGTGAGGTCCGCCGCCGGCACCCCCAGCAGCTCCGCCGCGAAGCGCCGCAGCGCCAGCCGGCCGGCCACGAAGGCCTGGCGCGGCCGGGGTTCCATGCCCCGGGCGCGGCCGAGTTCGACGTCGTCCAGCAGCTCACGCGCTGCCGCTTCCAGCAGCTCGTCGCCGGTGCCCGCCGCCGGCCCGGGGGCCCCGGGGACGCGGAAGGGCGGGACCGACCGCACTACCAGCTGCGACAAACGTCCCGCCCTCCTGTCAGTCCCGTCCGGGTAGCCCTCCGGGCGTTAGCGCTGGACCGCGCCGAACCGCTCGTGGGCGGCCGCGACCGCGCTGTCCCGCGCCGCCGAGGCCTCCTCTGCGGTCAGTGTTCGGTCCTCGGCGCGGAAGCGCAGGTTGAACGCGAGGGACTTTTTGCCCTCTTCGATGCCCTTGCCGGCGTAGACGTCGAACAAGGTGACGTCCTCGAGCAGCTCCCCCGCGCCTTCGCGCAGGGCGGCCAGCACCTCGTCCGCGGCAACCTCGGCCGCCACCACAAGGGCGACGTCCTGGGTGGCTACCGGGAAGCTGGAGATGTGCCGGGCAACGATCACGTCGGCGGCGGCCTCGAACAGGGCGTCGGCGTTCAGTTCCAGCGCCACCGAGCGGGCCGGCATGTCGTGTGCCGCGAGCAGCTTCGGGTGCAGTTCGCCGGCGTAGCCCAGGACCTCGCCGCTGCGGAGCGCCAGCTGGGCGGCCCGTCCCGGGTGGAAGGCCTGGTGCTGGCCCTGGCTGACGACGAGCTCGACGCCGAGGACGTCGCCGACGAGCCGGGCGATGTCCAGCGCGTCGGCCCAGTCCCACGCCCGGGGCTCGTGCGCCGGCGCTGCCGGGGAATCGTGGCCGGTCAACACCGCGGCGAGGTACAGCGGCTGGTCGGGGACGCCGTCGTACAGGCCGTCCAGTACCTCGTCGGAGGGCTTGGCGCCCAGCGGCGGGATGGAGGCGGTGCCCAGCGTGTCCCCGGGCAGGAACACGAGCCCGGTTTCGAACAGCGCGAGGTCGCGGAAGCCGCGGGAGTGGTTGCGCTTGGCGACCTCGATCAGGCCCGGCAGGATGGAGGTCCGCAGGTAGCCGTGCTCTTCGCTGATCGGGTTCGCCAGCTTGAGCGCCTTGCGCTCCGTGCCGGCCCCGGGAGTCCCGAAGGTGTCGTTGGCGGCCTTGGAGACGAACGGGTAGGCCAGCACCTCGGTGAGGCCGGCGTCGGCCAGCGCCTGGACGAGTCGGCGGCGCTGCTGCTGGACGCGGGTCAGGCCGCGGCCCGGCGGTGCTACCGGCAAGGTGGCGGGGATCTTGTCGTAGCCGACCAGCCGGGCGATCTCCTCGGAGAGGTCCTCCTTGGTTTCCAGGTCGGTGCGCCAGCTCGGGGCCGTGACCGCGTAGCCGGCGCCGGTCTTCTCGACGACGGCGCCCAGGTCCTGCAGCGAGGTCAGGATCTGCTCCTCGGTGAAGTCGATGCCGATCCGCTCCGCGGCGAAGGCCGCGGGCAGCTCGACGGTGACAGCGTCCGGCGCGGTGCCGACGTCGGTCCCGGCCTCGTCCGCGGTGCCGCCGGCGAGCTCAACGAGGAGGTCGACGGCGCGCTGGGCGGCCACGTGCGCGACGTGCCAGTCCACACCGCGTTCGAAGCGCTTGGACGCCTCCGAGGGCAGCTTGTGGCGGCGGCGCGAACGGGCAATCGAGACTTCCTCGAAGTGCGCGGCTTCAATCAGGATGGTCGACGTCGCATCGCTGACCTCGGTGGCGGCGCCACCCATGACCCCGGCGACGCCGATCGGGCCGGAGCCGTCGGTGATCAGGAGGTCCTCGGCGTCGAGCGCGCGGTCCTTGCCGTCCAGGGTCTTGAGCTTCTCGCCGGCGACGGCGCGGCGGACCACGATTTCGCCGGAGAGCTTGTCCTGGTCGTAGAAGTGCAGCGGCTGGCCGAGTTCGAGCATGACGTAGTTGGAGATGTCCACCGGCAGCGAGATGGACCGGATGCCGGCGAGCCGGAGCCGGGCGCTCATCCACGGCGGGGTCGGCTTCGTGGCGTCGACGCCGCGGACGGTGCGGGCCACAAAGCGGTCGCAGCCGGGCTTGCCGTAGATCGGGGCGTCGTCGTTGAGCTTCACGCCGTAGCCGCCGGTGAGGTGTGCGGGTGCGTGCACCTTGGACGCCGGGTCGGTGAAGGGCGTCCCGGTGGCGTGGGCGTACTCCCGGGCCACGCCGCGGATCGAGAACGCGTAGCCGCGGTCCGGGGTGACGTTTATTTCGGCGGCCTGGTCGTAGAGGCCCAGGAGCTCCATGGCGTCGGTGCCGATTTCCGGGTCCAGCCCGATCCGGGAGAGCACCAGGATGCCGTCGTGGTCCTCGCCGATGCCGAGCTCGCGCACGGAAGCGATCATGCCGGCGGAAAGGTGCCCGTAGGTCTTCCGGGCGGAAATACGGAAGTCGCCCGGCAGCACGGCGCCGGGGAGGGTGACCACCACCTTGTCGCCCTCCACGAAGTTGTGGGCGCCGCAGATGATGCCCTGGACGCCGGAGGGGTCGATGCCCTCGCCCGTCAGAGTCTGCTCCTGGCCTTCGGGGACCACGCGGACCTGGCACCAGTTGATGGTCTTGCCGTTGGTCTGGGGTTCCTTGACGATGCTCAGGACCTGGCCCACCACCACGGGGCCCTGCAGGGCGTCCGTGGGGCGGTGGACCGCTTCTTCTTCAAAGCCGACCCTAACGAGGTCCGCCATCACGTCTTCGGCGCTCGCTCCGGCCGGTACGGCTGCGAATTCACGCAGCCAGGAAAGTGGGATACGCACTGTTAGATCTCCATCCCGAAGTGCTCGCTGAAACGTACATCGCCTTCGATCATGTCGCGCATGTCGCCTACCTCGTTGCGGAACATGAGGGTGCGTTCGATGCCCATGCCGAAGGCAAAACCTGAATAAATGTCCGGATCGATGCCGGCGGCGCGGAGCACGTTGGGGTTGACCATGCCGCAGCCGCCCCACTCGATCCAGCGCGGGCCGCCCTTGGCGCCCGGGTGCCAGATGTCCAGCTCCGCGGACGGCTCGGTGAACGGGAAGTAGTTGGGACGCAGCCGGATCTGGGCCTCGTCGCCGAACATCTGCCGGGCGAAGTGCTCCAGGGTGCCGCGCAGGTCCGCCATGCTCAGCTTCTTGTCGATCGCCAGGCCCTCGAACTGGTGGAACACCGGGGTGTGCGTGGCGTCGAGTTCGTCGGTGCGGAAGACCTTGCCCGGGCACAGCACGTAGATCGGGACGTCGCGTTCGAGCATGGAGCGGACCTGCACCGGGGAGGTGTGGGTACGCATCAGCAGGTGCGCCTCGGGCGGCTCCACAAAGAAGGTGTCCTGCATTTCGCGGGCCGGGTGGTCCGGCTTGAAGTTCAGCGCATCGAAGTTGAACCACTCGGACTCGACCTCGGGACCCTCGGCGATTTCCCAGCCCATGCCCACGAAGATGTCCGCGACGCGGTCCTGCAGGGTGGAGAGGGGGTGGCGGGCACCGGCACGACGGCGGCGCGGGGCGGCGGTGACGTCCACCGTCTCCTCGACCAGGATGCGGGCGTCGTTCTCCGCCTCGAGCTCGGCGGTGCGGTCCGCGAGCGCCTTGTTGACGCGTCCGCGGGAGGCGCCCATCAGCTTGCCGGCTGCAGCCTTCTGGTCCTTGGGCAGGCCGCCGATTTCCCGGTTGGCGAGGCTCAGCGCGGATTTTTCCCCGGTGTGGGCGAGCCGAACGGCCTTGAGTTCATCGAGCGTCGAGGCCGCGGCAATGGCGGCGACGGCCTGGTCTACGGCGGCGGTAATGGCGGCTTCATCCAGAGGGTTCGGGACGGCGGCGCCCGGCAAAGTTTCAGTCATCTACTGTTCTTAGCTACGAGTCGGTTCATGCCAACGCAGCCAGGACTTCAACAGGAGCAGGGACCAGTGCGTTGACAAAGGGCAGGGCTCGCCAAAAATCGCTCCGGCGGGCACTTCCCTTCAGTCTAGTTGAACGGGCTTAGGTGCCCGAACGTGACGGGACGGCGCCCGCCGGCAGCGTCGGCGGGCGCCGTGCCGGCGGTCCCGCGCGACGCCCGGCGTCGTCTGCGCTCCTCGTATCCCGCCAGCGGGCGCCCCGCTAGCATGGCCTCATGACTCCCGGACAGCGGCTGCGGCAGCTCGCCAATGTGGTGAATGCAACGACCCCGCTGGGGCTGCTGCTGGCAGCCTGTGCCCGGACCAGGGTTCGCCGCGGCCCGCGCGGCCTGCTCCTGGCCACCGGCTACCGCTGGCGCCTGCCGTTCGCGGCGGCGTTTACCGTGGGCAACGTGGTGCTCTTCCGCGCAGGCCCGGACGAGGCTCTGGCCAACCCGGTACTGCTGGGGCACGAAGAGCGGCACGCCACCCAGTACGCCTGGTGCCTTGGGGTGCCGTTCCTGCCGCTGTACTTCCTGGCGGCGGCCTGGTCCTTGATCCGGACGGGCAACCCCGGGTCCGCGAATTTTTTTGAGCGCCATGCCGGGCTCCAGGCCGGCGGCTACCCGCCGGCCACTCCCGGCCCCCGAACGGAACGAGGCATCACATGACGGAAACTCCCAGATCCATTTCGGTCACCGGCACCGGCACCGCAGAGGAGGTGCCGGACCTGCTGACGCTCTCGCTCGGCGTCGAATGCCGGCGCCCGGGCGTGGACGCGGCCTACCGGGATGCCGCCCGGGCCTCGTCCGCGATCACCGCGGTGCTCCGGGAGCACGGCGTCGGGAATCCGGACATCACCACCACCGGGCTGAACGTCCGGGCCGAGGTCAGCTGGCAGGAGGGCCGGGGCCAGATCGTCTCCGGCTACCTGGCCTCCAGTATGCTCACCGTCCGGCTTCGCGACCTGGCGGCGTCCTCCGGCCTGATTGCGGCCGCGGTGGAGGCCGCCGGGGACGACGCGCGCCTCAACGGACTCGAACTCGGTTTCGCGGATCCCGCCGCGGTGGAAGCCCGCGCCCGGGAAGCCGCCTGGCGCTACGCCCGGGCGGCCGCTGAACATTTCGCTTCACTGGCCGGCGCACGGCTGGGCAAGGCCATCTCCGTGACCCAGCAGCCGGGCACTACTCCACCGCTCCCCTTGGCCGCGATGCAGCGTGCCGTGGCGTCCGAGCCGCTGACGATCGAGGCGGGCGCGTCCGGCGTCACCGCAGCCGTCGGCGTGGTCTGGGAACTGCTGGACTGAGCGGTCCGGCGCTAGTGCGTGGCGCCGGCGGCAACCTTGAGGTCCGCCGTCGTCGCGAGTGCGGTCCGGACGACGACGGCGAGCGCCTGCGTCATCTGCTCCAGCGGCAGGGAGGCCAGTCCGCTCCCCTCCGGCACCTGGTCCGGGCCGAAGGGGACGTGGACAAAGCCGCCCCGGGTGCCGGGGGCGAGCCGCAAGGCGTGCATCAGGCCGTAGAACACGTGGTTGCAGACGTACGTTCCGGCTGTCTGGGACACCTCGGCGGGAATGCCGGCGGCGCCCAGTGCCTCCAGCGCCGCCTTCACCGGCAGGGTGCTGAAGTAGCCTGCAGGGCCGCTCGGGACCACGGGCTCGTCGACGGGGGCGTTGCCCGCGTTGTCCGGGATCCGCGCGTCGACGCAGTTGATCGCGATCCGTTCCAGCGAGATGCGGGCCCTGCCCCCGGCCTGGCCCGCGCAGACCACCAGCTCCGGCCGGTGCTGCGCGAGGGCGGCCTGCAGGGCGGCGATGGCGTCCCCGAAGACGCAGGGCAGCTCCACCGCCGCGACCTCGTGTCCCTCGGCCCGCAGCAGGGCCGCCGCCCCGCGCGCCGCTGTCCAGGACGGATTGGTGGTTTCGCCGCCAAAGGGTTCGAACCCGGTCAGGAGAATCATGGGCCCAGCCTAGCAACGCCGCGGGGGCTGCAGGCTGGACATCCTTGACTTAAGATCGAACATATATTCGAATGTAGTCATGAGATGGGACGCGCAGGCACTCAAACCGGCTGCTGCCAGAGGCGGAGAGCAGACAACCGGGGACCCATCGTCCGGCCCCCTCCCGTCGGCTCCCGCACTGTTGCCGCTGGCCGGACTGGTGCGCTCCGTCTCCACCCCTGAGTTTGCCGGGGTCACTTTCCATGAGGTCACTGCCAAATCGGTGCTCAACAAAGTGGCCGCCGGTTCCCGGATGCCCTTCGAGTGGACGGTGAACCCGTACCGCGGCTGCAGCCACGCCTGCGTGTACTGCTTCGCCCGCAAGACCCACACCTATCTGGACTTCGACGCCGGCCTGGACTTCGACAGCCAGGTGGTGGTCAAGATCAACGCGGCCGAGGTCCTGCGCAGGGAGCTCGCCAAGCCCTCCTGGCAGCGGCACCACGTCGCCCTCGGCACCAACACGGACCCGTACCAGCGCGCCGAGGGCCGGTACCAGCTGATGCCCGGCATCATCGGCGCCCTCGCAGACTCCGGCACTCCCCTGTCCATCCTCACCAAGGGCACACTGCTGGCCCGCGACATCCCGCTGCTCAAACACGCGGCCGCCCAGGTTCCCGTGGGTGTGGGGATCTCGCTGGCCATGACCGACGAGCGGCTCTCCGAGTCGGTGGAACCGGGAACCCCCGGCCCGCGGGCCCGGCTCAAACTGGTCTCCCGGCTGCGTGAGGCGGGGCTTCCCTGCGGCGTGATGGCGATGCCGATCCTGCCCTGGCTCTCCGACTCCGACGAAGCGCTGGATTCCCTCTTCGGCTCGCTCGCCGCCGCCGGCGCCACCGGCGTCACCGCCGGGGCGCTCTACCTCAAACCCGGAACCCGGGAATGGTTCATGCAGTGGATCGCCAAAGAGCACCCGCAGCTCGCCGGCAAGTACCGCCGGTTGTACGGCAGCGGATCCTACGCCTCGAAGGAATACCGGGCCTGGCTGGCCGGCCGGATCCGGTACTTCAAGGCCCGGCATGGCTTCCTGGGCTCCTCGGGGTTCAGCCACCGCGACCTCGACGGAGATCCCCGGGAGGAGGAGGCGCAGTACCCGGCCGGCAGCATCCCCTCCCCGTCCGCCCAGCAGGCGTTCGCAGGCAACGCACCGGTGGCCCATGCCGGGGCCGCCCAGCCCACGCTGTTCTGAGGACCCACGCTCCCTGCAGCCCCTGGCTGCCCTGCCCGATTGCCCGCCTTACCCGTCGCCCTGCCCGCCCGTCGCCCTAGAGGATCTTGACCGCGCCGAGGACCTTGGAGAGCGAATCCTTGGCGTCGCCGAACAGCAGGGTGGTCTTCGGATCGTGCAGCAGCTCGTTCTCAATGCCGGCGAAGCCCGGGCGCATCGAGCGTTTGAGGAACACCACCTGCTGGGCCTGGACCACCTCCAGGATGGGCATCCCGAAAATGGGTGAGCCGGGCGATGACTTGGCGGCCGGGTTCACGACGTCGTTGGCGCCCACCACCAGGACAATATCCGTGTTGGCGAACTCGGGGTTGACCTCTTCGAGTTCCCGCAGCGATTCGTAGGGCACGTTGGCCTCGGCCAGCAGCACATTCATGTGCCCGGGCATCCGGCCGGCGACGGGGTGGATGGCGAAGACGACGTCGACTCCCCGGGCGGTCAGGGCGGTGGCGAGCTCCGCCACCGTGTGCTGGCCCTGCGCGACGGCCAGGCCGTAGCCGGGCACAATCACAACACGTTGGGCGTACCCCAGCTGCACGGCGACGTCCTCGGCCGAGGAGGAGCGCACCGGCCGGTCGCTGAGCGTGGTCGAGCCCGCGGTGGACCCGCCCCGGAAGGCGCCGAACATAATCCCGGCCACCCCGCGGCCCATGGCGGAGGCCATCACCTTGGTCAGGATGGTGCCGCTTGCCCCGACGAGTGTCCCGGCGACAAGCAGCAGCACGTTGCCAAGCACGATCCCGGACGCCGCCACGGCGAGGCCGGTGAAGGCGTTCAGCAGCGAGATCACAATCGGCACGTCGGCACCGCCGACCGGAAGCACCAGCAGCAGCCCCGCGGCCAGGCCCAGAACCAGCAATGCGCCGGCCCAGCCGGGCGAGCCGGTCCACACAACCAGGCCACCGGTGGTGAGGGCGCCGGCCAGGACAACCACCATGACCACGGGCATGCCGGGGAACAGCAGCGGGCGGGTGCTGATCAGCTCCTGCAGCTTCCCGACCGTAACGGCCGAGCCGGCGAAGGACACGGCACCGACCAGCATGGTGAAGACGACGGCCAGCCGGCCCCAGGAATCCCCGCTGTGGCCGAGTTCCAGCACCGCGACGAGCGCGGCGGCGCCGCCGCCGACGCCGTTGAACAGGGCAACCAGTTGCGGCATCTGCGTCATCTGCACGCGCCGGGCGACCGGGACCGCCAGGGCGGTGCCGACGGCGATGGCGGCCAGGATCAGCGGGATGTTCTCCAGCCGGGCGGACAGGAACACGGTCACGACGGCCACCGCGGCCCCGGCGGCGCCGATGGCGTTGCCGCGCCGGGCGGTCCGGGGAGAGCTGAGGCCCTTCAGCGCGAGGATGAAGCAGACCGCGGCGACGAGGTAGAGCAGCGCGGTCCAGGCGGGGGCGAGGATGCTCACGGGCGCTCCTCCCCCGCGCCGGCGGCTCCAGCCGGGGTCCCTCCGCCGTCCGCGGCGGCGTCCGCCGGGTGCGCGGAGGCCGCTTTCCGCGGACCGAACATTTCCAGCATTCGGTCTGTGACCACAAAACCTCCCACCAGGTTGACGGTCGCGAGGGCCACCGCCAGCAGGGCGACGGCCAGCAGCCAGGGATCGTCGGCCTGGCCCGCCACGATGATGGCGCCGACCAGGATGATGCCGTGGATCGCGTTGGCGCCGGACATCAGCGGCGTGTGGAGTTTGCTGGTGACCTTGGAGACGACCTCGAAGCCGACAAAGACGGCGAGTACCACCACCGTGAGTAACGTGACTGCGTCCATTACGTGTGCGCCTCCATAGCTGCCGCCGTGCCGGCATGGCGGACGGCACCGTCGTGGGTCAGACAGGCTCCGGCGACGACGTCGTCGTCGAAGTCCGGCGCCACCGTGCCGTCCGAAGTCATCAGCGCAAGCAGGTTGGCGACGTTCTTGGCGTACAGCCGGGACGCGTCCGAGGCGAGGGCGGACGCCGCGTCCTGCATCCCCACCAGGGTCACGGCGCCGCCGGGGACCGGCACCAACACGTCCCGGCCGGCCATGACGCCCTCGACGTTCCCGCCGGACTCGGCGGCGAGGTCCACGACGACGGAACCTGCCCGCATGCCAGCCACCATGTCTGCGGTGACGAGCAGCGGGGCGGCCCGGCCCGGGATCGCGGCCGTGGTGATGAGCACGTCCGCGGCTGCGACGTGCGGCGCCAGCAGCGCGCGCTGCCGGGCGGCCCGGTCCTCGCCGAGCTCCCGGGCGTAGCCGCCGCTGCCCTCGGCGGACGCGCCCCCAGTTCGAGTATCGAGTTCCAGGTTGATGAAGGTGCCGCCCATCGAGGCGACCTCGTCGGCGGAGGCCGCCCGGATGTCGTTCGCGGAGACCCGGGCACCAAGCCGTTTGGCGGTGCCGATCGCCTGCAGGCCCGCGACGCCGGCGCCGAGGACCAGCACCCTGGCCGGCGGGATGGTTCCGGCGGCGGTCATGTAGAGCGGGAAGAACCTCGGGTACCGCACGGCGGCTTCCAGGACGGCGCGGTAGCCGGCGACCAGGGACTGGGAACTGAGGGCATCCATGGACTGGGCGCGGGAGATCCGGGGAACGAGTTCCAGGGCAAAGGATGTCACCCCGGCGGCGGCCAGGGCCCCGACGGCCGGCAGTTCCGAGGCCGGGGAGGCGAACCCTATGGTGACGGCGCCCGGCCGCAGGGCGGCGGCGGTCTCAGGGGTGAGCGGGCGGACGTGCAGAAGGACATCGAGGGCCTTGAGCGGGAGCTCCGGGGTGAGGGCCGCGCCCGCCGCCTCGTAGTCCGCGTCGTCGTAGCCGGATTCGGCCCCGGCCCCGCACTCCACCAGCAGTGCCAGGCCCAGGCCCGTCAGTTGCCGCACCGTCTCCGGTGTCGCCGCAACCCGGCGTTCGCCCGCCCGCTCTTCCCGTCTGACCCCGACCTGCACGCCCAGCTCCTCTCGGTTGGCCCAAGAGTAGGCACACCGTGCTCAGTTTGGCGAGGGTTCGGCCGCCACGGCTGCCAGGAGCGCTTCGACGATCGGCAGGTCGGCCGGGATCCAGGGCAGACCCAGGACCTCCGCCGGGTCCGCCAGCGGCACCCAGCGCAGCTCGTCGTGGTCCTCCAGCGGCTGCGGCGTGCCAGCGGCCAGCTCGGCGAACCAGACCCGCATGGCTGCCCGTTCGTTCAGCGGCCACCCGGACGGCGCCTCGGCGGGCAGTTCCGCCCCCAGCCGGACCTCCACGCCGAGCTCCTCGTACAGTTCACGGTGCAGGGCCCCCTCCGGGGCCTCGCCCGGATCCACCTTCCCGCCGGGGAACTCCCACATGCCGGCGAACTGGGGCGGCGCCGTCCGCCGGGCCACCAGGAGGGTCCGGGGGGCGGCCAGGGAATCCACTACTGCGCCGCCGACGACGCTGATGAGTTCAGTCACGTCCACCAGTCTAGGGGCCCCCGGGGCCCGCTGCCGGGGGACAATGGTGTGACGCGCCACGCCCGGCGACGGAATACTGTGGCCCGCGTCCTGCGTTGCCCCCACTGACAGCACAAGCCGATCCACCACGCCTCGTTCTCCTGGCCCCGGCCGGGATCGTTCCCGAAAAGCAGACGGATGACCATCACCAAAGACGCCCCCGCGACGCCCAAAACCGGCACCCGCCACCTCGCCCTCGCCATCATCTCCCTCGCCATGGGCGGGTTCGGCATCGGCACCACGGAGTTCACCATGATGGGCCTGCTCAAGGAAGTGGAGCACGGCCTGAACATCGGCACTCCGGAGGCGGGGCACCTGATCTCCGCCTACGCCCTGGGTGTGGTGGTCGGCGCCCCGGTGCTGGCCGCGGTCGGAGCCAAACTGCCGCGCAAGCACCTCGCGCTGGGTCTGATGCTGTTCTTCAGCCTCGCCAACCTCAGCTCCTTCATCGCCCCGGACTACGGCACCATGCTGGTGTCCCGCTTCGCCGCAGGGCTGCCGCACGGCGCCTTCTTCGGCGTGGCCGCGGTCATCGCCTCGTCCCTGGTGGCCCCGACCCGGCGCGGCTGGGCGATCTCCATGGTGATGGCCGGCCTCACGGTTTCCAACGTGGTCGGCGTGCCGTTCGGGACCTGGCTGGGCCAGAACTTCGGCTGGCGCCTGCTCTTCCTGCTGGTGGGCCTGATCGGCGTCGCCACCATGTTGATGCTCTGGAAGTTCGTGCCGTTCCAAAAGCCGCACGCCGACGCCAGCATCCGGCGCGAACTCGGCGCGCTGAAACGGCTGCAGGTCTGGCTCGCCATCCTGATCGGCATCGTCGGCTTCGGCGGCTTCTTCGCCACCTACACCTACATCGCCCACACTATGACCTCGGTGGCCGGCATTCCCGCGGAGTGGCTGCCGCTCGTCGTCGCGCTCTACGGCGTGGGCATGGTGGCGGGCAACATCGTCGGCGGCCGCATCGCGGACCGGTCCGTGATGGGCACCATCTACTGGGTCCTGCCTGGCGTGGCGGTGGCGCTTGTGGTGTACGCGGTGGCGGTGCACTGGCCCTGGTCCGCCTACGTGATGGTGTTCGTGGTGGGCGCGGCCGGTTCCATGCTCGTGCCGGCGCTGCAGACCCGCCTCCTCGACGCCTCGCCCGACGCGCCGTCGCTGGCGTCCTCGTTGAACCACGCCGCCCTGAACGTGGCGAACGCCCTGGGCGCCTTCCTCGGCGGACTCGTCATCGCCTGGGGCTGGGGCTACGTGGCCCCGGCCCTGGTGGGGGCGGTACTGGCTATCCTGGGCCTCGGCGTCGCGGTGCTCAGCGGGGCGGTGGAACGCAGGAGGCCGCTGGTCCGGTAGTCCGCAGTGTGCGGTTCCGGCCCAGCGGCCCCTCAGCGGCAGCGGTTGCCTAGCCGGCGGTGACGCGCTCCAGGTCCGGCTCCAGGTAGATGACCCGCGCCGTCGGCACGGCGTCCCGGATCCGGGTCTCGGCGGCGTCGATCGCGGCCGCAACCTCCCGGCCGGTATCGGAGTGGCTGATGCTGATCTTGGCCGCGACCAGCAGTTCCTCGGGGCCAAGGTGCATGGTCTTGAGGTGGATGATCCGGGTGCCGTCGGATTCGATGGCGCCGCGGATCTTCGCGACGTCGGTCTTGGTCGCGGACTCGCCGAGGAGCAGTGACTTCGTTTCCACGGCCAGCACCGCGGCGATCGCCACCAGCAGCAGGCCGATCATGGCGGTGCCCAGGGCGTCCCAGACGCCGTTGCCGGTGAGCAGCGTCAGGCTCACGCCAAACAGCGCGAAGACCAGCCCCACCAGGGCGCCGAAGTCCTCCAGCAGGATCACGGGCAGTTCGGGCTGCTTGGCGTTGCGGATGAAGTGCACCCAGCTCTGCTTGCCGCGGATGGGGTTGGATTCCATGATGGCCGTCCGGAACGAGAACGACTCGGCGATGATGGCGCCGACGAGGACTGCCAACGGCACCCACCAGAAGTCGCCCTCGATGCCGTGGGGGTGCTGCAGCTTTCCCCACGCTTCGTAGAGGGCAAAGAGGCCGCCGACGCTGAACAGCACAATCGAGACGATGAAGGCGTAGATGTACCGCTCGCGGCCGTAGCCGAAGGGGTGTTCCGGGCTGGCTTCCTTCTTGGCGCGCTTGCCGCCCACGAGCAGCAGGATCTGGTTGCCGGAGTCGGCGAGGGAGTGGATCGCTTCGGCCAGCATCGATGACGACAACGTCAGGATGTAGGCGACGAACTTCAGGACGGCGATTGTCAGGTTGGCGGCCAGCGCCGCGACAATCGCCTTGGTACCGCCATTTGCAGCCAAGAGAGCTTCTCCTTTGGAGGTTTTTCGGGGAATCGCGGACCCTGGCCGGGGCCGGTATCCGCAAGCAATACCGTACCCGCTCAGGGGCCGCCAATGCACCGCGAAGGGGCTTCCGGAGGGCACGTAACGATTGGGGGTGAGGTTGCTGACAGGGGGTTCCGCCTGTGTTAGCTTGAAGCCATAATCGGGATTCCTAAGGTGAATGCCGACGAATATGTAGGAGGAGACATGGGCTTTCTAGGCTGGATCATTCTCGGACTCATTGTAGGTGCAATCGTTAAGGCAATCATGCCTGGCAAGGTCGGCGGCGGCTGGGTCACCAGCCTCGTGCTCGGCGTCGTCGGCGCCATTGTCGGCGGCTGGATCGGCGACCTGCTGTTCGGCGGCGGCAAGATGGAATTCTGGAATCTGGGTTCCTGGCTGCTGGCCATCGTCGGCGGCCTCGTTGTTGCCGGTATCTACGGCGCCGTCACCGGCCGCAACCGGAGCACGTAATCTCTCAAGCCACCGTCCCGGCAGCAGTGCCGCAGCGGTGAAAGCACGACGGCGGGGGCTCACCGAAAGGTGGGCCCCCGCCCTCTTTGTTTTGGCAGTTGTCCGCTAAGCCGAGGCGGCGTGCTGTTGGGAGCGGGCGCTGGCGTACAGGCAGACCGTTGCCGCGGTGCCGAGGTTGAGGCTTTCGGCCGCCCCGTAGACCGGCACGGCGACCCTGTGGTCGGCCAGGGCAAGTTCCTCCGCGGACAGTCCCTGCGCCTCGTTCCCGAAGAGCCAGGCAGTCGGCTGCTCCAGTGCGAAGGCGGACCCGGCGGCGGAGGCGCCCAGGCGGCGGGCCGCGTTCTCGTCCTGGAGGCGGTCCAGGTTCAGCTGGCCCTGGCCGTCCGCGGCGAGGATGCCGATGCCGTGTTCCTTGCAGCGGGCCGCCAGGTCCTCGACGTCGGCGCCGAGCACCACGGGCAGGTGGAAGAGGGAGCCGGCCGTCGAGCGGACGGCCTTTGGGTTGTAGATGTCAACGCTGGAGGCGGTCAGGATGACGGCGTCCGCGCCGGCGGCGTCGGCCGCCCGCAGCACGGTACCGGCGTTGCCGGGGTCCCTGACCTGGCACAGCACCGCGAGCAGTTGCGGGCCGGCGTCCAGCACCGCGTCGAGGCTGACGTCGAGGAAGCCGCAGACCGCCAGGATGCCCTGCGGGGTGACCGTGTCCGCCATCGCGGCCAGCACCTCGTCGGTGGCGAGGTACGCGGCGGTGCCGTCCGCGAGGGCCTCCAGGTCCGGGTGCCGGTCCAGGCAGGCCTCGCTCGCGTAGACCTCATAGACGATCCCGGGCTCCCCCGCGGCAATCCGCTGCTGGTGCAGGACCAGGGCCTCCCTGACCGCTTGCGGGCCCTCGGCCAGGAATTCGCGGCGCTTTAAACGGGCCGGGCGCCCGGCAAGCTGTGCCACCTTCCTCACTCGATCGGCTCGAGGATTGGAAAGTGCAAAGTCTTGCGGGCGCCCGGTTTCGTTCATATAAGAACCTTAGTTGCTTTCGCAGGGGGTTCTCGAACGGCGCTGTCTCGCGACGGCGGCGGGGACTACTTGGCCTCGGCGTCAGCCTTCTTGGCAGCAGGCTTCTTCGCGGGAGCCTTCTTGGCGGCCTTCGGGGCAGCAGCGGCTTCGGCGTGGACGGCCGGAGCGGAGGTGTCCGCGGGCAGCGAGTCCTTGGCGACCTTGACCAGCGCGGCGAAGGCGTTGGCGTCGGAGACGGCCAGCTCGGCCAGCATACGGCGGTCAACCTCGACCTCAGCGGCCTTGAGGCCCTGGATCAGACGGTTGTAGGTCAGGCCGTTGGCGCGGGACGCAGCGTTGATGCGCTGGATCCACAGGCGGCGGAAGTCGCCCTTCTTCTTCTTGCGGTCGCCGTAGCTGTACACGAACGAGTGCAGCAGCTGCTCTTTGGCCTTGCGGTACAGGCGTGAACGCTGTCCACGGTAGCCCTTTGCGCGTTCGAGGATAACCCGGCGCTTCTTGTGGGCGTTGACCGCCCTCTTCACACGTGCCACGTGCGTACTCCTTCAGAATTCTGATCCCAAGCGTCTACTGCCGGGAAACCCGGCTGGCCTGAGAAGCCTTTTTGGTAGTGGACCGCTGCCAGGTGGCAATCGATCCGAGAACTTGGAACTTAGATGCCGAGCATCTTCCGGATGACCTTGGCGTCGCCCTTGAAGACGATCTTGTCGCCGGCGAGGCGGCGGGTCAGCCTGGAGGACTTGTGCTCGAGGTAGTGGCGGCGGTTGGCCTGCTGGCGGCGCAGCTTGCCGCTGCCGGTCAGCTTGAAGCGCTTCTTAGCACCGCTGTGGGTCTTCATCTTCGGCATGGGAACCGATCTCCTTACGTATCCGCAGACCAGGTCTGCAGTCTTTCGTGCAGCCACCCCTGCGGGCGGCGTGCTGGTTGCTTGCTGCCGGACATTGCTGTCCGGCAGCCGTGAACTAGTTAGTCTTCTTGCTGCCCGGCTTCGGGGCGGCCTTGGGGGCCGCCGGCCGAGCCGCAGGCTTCGGCGCCGCAGGCCGGGCTACCGGCTTGGGAGCCGCGGCCGGCTTCGGCGCGGGCTTCTCGGCAGCCGGCGTCGCGGCGGCGGGTGCCACAGCAGCGGGCGCCTTCGGTGCAGCCTTGGGGGCCGCGGCCTTAGGAGCAGCCGGCGCTTTGCTTACTGCCGGCTTCGCGTCGGCCTTGGGGGCCGCCTGCTTCGGAGCTGCCGCCGGGGCCTTGGGGGCCTCCTGCTTCGGCTCTTCCGTAGCCGGGGCCGCTTCGGCCGGAGCCTTTGCGGCCGCGGTCTCGGGTGCCTTGGGCTCCTCTGCCTTGGGCTCCTCGACGGCGGGGGCTTCCGTTGCCGGAGCCGCCGTTTCCGGCGCCTCGGCTTCGGTGGCCTCGGTGCGGACCTGGTAGCCCTCGGGCAGGAGGTCGGCGAGCGACTGCGTCATCGGCGCATCCGGGCCCGACGTGTCGACGCGGCCGGAGGCCTTGGCTTCGTTCTCGGCCTTGGCTTCTGCGCGCTGCGTTGCACGGCGGGCCTCTGCCTTGGCTTCGGCCTTGTTCTTCAGCGGACCCACCACCATGACCATGTTGCGGCCGTCGATGCGCGGGCTGGACTCCACAACGCCCACTTCGGCGACGTCGTCGGCGAAGCGCTGGAGCAGGCGGATGCCCATCTCGGGGCGCTGCTGCTCGCGGCCGCGGAACTGGATCATGGCCTTGACCTTGTCGCCGGCGCCGAGGAACCGGAGCGCGTGGCCGCGCTTGGTCTCGTAGTCGTGCGTGTCGATCTTGAGCCGGAAACGGATTTCCTTCAGGACCGTGTTGGTCTGGTTCTTCCGGGCCTCACGTGCCTTAACAGCGGCTTCGTACTTGTACTTGCCGAAGTCCATCAGCTTGCACACCGGAGGCTTTGCCTGCGGTGCAACTTCAACGAGATCAAGATCGGACTCGGCAGCCAAACGCAGGGCATCCTCAATACGGACGACTCCTACCTGTTCACCTGCAGGGCCGACCAGCCGCACCTCGGGGACGCGGATACGCTCATTGATTCTTGGCTCGCTAATGTTAAAGCTCCTGTGTTCGTGGGGGTACTTCGCCGGCAAATGAAGAAGGCCTCCAATTGCCGGAGCAATCGAAGGCCTCGAAGATCGGAGTTGCCCTCCCCCGTGAGGAGGCGGCATGCGTCCCTCGCCGGGCGTGAAGCCCGGGAAGAATGCCCGACCAGGTACCCGGCAACCTTGATTCCGTGAGGAATATGTGCGGTTGACGCGGGTGGGAGAGAACTCCGCTTGCAAACTGACTGCCATTCTACAGAGAGGCACCCGTTCAACGCACATGTGCGCCGGCGGGTTCCAGGTGTTGCTTAAAGCCGCAGAAATAACGACATTCAGTCGGTCTGTGACAAGCTTACCAGCATGAGCACTTCAGATAGTAATTCACACGTTTACCAGCCGGCCGACGCCCAGCCCGACGTCTCCCAGCAGATCCGAGACATCTCCGAGGTCCCCGCGATCGAGGTCATCACCACCGCGGCCGTCCACCTGATGAGCGCCGCCGCGGTGAAGCTTGGCCTGGCTGCCGAGGACAACGCCGAAGAGCTCAAGGACCTCGACGAAGCTCGTAAGCTGATCACGGCGCTGGCCGGACTTGTTACCTCCGCGGCGCCGGAGATCGGTTCCCAGCACGCCGGCCCGTTGCGCGACGGCCTGCGTTCCCTGCAGCTCGCGTTCCGCGAAGAATCCGTCATTCCGGACGCTCCGGGCAAGGGCCCGGGCGAGAAGTACACCGGCCCGGTCAACTAGGCACCAGCACTGGCAGCCAACGACGACGGCGGCGGGCGGACCCCAGGGGGCCGGCCGCCGCCGTCGTCGCTTAACCGGGCGTTGTGAGTCGGGCGCCGTTGACCGGGCGCCGGTGAGCAGGCCCGGCGGGAGGCGGAGCCGGTCAGGCCGCGGCGAGCCGCCGCCTGCGGCGGCGCTGCAGGACCAGTCCCACCAGGCACAGCACCACGCCGGCCAGCCCCACCGAGACGAAGCCAGCCCCCGGGCCGACGCCGTCAATAAAGAGCCCGGCCAGCGGTGCTCCGAGTGCCACGCCGCCGGTGAGGGCCGAGCCGTACCAGCCCATCGCCTCGCCGCGGCGCCCCTCCTCGACCAGGGCTGCGACCTTCTCCGACGCCGCGGAGAGCACCGGCGCGCACAGCAGGCCCGGGAGCAGCGAGAGCAGGGCGAGCGTCCAGGTGTCCTGCGCGAAGGCCATCGGAAGGGTCAGCGCGGACATGCCCAGGAGCAGCAGGACCGGGGACACGGGCCGGTGCATGGCGCCGTAGACCAGTCCCCCCAGCACCGATGCCGCGCACCAGAACAGGAAGACGATGCCGATTTCGGCCTGGTGCCCGCCCCTCTCCAGTGCCGCGACGATGCCGACGTCGGTGCCACTGAGGACCATGCCGGCACCGGCCGCGACGGCGAAGACCGCCGCCACGCCGGCCGTGAACCAGGTGAAGTTGTGGGCGACCCGGTGCCGCAGGCCCAGGCGGTCCTGTCGGCGTTGCTCTGCGGCGGCCAGCGGTGCAAGCTCGGCCGCGGCTTCCTGCACATGGGGCGCCGCGGCGACGAGCGCGCTTTCCGCGCCTTCCTGCTGGCCGGCTTCGAAGGCCGCGGCCGGTTCCGCGCCGGGGTCGGCGCTGCGCGTGGGCGGGTTGATCCACATCAGGAACAGCCCGGAGAGGGAGGTGGCCACGCCCACCACGGTCAGGCCGAGCGCAGAGTAACCCGCGGTGGCGATGACGGCGCCCGCTGCCGGGCCGATCATAAAGACCAGTTCCGTGCTGATCGCGTCCAGGGCGAAGGCGGTCCGGCGCTGTTCGCCGCCGGCGAGGATGCCCAGCGACTGGCGCACCACGCTGAAGATCGGCAGGGTCAGCAGGCCGCCCACAAACACCAGGGGCAGCAGCAGTTCGTAGCCCACATGCGGCACGATCGACCAGATGACGGTCTCGGAGACGACGGAGGGGATGAGTGCCCGGCGCAGGCCCACGGTATCCACCCGGCGCCCGCGCCAGGGGGCGCCGACGGCGATCCCAATGGTCATGACGGCCGCGGCGGCGCCGGCGGCGGCGTAGCCCTGTCCCAGGCTGAGGACGATGTGCAGCGTCAGCAGCACCCCGGCCGCGGAGTGCGGGATGCGGGCGACCATGCCGACGAGCAGGAGGTTCCTGATGGGCCTCACGGCCAGCAGGTCCCGGTAGAGCGCGAAATTCACGAAACTGCTTTCCTTTGTGTACTGCCGTGGGCAGCACCCGGAAGTGTCAGTGCCGGCCGTCGGCTAGGGTGCTGCGCGCTGCAACTTGATGTCGATCGAGTCAACCCGCTCGGCAAATGTTTCATTCCGGGCCAGCGCGTCGTTCAGCCCGGCCACCAGGGACTGCACCGCGGCGGCGTCGAGCCCGTCTTCAAGGTACAGCACCATGCGCAGCTCCGGGCCCGCACCGCCGCCGGGTAGCTGGCCGCCGCCGGCCTGCGCCGACGCCACTCCCCCGCCGGGCTGGATTTCTACGCGCCGGAGCGCCGGAAGCCCCGCCGCCGCGGTTCCGACCGCTTCGGCCACCGCCGGATCGCTGTAGCTCGGCGTCCAGCTGTGCTGCCGGGCCAGGGCCCAGACGGCGGGCCGGCGGACCACAAAGGTGGCAGCTGAGCCGGGATCCAGGACGAGCAGTTCGGCGCCCTCGGCAACGGCGGAAAGCGCCGCCCGCGCGGCGTAGACCGCCACGGGCCGCGCCTCGGCGTGCCAGGCGGCCAGCGCAGCCGCCGAGGTGAAGACCGGCAGCGCGGTCCGGCCGTCCGGCGCCTGCAGGGTCACCAGGGCCATGTCCGCCTGTTTGTCGCCGTGCAGTTCCCCGCTGTGGTGTTCCTTGCCCTCCTGGCCGGCCAGTGCGTCGCCCTCTTCGGCGAGCCGGGCGAGGATCGGTACAAAGACGCGGGCGGTGGCCAGCGATGCCACGACCGCCGCCTCGTCGCCGGTGCCGGCGGCGAGGGCCGCCAGCGCTGCGCGGTAGCCGGCGTCGGCGGCGCCGTCGTCGTCCTCGAAGTTGTGGATCTTTGCGTCGTCACCGCTCAGGCTGCGCCCGGCCCAGGGCTGCCCGGCAGAGTCCGTTGCGCCCCCGGCACCGGCGAGGGCGGCGGCGATGTGGCCGGGCAGCGGCTTGTGCTCCATGGGCGGGGGTCTCCCTAGCGGCGGCCGGCGACGTCGAGCGCCTCCGGCAGTGTGAAGTTGCCGTTGTAGAGGGCCTTGCCGATGATGGCGCCCTCGACGCCGAGCGGCACGAGGGAGCGCAGGACTTTGAGGTCCTCGAGGCTGGAGATGCCGCCGGAGGCCACCACGGGCTTGCCGGTCTTTTCCACCATCTGGCGCAGCAGCTCGACGTTGGGGCCCTGCAGCGTGCCGTCCTTGGTCACGTCGGTGACGACGTAGCGGGCGCAGCCGGCCTCTTCGAGTCGGCCGAGCACGTCCCAGAGGTCGCCGCCCTCCTTGGTCCAGCCGCGGCCGGCGAGGGTGGTGCCGCGGACGTCGAGGCCGACGGCGATCTTGTCGCCGAAGCGCTCGATCACGCGCTGCGTCCACTCGGGGTTCTCCAGCGCCGCGGTGCCGAGGTTAACCCGGGCCACGCCGAGGCCGAGGGCTTTTTCCAGCGACTCGTCGTCGCGCAGGCCGCCGGAGAGCTCCACCTTGATGTCCAGCCGGCCGACGACCTCGCGCAGCAGTTCGGCGTTGGAGCCCCGGCCGAAAGCGGCGTCGAGGTCCACGAGGTGGACCCATTCGGCGCCTTGGTCCTGCCAGTTGAGCGCGGCCTCCAGTGGGGTGCCGTAGCTGGTTTCGCTGCCGGCTTCGCCCTGGACCAGGCGCACGGCCTGGCCGTTGACGACGTCGACGGCGGGGAGCAGCTCGAGTACCGGCAGCGGGGTTTCGGTGGTCATCGTAGGGTCCTCACGGTGTTGGGGTATTTGCACGGCAGGGTCAGTTTCCCGGCAGGGTCAGGAGCCAGGCGGCCAGCAGCGACATTCCGGCCAGGAGGTAGAACACGACTTGGACCCACAGGGGGCTCTTTTGCTGCCGGAAGGACAGGGCCCCGCCCACCAGCAGTCCGGCGAGGCCCATCAGGACTATGGACCACATCTAGGCGGTCTGTTCCGGGGATCCGGGCCGGGTGGTGCCGGAGGTGGTGCCGCTGCGCAGGCCGTCCACCCAGTTGCGGAGCAGGCGTGCGCCGGCGTCGCCGGATTTTTCGGGGTGGAACTGGGTGGCGCAGAGCGGACCGTTTTCCACCGCGGCGATGAACGGGGCGCCGTGTTCGGACCAGGTCACGAGCGGTGCCTTCATCCGCGGCTGGATCACGTCGAAGTCCCAGTGCTGCACGCCGTAGGAGTGCACGAAGTAGAAGCGCTCGTTCTCGACGCCGGCGAAGAGCCGGGAGCCCTCCGGGACGGTGACGGTGTTCCAGCCCATGTGCGGCACCACGTCGGCCGGCAGCAGCTCGACCTTGCCGGGCCACTCCCCCATGCCTTCGGCGACGGTGCCGTGTTCCACGCCGGCCTCGAACAGGACCTGGAGCCCCACGCAGATGGCGAGCACCGGCCGGCCGCCGGCGACCCGGCGTCCGATCATGCGGACGGCGTCGACGGCTTTGAGCTCCTTCATGACGGTTTCGAAGGCCCCGACGCCGGGGACGACGAGTCCGTCGGCGTTGAGCACGTCCTCGGGCTTGGCGCTGAGGATCACCTCGGCGCCGGCGCGTTCCAGGGCGCGGACGGCCGAGCGGACGTTGCCGGAGCCGTAGTCCAGCACGGTGACGGTGGGCTTACCCTCGGGCGACGCGGGTTTCCGGGCCGCGTCGGGGTTGATGATCGCGCCGTCCTGGAGGACTTTGCCGGTCACAGCGCACCCTTGGTGGAGGGAATGCCCTCGACCCGGGGGTCGGGTTCCACGGCGGCCCGGAGCGCCCGGGCGAAGGCCTTGAACTGGGCCTCGACGATGTGGTGCGGGTCCCGGCCGGCGGTGACGTTCATGTGCAGGCAGATGCCGGCGTGCAGCGTGATGGCCTCGAAGACGTGCCGGGTCAGGGACCCGGTGAAGTGGCCGCCGATCAGGTGGTATTCCTGGCCTGCCGGTTCGCCGGCGTGCACGAGGTAGGGCCGGCCGGAGACGTCGACGACGGCGTGCGCGAGGGCCTCGTCGAGCGGGACGGTGGCCTCGCCGAAGCGGCGGATGCCGGCCTTGGTGCCGAGGGCGGTGCGGAGGACCTCGCCGAAGGTGATGGCGACGTCTTCCACGGTGTGGTGGGCGTCGATGTGGGTGTCGCCGGTGGCCTTGATGGTCATATCGATCAGCGAGTGCTTGCTCAGCGCCGTCAGCATGTGGTCGTAGAACGGCACCGAGGTGCTGATGTCGGAGACGCCGGTGCCGTCGAGGTCGATCTCGACCAGCACGGACGATTCGCTGGTGGTCCGCTCGAGGCGTGCGGTCCGGGCCTCGGCAGCGGCAGATCCGGTGGTGCTCATGTGGGGTGTCCTTTGGATGAGGCGGGCGCCCGGCAATCGCCGGCGGTGTGCGTGGGTCCTGGCTTAAGTCTAGGCGGACTGTGCCTGGTGGCCGGTCAGGATCCGTTCCAGCGCCTGCAGGAAGGCTGTGGTTTCCGTCTCAGTGCCGGCGGTCACGCGCAGGTGGCCGGGGATGCCGACGTCGCGGATGAGGACGCCGGCGTCCAGCAGCCCCTGCCACGTCTCGTGCGGGTTCTCGAGGCCGCCGAAGAAGACGTAGTTGGAGTCCGAGGCCGCGGGCTTGAGTCCCATCCGGGTCAGCTCGGCGACGATCCGGTCCCGCTGGCGCTTGATGTCTTCCACGTCGGCCATCAGGGCCACCCGGTGGCGCAGCGCGGCCAGCGCCGTGGCCTGGGTGATGGCGGAGAGGTGGTACGGCAGGCGGACCAGGCGCAGGGCGTCGGTGACCTCCGGCGCGGCCGCCATGTAGCCCAGCCGGGCACCGGCCAGGGCGAAGGCCTTGCTCATGGTGCGGGAGACGATCAGCCGCTCCCGTCCGGGCAACAGCGTCAGGGCGCTGGGCGTGCCGTCGTGGGCGAACTCGTGGTACGCCTCGTCGACGATCACGATGGTCTGGCTTGCTTCGCCGGCTTCGTAGACAGCCTCAACGACGTCGAGGCCGAGGCCGGTGCCGGTGGGGTTGTTCGGCGAGCACAGGAAAACGACGTTGGGTTTGAGCTCGCAGACCTGCTGCGCGGCCGATTCGGCGCTGAGTCCGTAGTCCTCGGCGCGGACTCCGGCGAGGTATTCGGTGTCCGTGCCGGCGGCCAGCAGCGGGTACATGGAGTACGTGGGAGGGAAGCCGAGCGCAGTGCGGCCTGGGCCGCCGAAGGCCTGGAGGATTTGCTGCAGGACCTCGTTGGAGCCGTTCGCCGCCCAGATGTTGCCGGCTTCGAGGCCGTGGCCGAGGTATTCGGCGAGCCCTTCCCGCAGTTCGGTGAACTCGCGGTCCGGGTAGCGGTTCAGCCCGGCGGCGGCCTCCGTCACCGCTTCGGCGATGGCCGCCCGGACGTCGGCCGGGACGCCATGGGTGTTTTCGTTGACGTTCAGCAGGATGGGGACGTCCAGCTGGGGAGCGCCGTACGGGCGCAACCCCCGCAGGTTCGTCCGGAGGGGCAGTCGGTTGAGGCGCTCTAGCTGGTCAGTCACCTGCCCAGTTTAAGTGAGACCCTGCCCGGCCCCGAAACTGTGACCGGCAACCCGGCTGCCGCTGGCGGACTCTGGCGCTACTTGGAGGGTACGAAGAGCTGCTGGCCGGGGAGAACGCGGGCGGCGCCGAGGTTGTTGAGCTGGACGATGTCGGCAACGACGTCGCGGGGATCCCGTTCCGGTGCCACGGCGCCGGCGATGGCCCAGAGTGACTCCCCCGGCTGAACGGTGACGGTGACCGTAGGCGTGAGCGAGAGCTCCGACGCGGAGTCGGCAGCTTTGGCGGGCGCGTTGAGGAAACCGGCCAGCGAGAGAACAAGAGCGGCCAGCAGGATCAGCGGCAGGCCATAGAAAACAAAGCGGCCCCGGCGGGTGAGCCGCAGCGGCGCCTGCCCGGCGGCCACCGACCGCCGGCTCCGGCCGGATTCCTGGCCGTCGAAGATGCCGTGCGGGCCGAAGGCCTCGAAACCGGACCTCTCGAACGGGCCCTGGGCGGGAACGGAAACCAGCGAACCGGAATTAGCGCTTACTGCTGACATGAGCTGAGCCCTCCTGGACTTATCTGTGCCGCCCGGCGTACTCCACGTACCTGCCGCCAACCGGCCTAACAATCGAACGCGAACCTTGGAACGTAATCGTTGATCACCGTGTTCGAACACAGAACCGAACTCCGGACTGTTTCTCCGACGCACTGGTTCGAACACATATTCGAACTTAGTAGTTCCTGTTTTAGCACCTATGAACGAACATTGTCGAGACTCGCTAGAACAAATGTTTGAAAAACCGTGCAGGCTGGCCTACTTTTGAACCAGCAGGACAACCACTGGTGGCGATCAACAGCAGTTGATCAAGAGGGTCTGACATTTTTTTCAGGCCCGTCGGTCCCGGCAGCCACTGCGGCCGGGCGGAACGGAAAGGCGAGGCGAACATGGCAGCACAAGCCGCCGGCGGGAGGGCCGCCCAGCGGAACCCCCAGACCGGCCGGGCGCCGAAGGGCCTCACCGTCCGGCAGAAGAAGATCCTGGAGACCATCCAGCGGTCCGTGACGGACAACGGTTACCCGCCCTCGATGCGTGAAATCGGCGACACCGTCGGCCTCGCCAGCCTCTCCAGCGTCACCCACCAGCTCTCGCAGCTGGAAAAGCTCGGTTACCTGCGGCGGGACCCGAAACGGCCCCGCGCCATGGAAGTCCTGTTGCCGCTGACGCTCGACGAGGGCGCCGCCAAGGTGTCCGGTGTGGCGAAATCCACCGGCCTGCGGGCCGTCGGCGGCCTTGCCGTATCGGAGCTCGCCAGCGCTACCGACACCGCCATGGTGCCCTTTGTGGGCCGGATCGCCGCCGGCGGCCCCATCCTGGCCGACCAGGTGGTGGAGGACGTGATGCCGCTGCCGCGCCAGCTGGTGGGCCACGGCGAACTGTTTATGCTCCGGGTGGCCGGCGATTCGATGATCGATGCCGCCATCTGCGACGGCGACTGGGTGGTGGTTCGGCGCCAGAACGACGCCGTCAACGGCGACATCGTGGCCGCCCTGCTCGACGACGAGGCCACGGTCAAGACATTCCGCCAGCGCGACGGCCACACCTGGCTGCTTCCGCAGAACACCCAGTACGAGCCGATCCTGGGTGACCACGCCGTCATCATGGGCAAGGTCGTCTCCGTGCTGCGCTCCCTCTAGCACCGCGCCGGCGCGTCCGGCTGCCGACGCCGAAGGCCCCGTCCGAACGTTCCGGACGGGGCCTTCGGCGTTGCCTGAAAACCTAGGTGGCGGCCTGTGGGGCCGGCGTCTCCTTGGCCAGGCGCGCGAGGGCGGCCAGGGCCACCGCAGGGTCGGTGGTGGGCCAGAACGGCGGCAGCGCGGCCCGGAGGAACGCTCCGTACCGTTCGGTGGACAGCCTGGAGTCGAGGACGGCCACCACGCCCTTGTCCGACGTCGAGCGGATCAGCCGTCCGGCCCCCTGGGCGAGCCGGATGGCCGCGTGCGTCGCCGAGACGCTCATGAAGCCGTTGCCGCCGGACTGGGCCACGGCGCGGGAGCGCGCCGTCATCAGCGGATCATCCGGGCGCGGGAACGGGATCCGGTCGATCACCACCAGCCGGCAGGAGTTTCCGGGTACGTCGACGCCCTGCCAGAGCGACATGGTGCCAAAGAGGCAGGTGTCCGGCTCGTCCGCGAACTGCTTCACCAGCGCCGTCATGGTCGATTCGCCCTGGCAGAGGATGCTCAGGCCCAGCCGGGGCCGCATCGCCTCGGCGGCTTCCTCGGCGGCGCGCCGGGAGGAGAAGAGGCACAGGGCACCGCCGCCGGAGGCGCGGATCAGCTTTTCGAGCTCGTCGAGCGCTTCGGGCGACGTGCCGCGGCCGGGCTTGGGCAGGTGCTTGGCAACGTAGAGGATGCCCTGCTTGGGATATTCGAACGGGGACCCGACGTCGACGCCGGTCCAGCTGGGCGCGCCGGGGCCGACCAGGCCCAGGCCCCCGGCCGCCGGCTCGAAGGCCGAACCGATGGCCAGGGTGGCCGAGGTCAACACGACGGTGTGGTCGGCGAACAAGCCCTCGCGCAACCGCCCGGCGACGCTGAGCGGGGCGATGTTAATCAGCGCCGGTGCGGAGTCGTCGGGCTGTGAGTAGCCCTGTTGCGGGTCGAAACTGCTATTCCGGGAGAACCAGACCACCTCGCGGTTTTCCTTGGCGGCCAGGAGCCGTTCGCAGAGTTCGAGGACCACCATCAGGCGGGACCGGGCGAGCTGCCGGCCGCCGTCGGCGGTGTTCGCGCTGTCTCCCTTCGAGTCTGAGAGCGCTGCGCGGCAGGCGTCGCGCAGCTGGTCCACGCAGTCGAGCTGTTCGCTGTTCAGGCCGTTAGGCATTAGCCCGCTGGGGACGCCTTCAATGGCGAGTTCCAGGTTGGACGCGGCGTTGTTGAGCGCGTCGACGGTGATCCCGGTGTGCTTGCGGGCACCTGAGGCGGCGGCGTGCACCATGGCGACGGACAACTGGCCGGACACGGCGCCGGTGACCCGGTCCTGCAGTTCGTGGGCCTCGTCCACCACCACGACGTCGTACTCGGGCAGCACGGCGAGGCCTTCGAAGGCGCTGACGGCCAGCATGGCGTGGTTGGTGACCACGACGTCGGCGTCGGCGGCGTTTTGCCGGGCGAGCTCGCTGAAGCATTCGGCGGCGAGCGGGCATTTCTGTGCCCCGAGGCATTCCATCGAGGTGACGGAGACCTGGCGCCAGGCGCGGTCGGTCACGCCCGGCAGCAGCTCGTCCCGGTCCCCCGTCTGGGTTTCCTCGGCCCACTCGCGGAGCCGGACCACTTCCTTGCCGAGCTGCGAGGACGCTCCGCCCATCGCGGCGGCGAAGTGCGGCACGGAGGTGTCCTCGCCGAGGGAGAACAACTGGCCCTCCGAGGGCTCCTCGGAGGGGAAGCCGCCCTCGAGCTTGTGCCGGCAGACATAGTTGGAGCGGCCCTTGACCAGGGCCACCTTCACCGGCCGGTCCAAGGCCGGGGTAATGGTCTTGAGCAGCCGTGGCAGGTCCCGGCCCACGATCTGGGTCTGCAGCGCCAGGGTGGCGGTGGAGACCAGCGTGGGCTTGTCGCTGACCAGCGAGTGGGCGATCAGCGGAATCAGGTATGCCAGGGACTTGCCCGTGCCGGTGCCGGCCTGGACCAGCAGGTGATCGCCGGTTTCGATCGCACGGGCCACCTGCCGGGCCATTTCGTGCTGGCCGTCGCGGCTTTGGCCGCCCATGCCGGCGACCGCCCGGTCGAGCAGTTCAACCACGAACTGCTCGCCGGACGCGCCGCTGCCGGACTCACCGGCGCCGGACGGCGGGGCTTCCCCTTCGGCCACCGCTGGTTCAGTCATTGCTGACGAAGGAATCCAGTTCGGCGGCGAGCCCCTCGCGCACCATCACCACGGCACGGGTGCCGGTCTCCTCGTGGTCGAGGCTGATGATTTCCGCGTCGGTCTCGTGCAGCTTGCTGAGCAGGTCCCCCCGGTTGTACGGGATCATCAGTTCCAGCTTCACGCTCGGCCTGGGGATGCCCTCGCTGATGGCCTTGAGCAGCTCGGCAATGCCTTGGCCGGTGCGGGCCGAGACCACCACGTGGCGCGGTTCGCGCTGCTTGAGCCGCTCGATCACGAACGGGTCGGCGGCATCGGCCTTGTTCAGGACGATGATTTCCGGCACCTTGCGCGCGTCGACTTCGCTGAACACGGCGCGGACCGCCGCGATCTGGCCCTCCGGATCGGGGTGGGAGACGTCGACGACGTGCAGGATCAGGTCCGAATCCGCGACCTCCTCCAGGGTGGAGCGGAAGGCTTCCACCAGCTGGGTGGGCAGCGAACGGACGAAGCCCACGGTGTCGGCGAGGGTGTAGCCGAGCCCGTCAGCGGTTTCGGCCTTGCGCACGGTCGGATCCAGCGTGGCGAACAGGGCGTTCTCCACCAGGACTCCGGCGTCGGTCAGCCGGTTCAGCAGCGAGGACTTGCCGGCGTTGGTGTACCCGGCGATGGCCACGGAGGGAACGGCGTTACGACGGCGGTTGGCCCGTTTGGTCTCCCGGGCCGGCTTCATCGCGGCAATTTCGCGCCGCAGTTTGGCCATCCGGGTGCGGATCCGGCGGCGGTCCAGCTCGATCTTGGTCTCACCGGGGCCGCGCGAACCCATGCCCGCTCCGGCGCCGCCCACCTGGCCGCCGGCCTGGCGGGACATCGATTCACCCCAGCCGCGCAGGCGCGGGAGCAGGTATTCGAGCTGGGCCAATTCCACCTGGGCCTTGCCCTCGCGGCTCTTGGCGTGCTGGGCGAAGATGTCCAGGATCAAGGCCGTGCGGTCGATGACCTTGACCTTGACGATGTCCTCGAGGCCGCGGCGCTGGGACGGGGCCAGTTCGGCGTCGACCACCACGGTGTCCGCGCCGGTGGACATCACGATGTCCTTGAGTTCCTGGGCCTTGCCGGAGCCCAAGAACGTGCCCGGGTCAGGTTTGGCGCGGCGCTGGACGAGTCCGTCGAGGACCTCGGAACCGGCGGTTTCGGCCAGGGCCGCGAGCTCGCGAAGGGAGTTCTCGGCGTCGGCGAGGGTGCCTTCGGTCCACAGCCCGGCGAGGACCACACGTTCCAGGCGCAGCTGGCGGTATTCGACTTCGGTGACGTCTTCGAGTTCCGTTGACAGGCCGGCCGTGCGGCGGAGCGCGTGGCGTTCCTCGAGGTCCTGCTGGTCGCCGTCGTAGCTGCCGTGCTCCTCATCCAGCCGCGAGATGGCCTGGGCCTTGCCGAACACGGCCCGGGACTCGCCGGAGTGGCCGGAGTGGCCGGCGCCGGTCCCGTTCTTCGAGGCAGGGGCGTCTTTGGAGAGGATCCGGTCGATGACAGCCTGGATTTCCGCAGGGCTCATGTCCTGGGCGGCTGAATCGGGTCCGGTGTTGGGCTGACTGGTCATGGTCTCCTTTGAAGGGTTGGCCCTTCCAGAATAGTGCTGTTCGGTCTCTTGTGGCGCTGTATTCGCGCTGGGCTGACGAGTGTTGGTCATCCATGCCTCCTGGCTTGCCGGCGGCTGCGGTGCCGCGGGCCGGGGCGGGCTCCGGGACGGAGCGCGGGGAAAGGGGAAAGGAACGGGCGTGGTGGCGCCTTGAGGAGGGGAGAGACAGTCCGCCCGGCCGGGCCCGAGTGGGCACTGCCAAACTCCAAGGTTCTGGCGCTGGCCGTCGGCTCCATATCAGGAGCATCGGCGGGGCGCACTGAGCGGAAGGTAACTACCTGCGTCGCTACGGGGACGGGACTTCGCTAACGAACGAAGGCCCGTGCCGGCTACTTGAAGTTCAGGAACATGCCTTTAACGTTAGCAGACCGCGCCCCGGCGCCGGACCTTCCGTGGCGCGGTCGCGCGCGGTCCCGGCGCATCCGCTGCGGGTCCGCGCCGGTTTCCCATAGCCCCGGACGGCCCACTAATCTGGCCAGTTATGGAGTCCGCACACTATTTCAGCGCCCAACCGGCCGGGCCGTTCACCCGCAAGCCCCTGACCGTGGAGCTTGCCGGCGCGCAGCGGACGCTGCAGACGTCCTCCGGGATTTTCAGCCCGGACGGCGTCGACAAGGGAACAGCGGTCCTGCTGGCGGACGTCCCGGCCCCCGCGCCGCAGGGGAACCTGCTGGATATCGGCTGCGGATGGGGTCCGATCGCGCTGACCATGGCGCTGCGGGCCCCGCACGCCCGGGTCTATGCGGTGGACGTGAACGAGCGCTGCGTAACCCTGACGAATGAAAATGCCGCGCTGCTGGGGTTGGAGAATGTCACCGCCAGCACCCCCGGCGAGGTGGACCCGGAGCTTCGCTTCGACACCATCTGGTCCAACCCGCCCATCCGGATCGGCAAGGACGAACTCCACGCCCTGCTGCTGCTGTGGCTGCCGCGGCTGGCCCCGGGCGGTTCGGCCTGGCTGGTGGTGCAGAAGAACCTAGGCTCGGATTCGCTTCAGCGCTGGCTCGCCGAGGAGCTGGACAGCAGCTTCACCGTGACCCGGGAGAGCACCTCAAAATCGTTCCGCATCCTGCGGGTCAGGAAAGCATCCCGCTAGCGACGATCACGGCGGGGCCGCTCAGCTCCACGTGCTCGTGGCCGTCCGCGGCCAGGAAGAATTTGACCCCGACGACGCCGCCGGGCACCGTGACGTTCCAGGTGTCCGGGGCGCCCGCGCCGGCCCAGTGCCGGATCGCGACGGCGGCGGCGCAGGCCCCGGTGCCGCATGACAGGGTCTCCCCCACACCCCGCTCGTGCACGCGCATGGTGATGGCTCCGACGCCATCGTGGACCAGCGGTTCGGACGGCACCACGAATTCGACGTTGGTGCCGTGCGGCGGCGCGGGGTCAACCCGCGGCGCCCTGAACAATTCGGTGGCTTCGAGCTCGGCGAGCTCCGCGAGGGCGACGACGGTGTGCGGGTTGCCCATGCTCACCGACAGCGCGGGCCGGGCGACTTCCAGGCCGTCGGCGCTGACCAGCGAATCCATGGCGCGGGCGGTGGCCTCGCCCGGGAAGATGAACTCCCAAGGGCCCATGTCGACGGCGTAGCCGGCCGCGGTGCGCACCACGGTCTTGACGCCGCCGCGGGTTCCAATGGTCAGCGATTCCCCGGCCGGCAGGTCCACGAGACCCTCCTTGACGAGGAATTGGACGAAGACGCGCACGCCGTTGCCGCACATTTCCGAGAGCGAGCCGTCGCCGTTGCGGTAGTCCATAAACCACTCCGCCGCGGGGTGCTGGCCGAGCAGCTCCTGGCCTTCGGGCAGCAGCCGGGAGGGGACAGCGCGGATGAGGCCGTCGGCGCCGATGCCGCGGTGACGGTCACAGAGCGCGGCAACCTGCTCCGGGGTGACCGAGAGGGCGCCGTGCGGGTCCGCGATCAGGACAAAGTCGTTGCCCGTTCCGTGGCCCTTGGAGAACTTCAGGCCGCCGAGTCCGGAGGTGTCTCCGGCGGTGTCTCCGGCGGTGTCTCCGGCGGGCAGGTGGTCAGCGGCCGCGGCCAGGGTTTCGTCCATGCTCCAAGGTTACCGTTGCGGCCGCGCCGGGACGGAAACGGCGACGCCGGCCCCGGCGGCGGATTACGGCTACCGGCCCCGGCGGCGCTTACCTGCCGCCGGTACCTCAGCGGCAGAGCGCGGCGGCCTTGGCCGGCAAGTGGGGGTCCTGCCAGTCCAGCCAGCTGATCCGCGGGTCGGCGCGGAACCAGGTGAGCTGGCGGCGGGCGAACTGGCGGGTCGCGACTATGGTTTCCTCCGCGGCCTGCGCGACATCCGAATCGCCGTCGACCACCTTGAGGAACTGCGCGTAGCCCAAGGCCCGGGAGGCGGTTTTGCCGCGGCGCAACCCCAGGGCATCCAGGCGCCGCACCTCCGCCAGCAGCCCGTGCTCCACCATGGCGTGGACGCGGGAGGCCAGGCGTTCGCGCAGCTGTTCGCGGTCCACCTCAAGCCCGATCTGCACGGCCGGCTGGAAGTACTCGCGTGTGGGCATGAAGGAGCTGAAGGGCCGCCCCGTGAGTTCGTAGACCTCCAGGGCGCGGATCACCCTGCGCGCATCGCCCAGCCGGCCGGCCGAGACCGGATCCACCCGGTCCAGCCGCGCCCGCAGCGGGGCGAGTCCGGCGGCTGCCTCCTCCTGCTCGAGGCGCTGCCGGACTGCGGGGTCGGTTCCGGGGAACTCGAGGACGTCGAGGACGGCACGGACGTACAGGCCCGAGCCGCCGGCCAGGATGGCCCGTTTGCCGCGGGCGTGGATGTCCGCGATCACGGCACGGGCCTGCTGCTGGAAGTCGGAGACGCTGGCCTCTTCGGTCACGTCGAGGATGTCGAGCAGGTGGTGGGGCACTCCCCTGCGCTCGGCCTCGGTGATCTTGGCGGTGCCGATGTCCATGCCGCGGTAGAACTGCATGGCATCGGCGTTGACCACCTCGCCGTCGAGGGCCAGGGCCAGCGACACGGCCAGATCCGACTTACCGGATCCGGTGGGCCCGACGACGGCGATGACCGGGGGCGTGGTTGTGGCCACGGATTTAGCGGGTGCGCAGCGGCACGCTGGGCATGCCCAGCGACACGCCGGAGGTGCCGCCGGTGCTGCCGTTGGCTCCGGCGGGGGCCGGGGCGCCGCAGGAATCGGCCTGGGACCGGTCCCACGCGTCGCCGGCTCGGGAGCGGCGCAGGCTGTAGTCCTCGGCCGACGCCGGGTCCGCGACGAGGTGGAATGCCGCGGCCTCGGTGATGGTCACGGTGACGAGGTCTCCGGGGCGGGGTGTTTCGGCGCCGGCGGGTACGGAGAAGTGCACCAGCCGCTGGTCCTGCGCGCGGCCGGAGAGGCGGTGCGTTTCCCCGGCTTTGCGGCCCGACTGGGCGGTCACCATAACCTCCACGCGGCGGCCGAGCTGGCGGGCGTTCTCCTCGGCGGCGATCCGGTCCTGCAGCGCGGTGAGCCGCTCGAAGCGCTCCTGCACCACGGCCTTGGGCAACTGGTCCGGGAGTTCGGCGGCGGGCGTGCCGGGCCGCTTGGAGTACTGGAAGGTGAAGGCGGTGGCGAAGCGGGACTTTTCCACGACGTCGAGGGTGGCCTGGAAGTCCTCCTCGGTTTCGCCGGGGAATCCGACGATGATGTCGGTGGAGATCGCGGCGTGCGGGATCTTCGCCCGGACCTTGTCCAGGATGCCGAGGAACTTGGCGGACCGGTAGGACCGCCTCATCTCCCGGAGCACCTTGTCCGAGCCGGACTGCAGGGGCATGTGCAGCTGCGGCATAACGTTGGGGGTCTCGGCCATGGCGTCGATGACGTCGTCGGTGAACGCTGCCGGGTGCGGGCTGGTGAACCGGACGCGTTCCAAGCCGGGAATCCCGCCGCAGGCGCGCAGCAGCTTGGAGAACGCCTGCCGGTCGCCGAACTCGACGCCGTATGAGTTGACGTTCTGGCCCAGCAGCGTGACTTCGATGGCGCCGTCGTCGACGAGGGCCTGGATCTCGGCGAGGATGTCCCCGGGCCGGCGGTCCTTTTCCTTGCCGCGCAGCGACGGAACGATGCAGAAGGTGCAGGTGTTGTTGCAGCCGACCGAGATGGAGACCCAGCCCGCGTAGACGGAGTCGCGTTTGGTGGGCAGCGTGGAGGGGAACACGTCGAGGGACTCGAGGATTTCCAGCTGCGCCTCGTTGTTGTGGCGGGCGCGTTCCAGCAGGGCGGGCAGGGCGCCGACGTTGTGGGTTCCGAAGACCGCGTCGACCCAGGGCGCCTTCTTAAGGATGGTCTCGCGGTCTTTCTGCGCGAGGCAGCCACCGACGGCGATCTGCATGCCCGGGTTGGCTTCCTTCACCGGGCGGAGAATGCCGAGGTTGCCGTAGAGCTTGTTGTCGGCATTTTCCCGGACCGCGCAGGTGTTGAAGACGACGACGTCGGCCAACTCGCCGTCGGAGCGCACGTACCCGGCGGCTTCGAGCATGCCGGACATCCGCTCGGAATCGTGGACGTTCATCTGGCAGCCGAAGGTCCGCACCTGGTAGGTGCGGTCCGCGGACTTCTCATCCGGGGAGGGGGTACCGCCGGGGGCTGGGGTAGGAATGGTCAAACTCACCTGTTAAGGGTACCGGTTCGGTGCGGCCGGTTTTGCGGGCCATGCTGCCGCGGGCCGCGGTGCCGGCCTGCCGGGTCAGGCCTCGTCGTCCGGTTCTTCGAGCGACGCGTCCACGGCCTCTCCGACGATCCGGAAGGCCTGGGACGGCTGGTAGCCCTTGCGTGCCAGCATGGACGCGAGCCGGCGGACGGTTTTGTCCCGCTCCGCACGGTCTTCCAGGCCGCGGGCGTTCCGCAGCTTGCGCTCCACCAGGTCCCGGGCCGCGGCTTCCTCGTCCTCGTCGCTGAGCTGTTCGAGGGCGCCGGCGGCGGTCTCCTGGTCGATGCCCTTCTCGACCAGCTCCCTCCGCAGCGCGCCCTTGGCAAGCTTGCGCGTCTGCGCCCGGCTGCGGACCCACATGTCGGCGAACACGGCGTCGTCGATCAGGCGGACTTCTTCGAAGCGGTCGAGCACGGCCTCGGCGACGTCTTCCGGGATGTTGCGCTCGGCCAGTTTGCGGGTGAGCTGCAGCCGGCTCTTGGGCGAGTGGGTCAGCTGCCGCAGCACCACGGCGCGGGCTACCGCGGCGGGATCCGCGTCGGCCTCTTGTTCCGGTGCCGGTGGAGACGTCGAAACAGTCGGGGCCGAGGTGCCGGGGTCTCCGGGGCCGTCAACGACGCCGGGGCCAGGATTCCGGGAAGGGAACCCTGACCCCTGGCGGCGTCGTGCGGCGGAGGCCCGGCGGTTAGAAGCCGTCAACGGCCTTCAGCTTCGGTGACTCCTCCGCGTCGGCGGCCTTGACGCCAACGCCGAGCTTTTCCTTGATGAGGCGCTCGAGTTCGGCGGCGAGCTCCGGGTTGTCGCGCAGGAAGCGTCGGGAGTTCTCCATGCCCTGGCCCAGCTGGTCCCCGTCGTAGGTGAACCAGGAGCCGGACTTCTTGATCAGGCCGTGCTCGACGCCCATGTCGATGATGCCGCCCTCACGGGAGATGCCCTGGCCGTAGATGATGTCGAATTCGGCGATCTTGAAGGGCGGGGCCATCTTGTTCTTGACAATCTTGGCCTTGGTGCGGTTGCCGACGGAGTCCGCGCCCTCCTTGAGGGTCTGGATGCGGCGGACGTCGATGCGGACCGAGGCGTAGAACTTCAGCGCCTTGCCACCGGTGGTGGTTTCCGGGGAGCCGAAGAACACGCCGATCTTCTCGCGCAGCTGGTTGATGAAGATGGCGGTGGTCTTGGTCTGGCTCAGCCGGCCGGTGATTTTACGCAGGGCCTGGCTCATCAGCCGTGCCTGCAGGCCGACGTGGCTGTCGCCCATGTCGCCTTCGATTTCGGCGCGGGGCACGAGGGCGGCGACGGAGTCGATGACGATGACGTCAAGCGAGCCGGAGCCAATCAGCATGTCCATGATTTCGAGGGCCTGCTCACCGGTGTCCGGCTGGGAGACCAGCAGCGCGTCGGTGTCCACGCCCAGCTTGGCGGCGTATTCCGGATCCAGGGCGTGCTCGGCGTCGATGAACGCGGCGATGCCGCCCTGACGCTGCGCGTTGGCGACAGCGTGCAGCGCGACCGTGGTCTTACCGGACGATTCCGGCCCGTAGATTTCGACAATACGGCCGCGGGGCAGGCCGCCAATGCCGAGCGCCACGTCCAGCGCGATGGAGCCGGTCGGAATGACCTCGATGGGCGCGCGGACTTCATCGCCCAGGCGCATTACGGAGCCTTTGCCGAACTGCTTGTCAATCTGGGCAAGCGCTGCGTCGAGCGCCTTCTGGCGATCCGGGGCTGCGGCCATGATTCACACCTCTGATACTTTCTCGCTGGAGAGTGGCCGTCGTGGCCGTTGTTATGTCATCACTGACGCTAGTGGCGGCCACCGACAAAGTTGCCGCGGCCGTCGCGTATGTGGAAAACGCTCTGAAAAAAGCATAGCCGGACCCGAACAGATATTCGAACAATCCGGCGGCGTGTCAGGGCCGGACCCGGACGGACCGGCGGCGTCCGGCGCTAGCTGCGGGGCTTGACGTCGCGGCCGAGCCGGCGCTCGGCCGGAACATCCTGCACGTCGCAGACCGCCAGCCAGACCTGCCGGGGCGGCACCCCGGCGCTGAGCGCCTGGTCCGCGGTGCGGCCGCCGACGCCGGCCAGTACCAGGGAGCTGCTGAGGACACGGGAATATCCCGCCCCGAACTCGTCGTCCATAAGCCGCCAGAAGTCGCTGATTCTCACCAATAAAGTCTCTCACGGGCGCGGACCCTAGAATGGTTGCTATGAGCACCCCACGCGATGCGGCCCCGGATCCGGCGCACAGTTCCGGCTCCGGCGACGCTTCCCCGGAGGAGGCGCTGGCCGCCGTCGAACACCAGCTGAGCCTGCTCTGGCGGCGTGCCCGGTCCATGTCGCAGCGGCTTTCCCGGCAGGTCCATCCGGAGATGGAGCCGGCCGCCTACGGCCTTCTGTCGGTGCTGCGGACCAAGGGTCCCATCCGGCTGACCGAGCTGGCCTCCTGCATCGGCGTCGGCAAGCCCTCCGTGAGCCGCCAGGTCGCCTTCCTCGAGGGCCTCGGGCTCGTCTCGAAGCAGGCCGACCCGCTGGACGGCCGGGCCCAGGCCATCAGCCTGACCGCCAAGGGCGAGGAAAAAATGCACCTGGTCCAGGATGCCCGGCGCGAGGTCTTCCGCGAGCGGCTGGCGGAGTGGCCCACCGGGGAACTTGAAGCCTTTGCCGGCTACATGGCGAAGCTCAACGCCAGCTACGAACGCGACGGCTTCCCGCGGGACGAAGTCTTCTAGACCCCCGTCCCGGACACGGAAAAGGTCCCCGGCACACCGCCGGGGACCTTCCCATGAAAGTACTGGAGTGGGGCTTAGTGCGCCCCGGAGAGCAGGCCGGTGGCCAGCTCGTCGTTCAGCTCGGTGTTGAGCTCACGGTCAAGGTCACGGCCGTAGCGCTGGGCGAACTCCTGCGGCACGGTGTCCGGTACCGCGACGCCCTCGGCCACGGCAACGCGGTCGCTAACTTCGCGGAGCATGCTGGAGAGCGGGACATCGAGGGCCGAGCAGATCGAGGAGAGCAGCTCCGAGGAGGCTTCCTTCTGGCCGCGTTCCACTTCACTCAGGTAACCCAAGGATACACGGGCACTGTGCGAGACTTCGCGGAGGGTACGGCCTTGGCGTTGGCGGACATCGCGCAGGACATCACCGATTTCGTGACGAAGTACAACCATCTTGCGCTCCTTCTGTTCGCTCTTTGCCTGATCGGCGAGGCCCACATCCTTCCAGCGGACAACGCCGTTTACGGATACGGGCTGCTTTACCATCTGTATCGCCTTGCTCCCTCGTATGTTCGGTTCGCCGTTGAGGGCGAACGATGTATTGACTTCATCCTAGGCGCCACCCTTATTCCGGGGCGACACAATGTAACAACTATTCGGAATCAACTTTTGTTCCCGGCAACTTTACCCGCGGTAGCCTGCCGGGGACAGGGCTTGAAGCAGGCGTTCCAGGGCGGCGCCGCAGGCCAGCGCCCGGATCTCCTGGCGCGATCCCTCGAAGCGGTACGCGAACGACGTCGCGCCCTCCGCCGTGGCGAGGCCGATGTAGACGGTTCCCACGTCCTTGCCGTCGTGCGGCTCCGGGCCGGCCACCCCAGTGGTTGACACCCCGACGTCGGCGCCGCAGGCGGCGCGCGCGCCGGAGGCCATCGCTGCGGCGACCTGACCGTCCACCGAGCCGGCGGCGGACAGGACCTCGCGGGATACCCCGAGGACGTCCGCCTTGACGGAGTTCGCGTAGGCGACGACGCCGCCCTGCAGCATGGCGGACGCGCCCGGCGTGTCGGCCAGCACTGCGGCGACCATGCCGGCGGTGAGGGACTCGGCCGTGGCCACCGTCAGGCCGCGCTCGATCGCGCCGGCCACGGCCTGCCCGGCGAGGCGGTGCAGGTTGGGGTGGAGCCCCGGGTGGGGGCCGGGCTGCTGGTCACTCATGGCGTTCCCTCCTGGACCTGCTGTTTCCGGGCCCGGATGCCGCTGGCACGGAGCTTGAGGGCCTCGACGACGTATTCGGCGCCAGTCCAGATGGTGATCGCGAGGGCGGCCATCATGACCGCGAAGGCCACGAATCCCAGCCAGGGCGCAATCGAGGCGAGCGGCATCACGTAGAGGAAGATCGCCGCGGTCTGGATCACGGTCTTGAGCTTTCCGCCGCGGGAGGCGGGGATGACGCCGTAGCGGATGACGAAGAACCGCAGCGCCGTCACGCCCCACTCGCGGACCAGGATCAGGACGGTGACCCACCACGGCAGTTCGCCCAGCAGCGAGAGCATCACCAGGGCCGAGCCGATCAGCAGCTTGTCCGCGATCGGGTCCGCGATCTTGCCGAAGTCGGTGACGAGGCCGCGGCTGCGGGCGATGTCGCCGTCGAGTTTGTCGGTGTAGATGGCCACTGTGAAGGCGACGACGGCGGCCCAGCGCCACGGCCCGTTTTCGGCGGCGAGGCCCGGGGCATCGCCGACGAGGAACCAGACGAAGAAGGGCACCAGCGCGATCCGCAGCATCGTCAGGATGTTGGGCAGGTTCCAGATCCGCGGGGCGGACCCGGCGTTGGTTTCGGCGCTAGTCACCTTCCTAGGCTACCGTCTCCGCCGGTTACCGGCCGGTGAGCGACCAGGCGTCCTCGGAGCCGTCTTCGTCCTCGGAGCCGCCGTCGGCGCCGTCGTGATAGTCGATCGCCTGCGTGCGGTTGTCCAGGTCCGCGGCAACCAGGTCCTCGGCGTAGCCGCCCTGGGCGATGTTGGCGTGGGCGTTCTCGCTCAGCGCGACGGTCTGGGCGTCCGCGGCGACCGGCCCGTCCTGGCCCTTCATGGCGGCCAGAACCGCGGCGAGGTCGTCGGGCTTGACCAGGACGTCGCGGGCCTTGGACCCTTCCGAGGGGCCCACCACTCCCCTGGATTCCAGCAGGTCCATCAGGCGGCCGGCCTTGGCGAAGCCGACGCGCAGCTTGCGCTGCAGCATCGACGTGGAGCCGAACTGGGTGGTGACGACCAGTTCGGTGGCCTGCAGCAACACCTCGAGGTCGTCCCCGATGTCGTCGTCGATCTGCTTCTGCTGCGCTTCGGGGGCGACGTCGTCGCGGTAGACGGCCTTGAGCTGGCCCTTGACGTGCTCGACAACCTTGTGGATTTCGGACTCGGTGACCCAGGCGCCCTGCACGCGCATCGCCTTGGAGGCGCCCATCGGCAGGAAGAGCGCGTCGCCCTGGCCGATCAGCTTCTCGGCGCCCGGCTGGTCCAGGACCACGCGGGAGTCGGTGACGGAGGAGGTGGCGAAGGCCATCCGGGACGGGACGTTGGCCTTGATCAGGCCGGTGACGACGTCGACGGAGGGCCGCTGGGTGGCGAGCACCAGGTGGATGCCGGCGGCGCGGGCCAGCTGGGTAATGCGGACGATGGAGTCTTCGACGTCGCGCGGGGCGACCATCATCAGGTCGGCGAGTTCGTCCACGATCACCAGCAGGTACGGGTACGGGCGGATGACGCGCTTGGACCCTTCCGGCGGGTGGACCTTCCCGGCCCGGACCGCCTTGTTGAAGTCATCGATGTGCTTGAACCCGTAGTTCGCGAGGTCGTCGTAGCGGGCGTCCATTTCGCGGACCACCCACTGGAGGGCCTCAGCGGCCTTCTTGGGGTTGGTGATGATCGGGGTGATCAGGTGCGGGACGCCTTCGTAGGCGGTGAGCTCCACGCGCTTGGGGTCCACCATGACCATGCGGACCTCGTCAGGGGTGGCGCGCATCAGGATGGAGGTGATCATCGAGTTCACGAACGAGGACTTGCCCGCGCCGGTGGCGCCGGCCACCAGCAGGTGCGGCATCTTGGCGAGATTGGCCACCACGTAGCCGCCCTCGACGTCCTTGCCGACGCCCATGACCATGGGGTGGTCCGTGCGCCGGGCGTTCTGGCTGCGAAGCACGTCACCGAGGGACACGGTCTCGCGGTCCGTGTTCGGGATCTCGATGCCGATGGCGGACTTGCCCGGGATGGGGCTCAGAATCCGGACGTCGGAGCTGGCGACAGCGTAGGAGATGTTCTTGGACAGCGCGGTAACGCGTTCCACCTTGGTGCCCGGGGACAGTTCGATCTCGTACCGGGTGACGGTGGGGCCGCGGCTGAAGCCGGTGACCTGGGCGTCCACGTTGAACTGGTTCAGCGTCTCGGTCAGCGAGGCCACGATCGCGTCGTTGGCCTCGGTGCGCTCCTTGGGAATGGAGCCGGGCGTAAGAATGTCCGAGGCCGGCAGGGTGTAGGTGACGTCGCCGGCGAGCGAGAGCTGTTCGGTGCGCTGCGGAATCGGGGTGGGCAGCGGGGCGGGCGCGACGGGGTTGGCGGGCACCTTGGGGGCGGCGGCGGCGCCGGGGTTCAGGGAGCCGGCGGCGACCATGCCCGGGGTGACGAGCGGGATCGCCTCGGTGGCGCCATCCCCCACGGCACCGGCTGCGGTGGCTGCTCTCCCGAGGCCCTGGGCTGCCTTGATCTTCTCGACGGCGATCTCGGCCTGGGTGGGCCTCCGCACGCCGGGCGCCACGGCCCTGGCGCCCTCGCCCTTGGCGCTGCCGGCACCGGCCGGTGTGTCGTCGACGCCGTCGACGACGGCGTGTTCGAACGCTTCGTCGCCGACGTAGCCTTCGAGCCGGGCGTCGTCGTCGTGGTCCTTGCCGAAGAGGCGCTTGCGCTTCTTCTTCGGCGCCGGGGCGTCGTTTTCGTACAGGTAGCTGCGGTCGTGGGCGTCCTGGTCCTCATCGTAGTCCTGCAGGTCGATGCCCATCAGGTGCTCGTAGGCGCCGCGGAGGCGGGAGGGGATGGCCCCGAAGGGGGTGGCCGTGACGATCAGCAGCGAGGTAAAGGCGAGCAGGGCGTAGAGGGCCAGCGGCACGGCGGCGTGGATGGTGGCCAGCGGCGCGGCAGCGAGGTAGCCGAGCATGCCGCCGGCCCGGCGCAGGCCGTCAAAACCGTCGGCGACGGTCGGCTGGCCGCCGATGACGTGCGCCAGGCCGCAGCCGGCGAAGGTCATGATGAGGAAGCCGATGCCGATCCGGTTGTTGCCGCGGCCGTCCACCGGCTGGCGGAAGAGGCGAAAGGCGCAGACGAACAGCATCAGCGGCAGCAGCAGGGACACCCAGCCGAAGGTGCCGTTGACGATGCCGAAGACGGCGTCGGGGAACCAGCCCTTGAAGCCCCACCAGGCGAAGGTGGCGATGAAGGCGCCGAGGGCGAGGTTGAACAGCGCGGCGCCGTCGCGGCGCTCCGCCGGGTCGAGATCGCTGACGTCGTGGCCGATCCGGCGGACGCCGGCGCCCACCACGTGGCCGATCCCCAGCCAGGCCCCGGCCACCACCCGCACCAGCCAGGGCTGGCGCGGTTCGACGGCGGCCAGCTGCCGTGTGCGCGCGGTCCCCTGCGTGCGGCTGGTCCTGGACGCGGCTGCGCCCGAGCCCCGGCCCGAAGAGCCGCCGGTGTTGCCCTTGGAATTGCCGCTGGAGCTGCCGCTTGAGTTGCCTCTAGGCGCGGAGGAGGTGCGTGTCGCCATACCCGCAACGGTACCGGACGCCGGGCCGCAAACCGCGGATTTCCGGGGCGGGCGGGATCATGTTGGACCTGGCGGGACGCTGGCGCCCGGGCCCGCGGGCGGCCGGCCGGCAACGGAACCGGCCCTCCCCGCCGGCTCCGCGGAAGGCGGGGCCGGCGGGGAGGGCCGGTTCGGTGCAGTGTCCCTGCCGGGCGCTCTGCCCGGGTGCGGCGCCTACGCTTCCAGGACCACCGGGATGATCATGGGCTTGCGGCGCAGCTTGCGGTTGACCCAGGTGCCGACGACGCGGCGGACAACCTGCTGGAGCTGGTGCGAGGTGTGGTCGCGGTTCTGGACGGCTTCCTCGAGCGCGGCGTTGATCTTGGGGATGATCTCGTCGAAGACCGAGTCGTCCTCGGCCACGCCGCGGGCGTGGATTTCCGGTCCGGAAACAACCTTGCCGGTGGCGCGGTGAATGACGGTGATGATGGAGATGAACCCTTCGTCGCCGAGAGTCTGGCGGTCCTTGAGGTCCGCTTCGGTGACCTCGCCGACGCTGGAGCCGTCCACGTAGACGAAGCCGACCTCGACCTGGCCGACGACGTCGGCCTGGTGGTCGCGGAGGTCGATGACGGTGCCGTTGTCGGCCAGCAGGATGCTCTCCTCGGGGACGCCCGATTCGAGGGCGATCTTGCCGTTGGCGATCAGGTGGCGGGTCTCGCCGTGCACCGGCATCGCGTTGAGCGGCTCGAGGATGTTGTAGCAGTAGAGGAGCTCGCCCGCGGCCGCGTGGCCGGAGACGTGCACCTTCGCGTTGCCCTTGTGGATGACGTCGGCGCCGAGCTTGAGCAGGCCGTTGATGATGCGGAAGACGGCGTTCTCGTTGCCCGGGATCAGGCTGGAGGCCAGGATCACGGTGTCGCCCTGGCCGACGACGACGCGGTGGTCGCCGTTCGCCATCCGGGACAGCGCGGCCATGGGTTCGCCCTGGGAGCCGGTGGACATCAGGACCACGCGGTTGTCCGGCAGGTTGTCGATGTTCTTGATGTCGACCAGGATGCCGGCCGGCACCTCGAGGTAGCCAAGCTTCGCGGCGATGGCCATGTTGCGGACCATGGAGCGGCCCACGAAGGCGACCTTGCGGTTGTGGTTGGCGGCGGCGTCGAGGACCTGCTGGACGCGGTGCACGTGCGAGGAGAACGAGGCCACGATGATGCGCTTGGAGGCCTGGCCGAAGAGCCGGTCCAGGGTGGGGCCGATCTCCTTTTCCGCGGTGGTGAAGCCGGGGACGTCGGCGTTCGTGGAGTCGGACATGAACAGGTCCACGCCTTCTTCGCCGAGCTTGGCGAAGTGGCGCAGGTCGGTGATCCGGCCGTCGAGCGGGAGCTGGTCCATCTTGAAGTCACCGGTGTGCAGCACGGTGCCGCCGGCGGTGCGCAGGAACACGGCGAGGGCGTCCGGGATGGAATGGTTGACAGCCACGAATTCGCATTCGAAGGGGCCGAACTTCTGGACCTGGCCTTCGCTCACGATCGTGGTGTTCGGCTTGATCCGGTGCTCCTGGAGCTTCGCCTCGATCAGGGCCAGGGTCAGCTGGGAGCCGACGACGGGGATGTCGTTGCGCAGGCGCAGCAGGTAAGGGACGGCGCCGATGTGGTCCTCGTGGCCGTGCGTGAGGATGACGGCGAGGATGTCGTCCACGCGGTTCTCGATGTAGGAGAAATCGGGCAGGATCAGGTCCACGCCGGGCTGGGTCTCCTCGGGGAAGAGGACGCCGCAGTCAACGATGAGCAGCTTGCCGTCGATTTCGAAGACGGTCATGTTGCGGCCGATCTCCCCGAGGCCGCCGAGCGGCACGATCCGCAGGGTGTTCTTGGGCAGTTTCGGCGGCGTGACAAGGCCGGGAAGGGCGGTTTGGGTCATAGTGCACTACTTTCCAGGCGGAGCAGGAGGTGTCCGATCCTGACCAGGCATGGCTGCCGGATCAGGAGTAGACGAGTCCCGCTTCCGCCAAGTCCTCGCGGATCGTTTCGATCTCGGCTTCGCCCGGCTCCACGAGGGGCAAACGGACAACCGAGTTGGGCAGGACTCCCTGCCACTTAAGAACTTGCTTCGCAGCAACAGCACCCTGGATATGGGTCATCACTGCACGGACCACGGGGTCCAGTTCGAAATGTATGGTGCGGGCGGTGGCAAAATCGCCTGCAAGTGCGGCGTCGATCATCGCACGGTACTGCTTGGTGGCCACGTGCGCCGAGACGCTGACGAGCCCGACGGCGCCGGCGGCCATCCAGGGCAGGGTCAGGCCGTCGTCGCCGCAGTAGACGTCCAGATCGGTGTTGGCCATCACGCGGGTGACGGCGGCAAAGTCGGCCTTGGCATCCTTGAGGGCGACCACGCGGGGGTGGTCCGCGAGCCGGATCATGGTTTCGGGGAGGATCGGCACGCCGGCGCGGCCCGGGATGTCATAGACCATCACGGGAAGGTCCGCGGCGTCGGCCACGGCTTCGATGTGGGCCTGGATCCCGGCCTGGCTCGGCTTGTTGTAGTACGGGGTGACAATCAGCTGGCCGTGGGCGCCTGCCTTGGCGGCGCGCTTGGCCATCTCGATCGAGTGCGAGGTGTGGTTGGTGCCGGTGCCGGCGATGACCTTGGCCCGGTCCCCGACGGCGTCGACGATGACCCGGAAAAGCTTCTCTTTTTCGTCGTCTTCCAGCGTGGAGGTCTCGCCCGTAGTGCCCGAGATGACGAGGGCGTCATTGCCGTCGTCGACGAGCTTGTTGGCCAGTTCCGCGGACTTCTGATAGTCGACCTCACCGTCGTTGGTGAACGGGGTGACCATGGCGGTCACGAGGGTTCCAAACGTGTAAGAGCGAATGTCAGAGTCGGCCATAGGAAAAACGTTACCCTGTCCCCGGCGTGTTAGGACAATGGCGGCGGCGTGATGCGCGTCAAATTCGGCCCTCCTGTGCCGTGGCGGCCGGCGGTCCGGGATGCGTGGGCGGAACGGCGCAGTAGCGGCTAACGGCATCCTCGCGCAGGCCCTCCGCCCAGGCCGAGAGCCGCTGCGCGGCGCGCACGTAGTGGAACAGTTCGGTGGGGGTGAGCGCCTCGAGGTCCGTCTCCGCGAGCCGGCGGGCCAGCTCGGCGCCCGGCACCTGGGCGGAGAGGACCGTGCCTTCCCGGTGCCATTGGACGTCCTCCGCCGATTCCCCCGCGACCAGCCGCCGGAAGAGGAAATCAACGACGCCGGGGCTCATCGCCTTGAGGACGCCGTCCGCCTTGGCGGGACTGTGCGCCTTCGCGGAGCTGTGTAAAGGCTCTGGTGTGTGGTTCATACCGCCATGGTATTCGAACATATATTCGAATACAAGGGTTGTGCGATGGCGCCCGGCGGGCTTGCCGGTTCCTGCGACGCGGGGGTTGGCCGGGCCTTGGGTGCTCCTGCCACTTTCAGGATATGGCCCGGCAGGGGGCTTGCCGCAAGGCGCCTGCCGGCGGCGACAATGGTTGGCCGGGCACGAGCGCCGTGACGGCTGACACCGGACGGCGCAGTGATTACGGCGCAGCGATTCGGAGCCGCAGGATCAGTAATGGGGATGAGGGATGGACATATGTACGACGTGATCATCAGCGGCGGCGGGCCGACGGGGATGATGCTGGCCAGCGAGCTGCGGCTGCACCACGTGGACGTGCTCGTACTGGAACGGGACGCCGAACCGGGCCAACAAGTCCGCTCGCTCGGCCTGCACCCGCGGAGCATCGAGATCATGGACCAGCGCGGGCTGCTGGAAAGGTTCCTCGCCCACGGGAAGCAGTATCCCGGCGCCGGCGGCCGCCTCGCGGGCATCGATGCACCCCCGCCGGCGGACCTGGACACCGCGCACGGGTACATCCTGGGCCTGCCCCAGCCGGTCACCGACCGCCTGCTCGCCGAGCGCGCCGTCGAGCTCGGCGCACAGGTCCGCCGGGGCTGCGAGGTAGCGGGCTTCGCGCAGGATGCGGACGGGGTGGACGTTGATGTCGCCGACGGCACCCGGTTGCGGACGCGCTGGCTGGTCGGCTGCGACGGCGGACGCAGCCTGGTGCGCCGCCTGCTCCGCATCGGTTTCCCGGGTGAGGCGGCCAGGAACGAGTGGATCCTGGGCGAGGTCGAGGTGACCGCGCCGCCGGAGGAACTCGCAAAGGTCGTCGAGGAGGTCCGTAAGACGCACAAGGGGTTCGGCGTCGGTCCGGCCGGCAACGGCCTGCAGCGTGCCGTCGTTCCCGCGGCGACCGTGGCCGAGGACCGCTCGGTCCCGCCGACCCTGGCGGAGTTGCGTACGCAGCTGCGGGCGTATGCGGGCACGGACTTCGGCGCCCACTCGCCGCGCTGGCTCTCGCGCTTCATCGACGCCACCCGGCTGGCCGACGACTACCGGCGGGGCCGGGTGCTGATTGCCGGCGACGCCGCGCACGTCCATCCGCCGCTCGGCGGTCAAGGATTGAACCTTGGCATCCAGGACGCCTTTAATCTCGGCTGGAAACTCGCCGCCGAGGTCACCGGGTGGGCACCCGACGGGCTGCTGGAGAGCTACGGCGCCGAGCGCCGCCCGGTCGCTGACGACGTGCTGTCCCTCACCCGCGTCCAGAGCGAACTGCTCTCCCCCGAGCCCGGGCCGCGGGCAGTGCGCCGGCTGCTGACCGAGCTGATGGACTTCGAGGACGTCCGGCGCCTGGTGGCCGAGAAGATCACCGGGATCGGGGTCCGCTACGACTTCGGGCCGGGGCCGGCCCTGCTCGGCAGGCGGCTGCGCGACATCCGACTGCGGCGCGGCCGGCTTTACGAACTGACCCGGGAGGGCCGGGGGCTGCTCCTGGACCAGACCGGCGGACTCTCGGTGGCGGGGTGGGCGGATCGGGTCGACTACGTCGCGGACGCCAGCGCGGAACTGGACGCGCCCGCGGTCCTGCTCCGGCCGGACGGCCACGTCGCCTGGATCGGCGAGGACCAGGACGAGCTGCTCCGGCACCTGCCGGCCTGGTTCGGAGCCGCTGCGCAGCGGCGGTAACACGCGCCAGGGAGCGTGCGGCAGCCGCCGCCCGTGACGCCGCCCGGTCGACGTCGGCGTCGGCGGGCCCGGCGGTGCCTGCGGGCCGGGCATGAGACGATCGACAGATGACCTCGCGCGGAACGGCTCCACGCTCCGGGACCGCGCGGGGCACGGCCGCCGCAGCCCGGCTGGCGGGTATTGACGCCGCCCGGGGCCTCGCGCTGCTGGGCATGATGGCAACCCATGTGCTCCCCACGTTCGAATCCGACTCGCAGCTCACCCCCACCTGGATCGGCCTGACCTTCTCCGGTCGCGCGGCTGCGCTCTTCGCCGTCCTCGCCGGCATTGGCCTGGCGCTCTCCACCGGCAAAGAGCGTCCGCTGGAGGGGCGTGAGTTGCGGGCGGCCCGCCGCGGCATCGCCCTGCGGGCGCTGGTGGTGGGCGTGGTCGGGCTCTCGCTGGGCGCCCTGGAGATCAACATCGCGGTCATCCTGGTCCACTATGCGCTGCTGTTTCTTTGTGTGCTGCCTTTTATCGGGCTGCGCCCGCGGCGGCTCTGGGCCCTGGCCGCGGCGTGGGTGCTGGCCAGCCCGGTCCTGGCCTACCTGCTGCGGCCGTGGCTGCTGGCCGCCGAGCCGCCCCTGCAGCTGGGCCACAATCCCGGCTGGGAGGACCTGGCCGCCCCGGCGCGGCTGCTCGGGGACCAGTTCCTGACCGGCTACTACCCCGTCCTGCAGTGGATCGCCTACTTGCTGGTCGGCCTGGCGATCGGGAGGCTGGCCCTCTCGACGGCGGCGGTCCCGGCGCTCCTGCTGGCCGCGGGGACCATCACCGCGGTGCTTGCCAAGTGGCTGAGCGTGGTGCTGATGGAGGACTGGGGCGGCCGGGCGGCCCTGCAGGAGTCGCTGGGTGATCCGGCGTATCCGCTGGCGAGCCTGCTGCAGGTGAACCTCGCGGGCATCGAGCAGTCCGGGTCCGCCTGGTGGCTGGCGTCCAGCGCCCCGCATTCGGGCACCACGCTGGACCTGCTGCACACTTCCGGGGTGGCCGCGGCCGTGGTGCGTGTCTTCCTGCTGCTGGGACGGCTCGCCGACTGGATCCAGCTGGACCTGCTGCTGCCCTTGCGCGGTGCGGGCGCGCTTACGCTGAGCCTCTACACGGCGCACTTGTGTGTGATGGCCTCCTTGTACAACCATCCCCTGCCCGCCGGCTGGACCGTGGAAGGGGTGTACTGGGCGCAGGCCCTCGCGGTGCTCGTCCTGGGCGCCGCTTTCGCTGTGCTGTCCTGGCGCGGGCCGCTGGAGTGGCTGGGGCACGCCGCCAACCAGCTCGGCCGCGGCCAGCTGGGCCGCAACCGAGCCGGCCGGGGCCGGGGCACCCAGCCCCGCTAGGCGCCGGCCTCCGGGGAACCGCTACGGAACAGGCGGACGGCGTCGCGCATGGTCGCGCGGGCGCGTTTGCGGTCACCGGCGGCGTCGTAGGCACAGCTGAGCCGGAACCAGGAGCGCCAGTCCCCGGGAGCCGCCTCGGCCTCCGCCCGGTACTTCTCAAACTCCAGGTCCGCGGCCTCGCGGACAATCCGGCCGGCCGGAGTGCGCGGCAGGGTGTCCTCCGGCAGCCCGCCTTCGGCCTCGAGGATCCTGGCCAGCCGCTCGGTCCGGGCGCCGAACAGCAGTTCCCGCACCAGGGCCCAGGCTCCGATAATCGGCAGCACCAGGTAGGCCAGTCCGAGGGCCTTCGCCACCAGGTTGGGGTCGGAGAGCAACAGCAGGGACCGCTGCAGGGACACCACCAGGTAGAACACCAGCAGGAGTGACACCGCGCCCACCCAGATCTTGGTGCGGTTGGCCTTGAGTGCCGAGAGGACGTTGGCCATCAGAGGCCCAGGTCCAGGTAGCCGTCCAGGCCCACGGTGAGCCCCGGGTGCGCCGCGACGTTGCGCACGCCCAGCAGCACGCCGGGCATAAAGGACGCCCGGTCGAACGAGTCGTGGCGGAAGGTCAGCTGCTCCCCCGGCCCGCCGAGGAGCACCTCCTGGTGCGCGACGAGGCCGCGCAGCCGGACGCTGTGGACGCGGACGCCGTCGACGTCGCAGCCCCGCGCCCCGGGGCGCTCGCTGGTGGTGGCGTCCGGGCTGGCGGCGACGCCGGCGCCGGCGCGCTCCGCGGCGATCAGCGCGGCGGTCCGCACCGCCGTCCCGGAGGGCGCGTCCACCTTGTCCGGGTGGTGCAGCTCAATGATTTCGACCGATTCGAAGTAGCGGGAGGCCTTGGCGGCAAAGGCCGAGGCCAGGACCGAGCCGAGGGCGAAGTTCGGGGCAATCAGGACGCCGACGCCGGCGTTGGCGGCCAGGAGCGCCTCGAGACGGGCCAGCCGTTCGGCGTCCCAGCCGGTGGTGCCGACGACGGCGTGCAGGCCGTGTTCGACGGCGAAGCGGACGTTCGCCTCCGTGCTTTCCGGCACGGTCAGGTCCACCACAATGCGGGCGCCGGAGTCCAGCAGGGTGTCGAGGGAATCGTTGCGGCCCAGGGCCGCGACGAGCTTCAGGTCTTCGGCGGCTTCCACGGCCTTGACGGCCTCGGCGCCCATGCGCCCGTTGGCGCCCAGCACGGCGACGGCAAGTTGTTCGGTCATGGCATCAACCCTACCGCCGGGGCCCGCCCGCACCGGAACCGGGACGGCTGCGTTACCGGCCCGCCCCGGCAGGAGCTACCCGCCCGCGCCGACCCACTCGACGGTGCCGTCGGTGAAGAACTGTTCCTTCCAGATCGGCACCTGCTCCTTGATCCGGTCCACGAGCTCGGCGCACACCGCAAAGGCCTGCCCCCGGTGCGCGGCCGAGACGGCGCAGACCAGGGCGGGATCGCCGATCTCCAGCATGCCCGTCCGGTGCGCGGCCCAGATCCGCACCGGCTGGGCCGGCCCGTCCCCCGCTGCGGGCGCGTGCTCGGCGACGAGCTGCGCGACGACGTCGGCCATCACCTGGTGCGCCGTGGGATGGGCGCTGTAGCTGAGCCTGGCCACCGGCTTGCCGCCGTCGTGGTTGCGGACGACGCCGCTGAAGCTCACCACGGCGCCGGCCGTGTCCGACTCGACCGCGGCGATCGCCTGGTCCACCGAGATGGGCTCGGCGGACAGGACGGCGTGCACGACTTCAAATGCGGATTCAGTGCCCATGGCTGCCTTCCAGCTGGTCGCAGAGGTGTCCAATGATCGGATCCAGCACACCCAGGCCGTCCATAACGCCCTTTGGGGATCCGGGGAGGTTGACGATGAAGGTGCTGCCGGCGGCTCCGGCGTGGCCGCGGCTCAACATGGCCATCGGCGTCTTGGCCGTGCCCGCCCCGCGCAGTCCCTCCATGATGCCCGGAATCTCGCGGTCCAGCAGCGGCAGCGTCTGTTCCGGGGTGGCGTCGGTCGGGCTCAGGCCGGTGCCGCCGCTGGTGATGATGACGGCCGGGCGCTGGGTCAGCAGGGCGCGCAGGGCGGCGCCGACGGGCTCGCCGTCGGGCACCACAAGCGCGGGAAACACCTCGAAGCCGTGTTCGGTCAGCCAGTCGAGGATGACCGGGCCGGTGAGGTCTTCGTAGACCCCGGCGGCGGCGCGGGTGGAGGCGATCACGATGCCGGCCTTCCGGCCGGTCGCGTCACCGTGGCGGTGCGGTTCGGTGCTGCTCACAGTGTCCAGTCCCCGCTCTTGCCGCCGCTTTTGGCCAGCACCTTGATGTCGGTCAGGACCGCGTGCTTGTCCACGGCCTTGATCATGTCGTACACGCCCAGCGCCGCGACGGACGCAGCGGTGAGCGCTTCCATCTCCACCCCGGTCACGCCGCGGGTCTTGACCGTGGCGAACACGGTGACCGACGCGGCGTCGAGCTCGAAGTCCACGGTGACCTTGGTGATCGGCAGCGGGTGGCAGAGCGGAATGAGGTCCGGGGTCTTTTTGGCGGCCAGGATCCCGGCGACCCGCGCGACGGCCAGCGCGTCGCCCTTGGGGAGCTCACCGGCGCCGAGCAGGGACAGGACCTCTGCGGTGCTGTTGACCGTGGCGGTGGCCGTGGCCTCCCGCGTGGTCTCGGCCTTGTTGGACACGTCGACCATCTGGGCGGTGCCGTCCTGCCGCAGATGCGTCAGCACGGGTTTGTCCGGGTCGTTGGGGGTTTCTGCTTCGTTCACAGGATCCATACTTCCACCTCGTCGCCCTCGGCGAGCGCCGCGGTTCCCACCGGCACCTGGACCAGGGCGTTGGACTGGGCCAGGGCATGGACCAGGTGTGATCCGGGGCCGCCTTCCAACCGGACGGTGCCGTCCGGGCCGAGGGTGCCGCGCCGGACCTGGTGTTTGCCCTCCGGGGAGGTCAGCGCTTCGGCCAGCCGGGCCCGGAGGACGGTGCGGGGCGCCGGCGAGCCGAACAGTTCCGCCAGCACGGGCCGGAGGAACATTTCAAAGGAGACGAGGCAGCTCACCGGATTCCCCGGGAAGCCGAGGACCGGCACACCGTCAAAGCTGCCGAGGCCCTGCGGGCCGCCCGGCTGCATGGCCACCGGGCCGAATTCGACGTCGTGGTCCGCCAGCGCCTGCCGGACCACCTCGTAGGCGCCTTTGCTGACTCCCCCGGTGGTGATGATCAGGTCCGCCTCGGGCGCGTGCCGGTGCAGCAGGTCCGCGAGCTCCGCGGGGTTGTCGGCGGAGTTGCCGGTTCGCGCCACCTGCACCCCGGCCTGGCGTAGCGCGGATTCGAGCAGGGTGCCGTTGGCGTCGTAGATCTTGCCGGGCTGCAGCGGGCTGCCCGGTTCCACCACCTCGTCGCCGGTGGTGACCAGCAGGACCCTCGGCACGGTGTGCACCGGGACTTCGGTCAGGCCGAGCGCGGCGAGCAGGCCCAGCTGCCCCGGTCCCAGGAAGGTCCCGGCGGCCAGGGCCGGCTCGCCGGCGGCGATGTCGCTGCCGGCGTCGCGGACGAAGGTGCCTGCCCGGGCCGCGGGCAGGCGGACCGTGGCGGCCGCCTCTGGCTCGGGGAAGGAATCGGGCACGGCCTGCTCAATCGGAACGACGGCGTCGGCCCCGGCCGGGATCATGGCGCCGGTCATGATGGGCGCGGCGGTGCCGGGGCGCAGCGCGGCGGGCTCGGCTCCGGCCGGGACGGGGGCTACAACCCGCAGCTCGGCGCCGCCGTCGGGGATGTCCGCGCTGCGGATGGCGAAGCCGTCCATCTGGGAGTTGGCGAAGGGCGGGAGGTCCAGCGGTGCCGCGACGTCGGCGGCCAGCCCGCGGCCCAGCGCCTCGCGGAGCGGGACCGTGTCCACGCGGGCGGCGAGCGGCGCCAGCAGCGCGCGGACCTTGTCCCGGTGCGCTTCGACGGAGGCGGGCCTGTTCGCGGTGCGGTGCATACGGTTCGTGACCTTCGGCTCGGCGGGCTAGGACTTCACGTCCACTGTAACGGTGTGGTACCCGGTAGCCCCGCTGGGCGCCGCCGGGGCGCGCTCTTCCACCTGCACGGCGCCGGCCAGGTCGGTGGCGCGGACCTGCACCTCGTGCCGGCCAGGGCCCAGCGGCAGGCTCAGCTTCCACTGCCGCCAGGTGTCCGTGGAGATCGCCGGCGCCAGTTCGGCCCGCTTCCACTCGCCGCGGTTCACGCGCACCTCCACCGAGCCGATGCCGCGGTGCTGGGCCCAGGCCACGCCGCCAAAGTCCACTGTCCCGGCGGGCACGCTGCGCCCTGGCCGGGGCACGTCGATGCGCGAGGACGTTTTGATCGGTCCGCGGGCACTCCAGCCCCGCGGGGTCCAGTAGGCGACGTCGTCCGCGAACCGGGTGACTTTCAGTTCGGTGACCCATTTGGTCGCCGAGACGTAGCCGTAAAGCCCGGGCACCACGAGCCGGACCGGGAACCCGTGTTCCAGCGGCAGCGGTTCGCCGTTCATCCCCACTGCCAGCAGCGCGTCCCGGGTGTCCGTGAGCACCTCCAGCGGGGTTCCCGCGGTCCAGCCGTCCACGCTGCGGGAGAGCACCATGTCCGCGCCCGGTTTCGGGCCGGCGAGCGCCAGCAGCTCCCGGACCGGCCAGCCGAGCCAGCGTGCGTTGCCGATCAGGTCCCCGCCCACCTCGTTGGAGACGCAGGCGATGGTGATGTGCCGCTCGGTCAGGGGTTTGGCGAGCAGGCCGGCGAAGTCCAGTTCGACGTCGCGGTCCACCATGCCGGTCACTTTCAGCTTCCAGTCGCGCGGATCCACCAGGGGGACGCGCAGGGCGGTGTCGATCCGGTAAAAGTCCTTGTTCGGGGTCACCAGCGGGCCCAGCCCGGGCAGGGACAGCTCGGCGCCGGCGGGGACCGCCGGGGCCGCCGACGCCGGGCCGGGCAGCACCACTTTGCCGCGCAGCTCCGCGACGGCCGCCGCCGCTCCGCGCACCGTGGACGCCAGCGTTCCGCCGACGGCGACGACGGCGCCGGCCGCGCCCAGGGACTGCAGGAACCGGCGCCGGGCGGGGCCGTCCGTTGCGGCGGACTCCTGCCACTGCCTGAGCTTCCCGATCAGCCAGCGCAGCAGCATCATGCCCGCCGCGGCGCCCAGCAGTGGAACGGGTATGGCGATGGGAGTGGCTTCCGCCCGGCCCAGCACGGCCGCCGCACCCGCCAGCCCGAAGACTCCGATAACGGCCAGTCCGGCAAAACGGCGGCGCCATTCCAGGACTCCGGCCAGCGCCGCCAGCGCCGCGATGACCAAGGACATGCCGACCAGCAGGGCGAGTTTGTCCGCCGTGCCGAAGAGGGAGATGGCCCAGTCCTTGACGCCCGGCGGGATGGCGTCGATCACGGCCCCGCCCACGGCCGTCACCGGTGACACCGAGGGGCTGAGCAGCCCGGCCGCGAGCTCGCCCAGCACTACGCCGGAGCCGGCCGCGGCCACTCCGGACGCGGCGGCCCACGGCAGCGGCCGCCGCCTGGCCGGGTGCGGGGTTCCGGCGGGGGCCGGGGCCGGAGCCGCCCGGGACGTGTTCACCCTTCCAGCATAAGTTCGCGGGCGCCAGTTCGTTGGCCCCGGGGCGTGATGCCTAGCCCGTAGTGGCGTAGCCTGACGGTATGAGTGTTCAGCTTGGCATGCCCCAGCCCCGGGCGGAGGGCGGCCCCGGCGCGGGCCCTTCGGCGCCGCAGCCGGCCGGCCGCCCCGCCGGCATGCCTGCCGGGCTGCTGGACCGCTACGGCCGGCGGGCCACCGACATGCGGCTCTCGCTGACGGACAAATGCAACCTGCGCTGCAGCTACTGCATGCCGGCGGAGGGCCTCGAATGGCTGTCCAAGCAGGCCGTGATGACCGCGGAGGAGATCGTGCGGATCGTCCGGATCGGCGTGGACCTGCTGGGAGTGCGCGAACTCCGGCTGACCGGCGGTGAGCCGCTGGTCCGGGCCGACCTCCTGGACATCATCTCCGCCCTGCGCCGGGCCCACCCGGAGCTTCCGATCTCCATGACCACCAACGCCGTCGGGCTGGACAAGAAGGCGGCCGGGCTCAAAGCCGCCGGCCTCACCCGGATCAACGTGTCCCTGGATTCGCTCCATGAGGAAACGTTCACCAAGCTGACCCGGCGCCCGTTCCTGGACCGGGTCCTCGCCGGCGTGGACGCCGCCTGGGCCGCCGGGCTGGGGCCGGTGAAGCTCAATGCCGTCCTGATGCGCGGCATCAACGACGCCGAGTCCCCCTCGCTGCTGGCGTGGGCGCTGGACCGCGGCTACGAACTGCGCTTTATCGAACAGATGCCGCTGGACGCGGACCACGGCTGGACCCGCCGGAACATGATCACCGCCGCGGAGATCCGCGGCCTGCTCTCCGTCGACTATGTGCTCAGCCCCGATCCGCGGGAGCGCGACGGCGCCCCGGCCGAGCGTTTCGAGGTCCGCGCCCGTGTGCCGGGAACGGACCAGGCCGCCGGCCCGGTGCTGGGAACCGTCGGGATCATCGCCTCGGTCACCGAGCCGTTCTGCTCGGACTGCCGCCGCACCCGCATCACCGCGGAAGGCAAGATCATGAGCTGCCTGTTCTCCCGCGAGGAAATCGACCTGCTGGGGCTGCTCCGCGGCGGCGCCAGCGACGAGCAGCTTGCGGAGCGCTGGCAGGACGCCATGTGGCTCAAGCCCAAGGCCCACGGCATGGACCACGTTGGACTGGACGCCCCGGACTTCGTCCAGCCGGACCGCAGCATGAGCGCCATCGGAGGCTGAACCACCCGTGAACGTACGTTACTTCGCTGCCGCGCGCGCCGCCGCCGGCCTGGACGAGGAGAAATTCGACCTGGCCGACGGCGCCCCGCTGGCCAGCCTGCTGGAGGCGATCCTCGCCGTCGAACGGCCCGAGCCGCCGGCCGGCACCCCGCCGCTGGCCCGTATATTGGCCCGGTCCAGCTTCCTGGTCAACGAGGTGGCGGTCCGGAACGGCGCGGCGCTCCTGTCCGCGGACGACGTCGTCGACGTGCTGCCGCCGTTCGCCGGCGGGTAGCCGCCCGCGGGTAGCCGCCCGCGGGTAGCCGCCGCCCGGCCACGGCCAGCCGGACAGCCCTCAGCTGCCGGCCAGCGCCTCCCGGACGCTTTCCGCGACGGCTGCGGCACCGGCGTCGCCCATCACGATCGTGTAGTGGTTGACGTCCGGGACCTCGCGGACCCGCAGGGACGGCAGTTTGGCGGCCCAGTCGTCCAGGTAGCCCGGTGAGTAGAGTGCAGCCGGTTCGTTGAGCAGGCCGCGCGGGGCACGGAGCACTACGGTGTCCACGGCGAGTTCATCCAGGGCCTTCAGCAGCGAGGCGCCGCGGTGCAGTTCGGCGGTGTCCTCGGCCATCGCCTGGTAGCGGGTCGCCGGCCGCAGCTCGGGCGCCTCGCCCGTGAGGTCGTAGTCCACGTAGGCCTCGATGAGCGGGCCCCAGTCGCCGCTGAAGGCCGGGTGCTGGCGCCAGAACGAGCGGTACACCTCGCGGCTCGGGAAGGTGGCGTTCAGGCGCTCCGCCGCCGGGCCCAGCACCGAGGAAATGACCTCGGCGTCGGAGATCCCCGCCGGCACCTGCAGCGGCAGGCCGCCGTCCACCAGGACCAGCGAGCGGACCCGCTCCGGGAACAGGTTCGCGAGCACCAGCGAGGCGAACGCGCCCATCGAATGCCCCACCACCACCACCGGGCCCGGCGCCAGCTCCGCCAGCACGGCCGCGAGGTCCTCGGCGTGCGAGGGCATGCCGTACGGCGCGGGCAGCCCGTTGCTGCGGCCGCGGCCGCGCAGGTCGGGGGCGATGATCCGCACCTCCGGCAGCGCCTCGGCCAGGTACGGCCAGGCCTTGTGCGAGGCGGTGACGCCGTGGACGGCGAGGATGGTGGGCGCGGCCGGGTCTTCCGGGCCCCAGATGGCGGTGTGCAGTGTGCCGCCGCGGACCGCCACGTCGACGGTGCGGTAGGTGTCCTGGCTGGCTGTCTGGGTCATGGGGCTGTCCCTTCCTGGGGCGGGGTGGGGTTCGCGGCCGGTCCTGGGGCGGAACCGGGCGTGGGCGCAAGCGCCCGTTCGATGAACTGCATCATTTCCTCGAAGACTTCCTCGGGCACATCGGGCCGGGCACCGGCGGCGGGTGTGGCGCCCTCCTCGTCCCAGAGCACCCAGCGCATGCCGATCAGCTCGCCGATGCCCATCAGGGCCCACGCCGCCACGGTGGGGTCCATCTCGCGGACCTCGCCGCTGAGCTGGGCCGCTTTGAGCCCTTCGATGTAGCCGTTGACGATCCGGGTGTAGTGCAGGCGCAGGGCCCCGGGTGAGACGAATTCGGCCTGGCGGATGATCCGGTACAGCGCCGGGTGCTCGGCGGTGAAGCGGAAGAAGGCCCGGAAGCCGGCCCGTTCCGCCTCAAGCCGGGTCCCGGCGCTCCGGGCGGCGTCGGTCATGGCATGCCGGACGCGCCGGTTCAGGTCCTCGACCACCTCGTCGAAAATGGCCTGTTTGCCGTCGAAGTACAGGTAGAAGGTGCCGAGGCCCACCCCGGCGGCTTCGGTGATCTTGACGATCGAGGCCTCGTGGTAGCCCACCGAGGCGAAGACCGCTTCGGCGGCCTCAAGGAGCTTGGCCCGGGTGCGGGTGCCGCGGGCGGTGCGCGGTGCGGCGCTCATGCCCGGCTCCGTTCCGCCGGCACGGAGCCGGCCTGGCCGCGTTCGGCGAGGTCCTGCCGGAGCCGGGCGCGGAGCACCTTGTTCAGCGCCGTGCGGGGCAGTGCCGCCACGGTCTCGATCCGGGACGGAACCTTGAAGCGGGCCAGCTGGGAGGCGCAGTGCTCCAGCAGTTCCTGCTCGTCGGTGGCCATGCCCGGACGGACCACCACAAAGGCCATGCCGCTTTCGCCCCAGCGTTCGTCCGCCACCCCGACGACGGCGGCCTGAGCCACCGCGGGATGGGTCAGCAGGGCGGCCTCGACCTCGGCCGGGGCGACGTTCTCACCGCCGGAGATGTAGATGTCCTTGAGCCGGTCCACCACCTTGATGTACCCCTCGGCGTCGCGCTCCACAAGGTCGCCGGTGCGCAGCCAGCCGTCGACGAGGACGGCAGCCGTCGCGGCGGGGTCACGGAAGTACCCGGCAAAGACGCCCGGGCCGCCCACCAGCAGCTCGCCGGTGGCGGCGCCGTCGAGGATTTCCCCCGTGACGGGATCCGCCACGGCGACGGCGACGTGCGGGTAGGGCTTGCCGGAGTACCCCACCATCCGTTCGGCGTCCTCGTTCGGCAGGCAGAGCACGTTCGGGGAGGCCTCGGTGAGGCCGTAGCCCTGGCTCAGCGCCACTCCCCTGCGGTGCCAGATCCGCAGCAGCGGCGCCGGCATCGGCGCGCCGCCAACCACCGCGTGGCGCAGGCTGCCCAGTTCGGCGTGGGCAAAGTCCGGGTGCTCGGCGAGCATCAGGTACTGGGTGGGGACGCCCATCAGCATGGTCACGCCGCGTTCGGCGATCAGCTGCAGGACCCGGCCCGGTTCGAAGCCGCGCTCCAGCACCACGGTGGCCCCGGTCCACCAGGCCAGCAGCGGCTGGATGTTCCAGCCGCCCACATGGAACTGCGGCAGCACGGCCAGCACCACGTCGCTGCTGCCCATGTCCAGGGTGCGGGAGAGCGCGAGGTTGTTCCAGAAGCAGTTGGCATGGGTCAGCACGGCTGCCTTGCTGGCGCCCTCGGTGCCCGAGGTGAAGATCATCAGCAGCGCGTCGTCGTCGCGCACCTCGCGGCGTGGCGCGCCGGCACCTTCGGGCGCGGACCGGACCCGGGTGGGCGGCGGAACGGACTTCTCGACGCCGCCGGGACCCAGGGCGGCGGTGCGCGGCCGGTGCGGCAGCAGCGCGCAGGCCGCCGCGGCGAGTGCGTCGAGTTCGCCTTCGACCAGCAGCAGCTGCGGCTCGGCGAGTTCCAGCTGGGCCGCCAGTTCCCGGGGTGAGAGCCGCCAGGATAGCGGGACCAGGACCAGCCCGGCCTTGGCGCAGGCGAAGAAGGCCACCACATGGTCCGAGCTGTTGCCGGTCAGGCTCGCGATCCGGTCCCCGATCGAGTAGCCGGCGGCCCGGAAGCCGTCAGCGAGGGCGGCCGCGCGGCGTTCCAGCTCGCTGTAGCTCAGGGTGCAGCCGCGGTCGTCGATGGCGACGCGGTGCCCGGTGGTCAGGCTGCGGTCGGTGGTCCAGCGGCCCAGGGTGTGCAGGCCGTCGGCGGGGCGGGGGCCGACGGGGCCGACGGGGCCGGTTGGCCGGCTCATGCGGCGTCCTCGAGGATGTCGCGCGGGGTTTCGGTGCCGTGGCTGCCGGCGCGCCGGCCCCGGCGGCGCTGCGCCAGCCGTTCGGCGGTTCCGGTGATGCCGCCGGGCAGGAAGATCACCACGAGGATGAACAGGGTGCCGAGGATGAAGAGCGGTTCGGACAGCGGCACGCGGAGGATGTCCGGGAGCGACTTGACGGCTTCCGAGTTGGCCAGCGTGGTGAGGCGCTGGTCCAGGATCGTGTAGAACACGCCGCCGATCACGGCACCCCAGCGCGAGCCGACCCCGCCCAGGACCACCATCACCAGCAGGGTCACGGTGAGGTCCGAGGATACCGCCCGGGGCACCGCCCCGCTCTGCAGCAGCAGGAAGACCATCCCGATGACGCAGACCAGGACGGCGGAGACCACGAAGATCAGCAGTTTAACCAGATACGGTTGCAGGCCCAGGACGCGGACCCGCAGTTCGTTCTCCCGCACGGCGGCCGCGGCGTGACCGGCCCGGGAGGACTGTACCCAGGTGACGACGATAAACACGGCCACCAGCACGGCCAGCGCCAGCCAGTACAGGTTGCGGGTGTTGACCACCCCCACCAGCACGTCGGGCAGGTTGTCGGTGCGCAGCGTCAGCCCTTCGTCCCCGCCGGTCCTGCCATCGGGGTTGCGGCCCACGATCACCGAGCCGGCCTGCGCGAACGCGAGTGTGACCATGGCGAACGGGATACCGTTGACCCGCAGGCTGATGCTGCCCACCACGTGGGCCAGGACAACCACGATCAGCAGGGTCAGGCCCATGGCCGGCAGCAGCGGGATGTCCAGGTTCTGCAGGATGATGGCGAGCCCGTAGACGCCCGCGCCGAAGTAGAGGGCGTGGCCGAAGGACAGCAGCCCCGCCACGCCGAGGAGCAGGTGGTAGGTCAGGGCCGCGGCCGCCATCAGCATGCACATCGCCAGCAGCTGCAGGGACCCGGGCGTGTAGCTGGGGCCGGGCAGCACGCCCGGCAGCGAGATGTTCAGCAGCGGCAGCAGGACCAGGAGCAGCACGCCGGCCGCTCCCGCGGCCCAGCACGCAAGCCGGCGGCCGGTGATGGCGGGGCGAGGTGCGCTGCCGGCTGCTCCCCGCGCGTCGTGCTTGCGGGGCCCGCGGGCCGTGCCGCCGTGGGGCGCCGGCCGGTCCTGGCGGGCGGTGTCGTCGGTGCTGGAGGTGTCAGTGTCGGTGGTCATGCGGTTCTCCCGAGCAGGCCGGTGGGGCGGAACAGCAGCACGAGCGCCAGCGCCAGCACCACGACGAAGTCGCCGGTGCCGCCGAGGTAGAAGTTCGCGAACTGCTGCAGGACGGCGACGGCGACGGCGGCGATGGCCGCGCCGGTCAGCGAGCCGAGGCCGCCGATGACCGTGACGATGAAGGCGAAGATCAGCAGCGAGCCGCCGAGCATCGGCGAGACGTAGCCGAAGTAGTGCGAGGCCAGGACCCCGCCGAGGCCGGCCGCCGCCCCGCCGATGGTGAAGACGAGGGTGAAGGCCTTGCGGACGTCGATGCCAAGGGCGGTGACCATGGACCGGTTTTCGACGCCGGCGCGGATGATCATGCCGTACCGGGTCTTCTGCAGGAAGAACACCAGGCCCAGCAGCACCATCACGGCGGCGATGATGCAGACGAAGCGGTCGTTGGGGATCCGGGCGCCGAGGATTTCGGTGGTGTCCTTGAACCAGGCCGGCCCCTGGATGTAGACCGGGTCGGTGCCCCAGACGCCGTCGAACAGGGCCACGGCGGCGAGCGAGAGGCCCACGGTGACGAGGACCTGCTCGATGTGCCGCTGGTAGAGGCGGCGGATCAGGACAAACTCGGTGAACGCCGCGAAGGCGGCGCCGGCGGCAGCGCCGATCAGGAGGGACAGCAGGAACGTCCCCCAGTTGTCGGCGCCGGTGCGCCGGGCGACCTCCCAGCCGGTGAAGGCGCCGAGGGTCAGAAACGCGCCGTGGGCGAAATTCAACACGCCCATTAGGCCGTAGATCAGCGACAGGCCGGCGGCCACCAGGAAGTACAGGGCTCCGAGGCCGAGGCCGGTGAACAGGAGCAGGACAAGGGTGCTCACAGGGCCGCCCCTTTCTCCGCCGGGCCCCCGGCAGGTGCCACGCTGGTCTCCGCGCCGTGGGCGCCCTCGGTGGAGACACCCAGGTGGCGCTGGATCAGCCCGGTGTCGTCGAGGAACTCCAGGGCCGGGCCGGTGTGGACCACCCGCCCGCCGGAGAGGACGACGGCGCCCTCGGCCAGCTGGCGGACGACGTGCAGGTTCTGCTCCACAAGCAGGATCGGGACGGTTTTGGCCGCTTCCGCCAGGGTCTCGGCGACCTCGGCGACGATCTTGGGGGCAAGGCCCTTGGTGGGTTCGTCCACCAGCAGGATCTTGTTGGTGTTCAGCAGGGCGCGGGCCAGCGAGACCATCTGCTGCTGGCCGCCGGAGAGCGTTCCGGCCATCTGCGCGGAGCGGGCCAGCAGGTCGGGGAAGAGCTCCTCGACGAGCTGCCGGCGCGGCGCGGCGTCGCGCTCGGCGAGCCTCAGGTTCTCCGCGACGGTCAGTTTGGAGAAGACCTCGCGGTCCTCCGGGACGTAGCCCACGCCGCTGCGGATGATCTTGAAGGTGGCTTCCTTTTCGATCCGCACACCGTCCAGTTCCACGGTGCCGGTGCGGTCGATCAGGCCGATGATGGCCTTGATGGTGCTGGTTTTGCCGACGCCGTTGCGGCCCAGCAGGGCGGTGATCCCCGTGGCGGGGACGGTGAAGGACACGTCCTCCACGACCTGCTGGCCGGCAATCGAGGCGTACAGCGACTCGACCTTCAGGATGGGCCGGGCTGCGGCGCGGCTTTCGGCTGCGGTGCTCATACGGGGTCTCCGAGGTAGGCGCTTTGCACGGTAGGGTTGGCCATCACGGCGTCGGGGCTGTCCAGGGCCAGCAGGCTGCCGTGGTGCATCACGGCCACCCGATCCACCAGGCCCAGGACCACGTCCATGTGGTGCTCCACCATCATGACGGTGCAGCCGCGGTCCCGGTGCATTCCCCGGATGATGGCGGTGAGGGACGGGACGTCCCCCGACGCCACCCCGGCCATCGGCTCGTCCAGCAGCACGACGGCGGGATCCGTCGCCAGCAGCACGGCGATCTCCACCTTGCGCTTCTCGCCGTGCGAGAGGTCCCCGGCCGCCGTCGTGAGCTGGCTGGTGAGCCCCACCTCGGCGATGGTGCCGCGGGCAATGCGGGTGGCCTCATCCGAGGCGGAGGGGAAACGCAGGAGGCTGAAGCTGCCGCCGAGCTTCGCCTGGGCGGCGAGCCGGACGTTCTCCAGCACGCTGAGCCGGGGAAACAGGTTGGACGTCTGGAAGGTCCGTCCCAGCCCTGCCCGGGACCGGCGGTGGATGGGCGCGGCCGTGATCTCCCTGCCGTTCAGCATGATGCTGCCCGTGGTGGGTCGCAGCACGCCGGAAATCAGGTTGAACAAGGTGGTCTTGCCGGCTCCGTTGGGGCCGATCACGCCGATCATTTCACCGGCGCCGACCTCGAAGCCCACGTCCTGGAGGATGCGGGCACCGCCGATCTGCAGACCAAGGCCATCCACCGCGAGGGCGGGCAGGGCTGGGGTATTCATACGGGTCCTTCGTTTGTCGCGGGCGGGTTCAGGAAATAGGCCTGGAGGTGACGCTCCGGGCGGCTACTTCTTCTCCGGCGGCGCGACCGTGTCGCCGGGGACCACCTTGATGAGCTCGGGAGCCCAGGTGTCGCCCTTCTGGACCAGCTTGGCCTGGTACATGTCCTGGATCAGGGCGTGGTCCGAAGCGCGGACGGTTTCCTTGCCCTTGGGTCCGTCGAAGCTGAAGCCCTCAAGTGCCTTTACCATCGCGTCGGCATCATTGCCGCCGCCCTTGATGGCCTGGACGATCATCTGGCCGGCAACGAAGCCGTCCGGGGTGAACAGGTCGGCCTTCTTGCCGGCCTTCTCGACGGCGGCGATCATCTTCTTCTCCACCTCGGTGCCCGAGGCGCCCGGGAAGTAGTGGTTGAGGAAGCTGATCTTGGAGCTTGCCGCACCGTAGGCGCCGAAGCTGGAGGCGTCACCAAGTCCGGTCACCACCGGGGCCTTGTCGAAGACACCCTGCTGGCTCAGGGCCTGCCACATGCTGCCGGTCGTTGCCCCGGCCCAGGCCACGAAGACCATGTCCGGCTTGGCATCGATGAGCTGGCGGGCGAACGGCGTGAGCTCCTGGCCGTCGGCGACCAGGATGGACTCCACCGTGGCGCCCTTCGCGCCGAGGACGGCCTTCACCGCGGCAACATTGCCCTGGCCGAAGGCGTTGTCCTGCGCGAATACCAGGATCTTCTTGCCCTTGATGTCGATGAAGCTGCCAGCGGTGGCAACATCCTGCAGGCTCTGGCGGCCCGAGCGGAAGGTGTACTTGTTGATGCCCTGGATGGCGTCGGTCGCGGCGGGGCCGGAGATGTACAGCACCTTGTTCTGGGCCGCCTGCTCGGCGAGCTTCAGGGCGATGCCGGAGGAAGCGGTGCCGCCGATAACCTTGTAGCCCTTGCCGATCAGGTCCTTGGCCGCGGTGACGGCCTTGTCCGGGTCGCCGCCGTCGTCGGCGTAGGTGAGGTTGATCTTGGCACCGTTGACTTCACCGGTGCCGCCGGTGGCGTAGTCAATGCCGGCCTGGAGGCCCTCGTAGTAGGTGGCGCCGTAGGCCGCCAGCGGGCCGGTCTTGGAGTAGATGATGCCGACGTTGACCGGTTCGGCCGCCTTGCTGGCGCCGCCGGAGCCCGCCGGGGCGGCGGAGCCGGCCGTGGGCGCGCAGGCGCTGAGGGCGAGCCCGGTGGCCATCACGGCGGCCATCAGGAACTTCTTTGTATCCTTCACGGGATGCCTTTCGTTGAGAATCCGCGGAATCTGGCAGGAGATCTGGGTAGAACCTGAAAGGTGATTCAGATTACGGCAAATCTATGGTGCGGGTCACAGCGTGTCAACGAACTGCGGGCGTAGCTTTGCAACGAATCGGCAACGTTTCCCGGCCGCCCCGGGAACAGACCCTCCCGCAGATCCGGCGCCCACGGAACAGACCCTCCCGCAGATCCGGCGCCGCTGAGATCCTTTACAGCCGCGGGACACGGCGTGATGATGGTGGCGGGGCCAGACGGAGGCAATCCCACCCGGAGGAAGCATGGATCGACCGTTGCCAGGCAGCGCACACGAGGCCCTTGAGACATTTCTGGGGCGATGGAGCGGCACGACCCAGTGGGAGGCCACCGCCTGGGGCCCGGCCCGGACCGCCGCGGCAGAGGTAGTCTTCGCCCGCGCCGCTGCCGGCCTCGCGGTCACCATGAGCTACCGCCACACCGACGCCGACGGCGCCGTCACCGAGGGTGTTGGCGTCTTTACGATGGACCCGGCCCATCCCGACCTGCTGTGGTACCACGTCAACAGCCTCGGACTGCCCCCGGAAGCGCCGGCCCGGGCCAGCTGGCAGGACGGCACCCTGACCATCGAACGGCGCAGCGGCCGCGGGTCCGCCCGCCACACCTTGCGCATCGACGACGGCCAGCTGACTCATGCGGCTGGGCTTCGGCTTGGGAGCGCGAGCGATTTCAGCCCATTTATGACCACGGTGTGCCGTCGCGTCCCGGAGCCCGCGCCCATCCCGGCTTGATCTGCGGGAGGGTCAGCAGTTTCCGCCCGGACGTGCGGGAGGGTCAGCGGTTGACCCGCCGGAGCTGAGGGAGGGTCTGGGTTAGAGGCCGAAGGTCTCAGTTTCTTCGAAGGGACCCACCACCGTGACGGTGCGGGGGGCGGCGGCGAGTTCGCGCGCCAGCTCCTGGACCTCGGCAGCAGTCACGGCCTTGATCTGGCGCAGCGTCTCGTCGATGTCCTGGTATTCGCCGGAGACCAGTTCGGCCCGGCCCAGCCGGGACATGCGCGAGCCGGTGTCCTCCAGGGCCAGGACGATCCCGCCGCTGAGCTGGCCCACGGCCTTGCGCAGTTCCTCCTCGGTGATGCCGTCCTCGGCGAGCTTGTCCAGTTCGGCGCCGAGCAGGTCCAGCACCTGCCGGACCTTCGACGGCGTGCAGCCGGCGTACATGCCGAAGTAGCCGGCGTCGGCGTAGGAGGAGGCGAAGGAGTAGGTCGAGTAGACGAGGCCGCGCTTCTCGCGGACCTCCTGGAACAGCCGGGAGGACATGCCGCCGCCGAGCACCGCGTTGAGCACGCTCATGACGAAGCGGCGGTCATCGGTGGCGACCAGGGAGGGGCAGCCCATGATGATGTTGGCCTGTTCCACCGGGCGCTTGACCACGTGCAGGCCCGCGGTGCCGGTGATGGAGGCCCGCTCGGTGGGGCGGCGCTGCACCGGGGGGGCGTCGTGTTCGAGTTCCCAGCCGGCGGAATGCAGGGCGTCCACCACCAGCTCGCAGACGACGTCGTGGTCCAGTCCCCCAGCGGCGGTGATGACGAGCTCGTCCGGGCGGTAGTAGCGGCGGTAGTGGTCCCAGACCGAGTCGCGGGCGACGGCGCGGATGGCCTCCGGGGTGCCGCCGATCGGGCGGCCAAGGGGGTGCGTGCCCAGCACCGCGGCGACAAAGTGTTCATGGGCGACGTCGGTAGGGTCGTCACTGTCCATCGCTATTTCCTCGAGGATGACGTCGCGTTCCTGCTCCATCTCCTGCGGGTCCAGCACGGCGCCGGTGATCATGTCCGCGATGACGTCGATCGCCATCGGCAGGTCGGTGTCCAGCACCCGGGCGAAGTAGCAGGTGCTCTCCTTGGCGGTGGCGGCGTTCGACTCCCCGCCCACCTCGTCGAAGGCCGAGGCGATTTCCAGGGCGGTGCGCCGCTGCGTGCCCTTGAACAGCAGGTGCTCGAGGAAGTGGGTGGACCCGTGCTGGCCGGGTGCCTCGTCGCGCGAGCCGACGCCGACCCAGAAGCCGATCGTCGCCGACCGCTGCCCGGGCATGGCCTCGGTCAGCACCCGGACACCGCCGGGCAGCACCGAGCGCCGCACCTCCGAGCCGCCGTCGGCTCCGTGGATGAGGGTGTCGGAGTGCTGGTTCTGCTCAAGCGGCAGGGGGACGACAGTCATTAAGGCCTTTCAATAAAACCGTCACGGGAAGTGTGCCAAATCTGCCTGCAATCCTACCTGCCTTTAACGGCAGCGGGGCCGGTGGACGAATCCACCGGCCCCGCTGCTTGGGTCAGGAAAGACTACTCTGCGGACTCCACGGAGACCTCAGCGTTGTCGGCGTCAGCCGCGCCTTCCTCGTCCGCCACGACGGGCGAGAGGGAGAGCTTGCCGCGGTCGTCGATCTTGGTGATCTCCACCTGGATCTTCTGGCCGACGGAGACGACGTCCTCGACGTTGTCCACGCGCTTGCCGCCGGCGATCTTGCGCAGCTCGGAGATGTGCAGCAGACCGTCCTTGCCCGGGGTCAGGGACACGAAGGCGCCGAAGGTGGTGGTCTTGACGACCGTACCCAGGTAGCGCTCACCGATTTCCGGGACCTGCGGGTTGGCGATGGCGTTGATCGCGGACCGTGCTGCGTCGGCAGACGGGCCATTGGTGGCGCCAATGTAGACAGTTCCGTCGTCCTCGATCGAGATATCGGCTCCGGTGTCTTCCTGGATCTGGTTGATCATCTTGCCCTTCGGGCCGATGACCTCGCCGATCTTGTCTACCGGGATCTTGACCGCGATGACGCGCGGCGCGAACTCGGAGAGCTCGTCCGGGGTGTCGATCGCGGAGTTCAGGACGTCCAGGATGTGCAGGCGGGCTTCGCGGGCCTGCTTCAGGGCGGCGGCCAGGACCGACGCCGGGATGCCGTCGAGCTTGGTGTCCAGCTGGATGGCCGTGACGAACTCGGAGGTACCGGCAACCTTGAAGTCCATGTCGCCGAAGGCATCTTCGGCGCCGAGGATGTCGGTCAGCGCGGCGTAGCGGGTCTGGCCGTCAACCTGGTCGGAGACCAGGCCCATGGCGATACCGGCAACGGCAGCCTTCAGCGGCACACCTGCGTTGAGCAGGGACAGCGTGGAGGCGCAGACGGAACCCATCGACGTCGAACCGTTGGAGCTGAGCGCCTCAGACACCTGGCGGATCGCGTAGGGGAATTCCTCGCGGGACGGCAGCACCGGCATGATGGCGCGCTCTGCGAGGGCGCCGTGGCCGATTTCGCGGCGCTTCGGGGAACCGACGCGGCCGGTCTCGCCGGTGGAGTACGGCGGGAAGTTGTAGTTGTGCATGTAGCGCTTGCGCGTCACGGGAGACAGCGAGTCGATCTGCTGTTCCATCTTGAGCATGTTCAGCGTGGTGACACCCATGATCTGGGTCTCGCCGCGTTCGAAGATGGCCGAGCCGTGGACGCGAGGCAGAACCTCAACCTCGGCGGTGAGCTGGCGGATGTCCGTCAGGCCGCGGCCGTCGATGCGGATCTGGTCCTTGAGGATACGCTGGCGCACAACCTGCTTGGTGACGGAGCGGAAGGCTGCGGAGAGTTCCTTCTCGCGGCCTTCGAACTGGCCGGCCAGAGAGGAGGTGACCTCGTCCTTGAGCTCGTCGGAGGCGGTGTCGCGCTCCTGCTTGTCGGCGATCTGGAAGACAGCGGCCAGCTTCTCGGCGGCAGCGGACTCCACAGCGGCGTAGACGTCGTCCTGGTAGTCCAGGAAGACCGGGAACTCAACGGTCGGCTTGGCGGCGCGGGCTGCCAGCTCGGACTGCGCTTCGCAGAGGGCCTTGATGAAAGGCTTGGCGGCCTCGAGGCCCTCGGAGACAACCTCTTCGGTCGGGGCGGTGGCGCCCTGTTCCTTGATCAGGTTCCAGGAGTTGTCGGTGGCTTCGGCTTCAACCATCATGATGGCGACGTCGTCGCCCGCGATGCGGCCGGCAACGACCATGTTGAAGACGGCGTTCTCCAGCTGGGAGTGCTTCGGGAACGCAACCCACTGCGAGCCGTGCTCATCGGCGACGAGGGCAACGCGGACGCCGCCGATCGGGCCGGAGAAGGGCAGGCCGGAGAGCTGGGTGGACATCGAGGACGCGTTGATCGCGACGACGTCGTAGAGCTCGTCCGGGTTGATGGAGAGCACGGTGACGACGATCTGGACCTCGTTGCGCAGGCCCTTCACGAAGGCGGGGCGCAGCGGGCGGTCCATCAGGCGGCAGGCCAGGATGGCTTCCGTGGAGGGGCGGCCTTCGCGGCGGAAGAACGAGCCCGGGATGCGGCCGGCGGCGTACATACGCTCTTCGACGTCGACGGTCAGCGGGAAGAAGTCAAAGCCTTCACGCGGGTGCTTGCCGGCGGTGGTGGCGGACAGCAGCGCGGTCTCTTCGTCGATGTAGACCATGGCTGCGCCGGCTGCCTGCTTGGCAAGACGGCCGGTTTCAAAGCGGATAACCCGCTTGCCGAAGCGGCCATTGTCAATGACGGCTTCTGAGAACTGGATTTCGGGACCCTCCAAGAGAGTCACCTCCGTTTCTTGTTTCACGGAGTCCAGCCGCATCAACCCAGCCCAGCATCTGTCTACTGGCCTGCACTGCACCCGGTCATCGATCGAGACCCACGGGCCGTGGCTTCAATCCTTGAAGCCGTTCCCGGAGGTCACTACCGAGGACCGCGAATGCGTGATGCGGTTGATCCTCCTGTTGAGTTTTTGTTTGAAGAAGGCGGCCCCTTCCGTCTGGAAAGGGCCGCCCCTTAGAGCTGACTAGCGGCGCAGGCCGAGGCGCTCGATGAGCGCACGGTAGCGGTTGATGTCAGTGTTCTTGAGGTAGGTGAGCATGCGCTTGCGACGACCAACCATGGCCAGCAGACCGCGCTGGGTGTGGTAATCGTGCTTGTGCTCCTTCATGTGCTCCGTCAGATCCTTGATCCGCTGGGTCAGGACTGCAACCTGGACCTCCGGCGAACCGGTGTCGCCCTCGGACGTTGCGAAATCCTTCATGATGGACTGCTTTACAGCGGCTTCAAGTGCCACGATAACTCCTAGAGATGTGCCGTGAGGCCCGAGTCAGTAATTCACTGCCGGGGGTGCCGCGCCGGAATTCCCATCCCCAGGGGATAAGTCTTTCCTACACAACAAGAGCCAGCCGCCACGGACTGCAGCCGGATCCAACGTTTAGTTTACTGGCACGGCGCCGAAGTTGTCTAAACCATGCGGCGCCGGCCGCTTACTCGGAGCCGGCCAGCAGCGAGCGGATCGCCGCGACTCCCTGGTACAGCTCGGCAAAGGAGGTGCTCAACGGTGAGAGTCCGATCCTGATGCCCTGCGGCGCGCGGAAGTCCGGAATCACGTCCTGTTCCCACAGCGCCGCCGTCATTTCGCGGAACGCCGGGTGGTCCACGGTGATGTGGCTGCCGCGCAGCCCCGGGTCCCGCGGGGTGCCGAGCCGCACCCCGGCCGGTTCCAGCCAGGCGTCATAAAGTTCGACGGCGAACGCGGTCAGCAGCTTGGACTTCTCCCGGACGGCGGCCATGCCGGCTTCCTCGAGCAGGTCCAGGGTGCCGCGCATGGCCAGCATCCCGAAGACGGCCGGGGTACCGCTGAGGAAACCGCGGATGCCGGGGGCGGGCTCATAGCCGGGTCCCATTTCGAAGGCGTCCTTGCGTCCCATCCAGCCCCAGATGGGCTGTCGCAGCCCGGGCAGGTGCCGGGCGTTGACGTAGGCGAACGCGGGCGAGCCCGGTCCCCCGTTCAGGTACTTGTAGGTGCAGCCGGCGGCGAAGTCGACCCCGGCGGCGTCCAGGCCGATCTCCACCGAGCCGGCGGAGTGGCACAGGTCCCAGACCACCAGCGCGCCGGCGTCGTGCACGGCGGCGGTGATGCCCGGCAGGTCCGCGAGGAAGCCGGAACGGTAGGCGATCTGGCTCAGGACCACGACGGCGGTGGCCGGGCCGGTGGCGACACGGACCTGCTCGACGGTGACGCCCGACGCCGGGTCGGCGTCGATCCAGCGCAGCGTGAGGCCCTCTTCGCGGGCGATGCCCTCGACGAGGTAGCGGTCGGTCGGGAAGTTGTCTGTGTCCAGCACGATCTCGTTGCGGGCCGGGTCAGTGACGGCGGCCAGCGCGGCGCGGATCAGCTTGTAGAGCGCCACGGTGGTGGAGTCGGCGATGATGGTTTGTCCCGGGGCGGCGCCGAGGACGGCGCGTCCCAGCTGGTCGCCGATGGCCTGCGGCAATTCCAGCCATTCCTCGTCCCAGCCTCGGATCAGGCGGCCGCCCCAGCTGTCCTGGATGAAACTGCTGATGTCCGTGACGGTGCGCTTGAGCGGCCGGCCCAGGGAGTTGCCGTCGAGGTAGGACAGCTCCGTGTCCGTGCCGATGAAGTGTTGCCGGTAGGCGGCGAGGGGGTCGGCGGCGTCGAGGTCCCGGGCACGCTGCAGCAGGGCATCCGTGGTCGCGGCGGCGGCGGGGGCGCCGGCGGCGGCCGCCTGCGGGTTGAGGGCGCTCACTGGCCGATCTCCGTGCGGACCGCGAAAAGCTCAGGGAAGAAGGTCAGTTCGAGGGCCTTTTGCAGGAACGCGGCACCGCTGGAGCCGCCGGTGCCGGCTTTCATGCCGATGGTGCGCTGCACGGTGCGCAGGTGCCGGAACCGCCAGAGCTGGAAGTTGTCCTCCAGGTCCACAAGTTCCTCACACGCCTCGTAGGCGCCCCAGTTGCTGGCCGCGTTTTCGTAGATGTACTTGAACACCGGGACCAGTTCGGGGCAGAACTCGTGGGCCTGGCTGACATCGCGGTTCAGAACGGACGCCGGCACGTCGAAGCCCTGGCGCTTGAGGTATGCGAGGAAATCGTCGTAGATGCTCGGGGCTTCCAGCAGTTCCAGCAGCATCCCGTGAGCTTCGGGGTCCGACTCGAAGACCGGCAGCATTTTGCGGTTCTTGTTGCCCAGCAGGAATTCCACCGCCCGGTACTGGCTGGACTGGAACCCGGAGGAGTTGCCGAGGAAGCCACGGAACTGAGAGTACTCGGTGGGCGTCAGGGTGGCGAGCACGGACCACTGCTCGGTGAGGGTCTTCTGGATGTGCTTGACCCGGGCGATCGCCTTGAGCGCGGAGCCGAGGTCGTCGGCGCGGAGCCAGGCGGCCGCGCTGCGGAGTTCGTGCAGCACGAGCTTGAGCCACAGCTCCGTGGTCTGGTGCTGGATGATGAACAGCATCTCGTCGTGGTGCTCGGGTGCGCTGACCGGCTGCTGGGCGCTGAGCAGCGTCGGCAGCTGCAGGTATGAGGCATAGCTCATCCGGGAGCTGAAGTCGCGGACGATGTCCTTGTCCAGCTCGCGCGTGTTTTTCTCAATGGTCACGTGGGGTGCCTTTCCTTTGCCTCAGCGCGCGGTCAGGATGTCGTGGGCCTGGACAACGTCCAGTCGCATCTGCTCGACGAGCGCTTCAGGGCCACGGTACGCGACCATCCCGCGCAGCCGGGCGACAAACTCGACCACAACTGTCTGGCCGTAGAGATCGAAGTCCTCGACAGCCTCTTCCGGGCGGTCGATCACGTGCGCCTCGACCTGCCGGCTGACGCCGTCGAAGGTCGGGTTGGAGCCGACCGAAATGGCGGCCGGCCAGCGTGTGCCGGCCTGGTCGACGAGCCAGCCCGCGTAGATGCCGTCCGCGGGAATGTAGCCGGTGGCCTCGGCGGAAAGGTTGGCGGTGGGGAACCCGAGGTCGCGGCCGCGGGCTGCGCCGTGGACCACTTCGCCGCGCATCCGGTGCGGCCGGCCGAGGACGGCGGCGGCGGTGGCGACGTCGCCCTCCCGCAGGGCCTCCCGGACCCAGGACGAGGAGCAGCGGCGGTCCCCTGCCCCGCCGTCGTGGTCGGCGTCGTTGTGGCCGTGGAGCGGGTAGCCCTCGGAACCGAACTCGCTGATGACCTGGACGTCGAAGCCGAGCTTCTCCCCCAGCGCCTTCATGGTGTCCAGGTCCCCGGAATTGCCGCGGCCGAAGCGGGCGTCATGGCCGATCACCACGTGGCTGGCCTTAAGCGCGTCGACGAGCACGGAGGACACGAATTCCTCGGGCGTGAGGCTGGCCAGTTCCAGCGAATACTTCATCACCAGGACGGCATCCAGGCCCACCTCGCCGAGGGCAACAAGCTTGTCCTCCAGGCCCATGATCAGCTCGGGGGCGGAATCGGGGCGGTGCACCTGCGCCGGGTGCGGGTCGAAGGTGATGGCGACGGCGCGGGCATGGTTCAGGCGGGCGGTGCGGATGAGCTGCGAGAGGACCTGCTGGTGGCCGCGGTGCACGCCGTCGAAGTTGCCGAACGTGACCACGGACGGGCCGAAGTCCGCCGGGACTTCGGACGGATCGTTCCAGATGTGGACCATCTACCTCGCCTTTTGCTGCCTGCCATGAACTCCTCCGGAGGGGCAGGGCCGGCTCCGGAATTCTCTAAGATTACCCGCAATCGTCCCGGTTCCCGGACGACGGCGGAGGCGCCGGCGGCAGCCTTCCCGCCTCTCCCTCCCCCGCCGCGGGACACCGGGCTACGATGCAAGGGCATGCAGTTCGGCGCCGGCAATGCCGCCGGCTCCGCCACCAAGGTCCGCGGGAGCGCCCGCGGGTGAAGGAGAAGGCCATGACTGAGCTCCAAGACATCCTCGGGCAGATCCCTGTGGACCAGATCGCCGACATGCTCGGAACCGACCGGCAAAGCGCACAGGCCGCGGTGGAGGCCGCCGTGCCCACCCTGCTGGCCGGTCTGCACAACAATGCGCAGGCTCCGGAGGGCGCGGCGTCGCTGGAATCGGCGCTGGTACAGCACCAGGACGGTCTTGTCGACGGCGGCGTGGACGCGGCCCAGGTGGATACCGCCGACGGCGAGAAAATCGTGAACCACGTCTTCGGCGGCCGGCAGGACCAGGTGGCCAACCAGTTGGCCGGCACCGCACAGCTCGGCGGAGTCGGCGGCGACCTCGTCCGCAAACTCCTCCCCCTGCTGGCGCCCATCGTGATGTCCTACCTCGCTAACAAGGTCCTGGGCGGCCGCGGCCAGGCCGGCGCGGGCGGAAGCGGCAGCGGTGCCGGCGGCGGCCAGGCCGGTGCCGGCGGCATCGACCTCGGCGGCATCCTCGGCGGGATTCTCGGTGGCGCGGGAGGCGCCGGCGGCGGACTGGGCGATCTCCTGGGCGGCATGTTTGACGGCGGGCAGCAGCGGACCGCCAACGACGACGCCGCCGATGCCCGTGCCGCTGAGTCCGGCACCACGCCCGAGTCCCAGCCCCTCCCGCAGGGGCAGCCAGCCGACGGCGCGCCCCGGCCAGGTGAGCTGATCGACGTCGACCTTCCCGGGCAGCAGCCGGAAGACACGACGCAGGACCGGCAGGATGACCGGCGGAAGGGCGACGGCGGCCTCGGCGGCCTGCTGGGCGGTCTATTCGGCAAGAAATAGTCCCCTGCCCATTCGGTTGTCATCATCAACACGGCTACGAACCGCGTGATCGCCAATTTCCGGGTCGACGCGCGGGGCGAGCCGGTCCGCTGACAGGCGGGCTTTGAGCCCGGTGCCCGGCTACTTGGCGGCTTGCGGGTCCGCCTTGGGATCCGCCTGCGTGTCTGCCTGCGGGAGGCGCCGGAGCCACGCGTCGAGTTCGCGGGGATGGCGAAAGATCAGGACCTCGGCGGTGCCGGGGGCGCTCTGAAGTTCACGCATGACCCGCCGTTTGCGGCTGAAGGAGCGGAAGTGCCAGCCGATGATGGAGTCGGGGGCGAAGAGGCGGCCGAACGATTCCCGGTTCCCGTTGCAGACTTCCTCGCGGGCGACGACCCGGCGCACGGAGCGACGGATCAGCCGGAACAGCGAGAGCCAGCGCGGATAGTCCAGGCCCACGATGAGTTCCGGGCGCGGGACCACGAGGTCGCGCCACACGCCGTAGGCACTGTCGAGCACCCACTGGTCCTGGCCGGCGATGCGCGCCGCGAGCTCCCGCTGCTCTTCGGTGCTCGGTTGGCGCCAGCCCGGAAGCCAGCCGATGTCGTCGTCGGCGGAATACTCGGGCAGTCCGGTCCGCGCGGCATAGGCACGGGCGGCCGAGGACTTGCCGCTTCCGGTGACGCCGTAGAAGAGGACGCGCGAAGGGGCTGTGGGTGGGTTCCGTGGGTGCACGGGATTCAGCTTGCCACACGGGTTCGATGCCGGAGTTCACCATCTCCGCCGGCCGCGGTGTGTCCGACGTCGAGGCCTTGGCACTGTACGAATCCGTCGAGGGGTCCGCCTATACCCAGGACCCGGAGCAAGGCCCGGGTTTCACCGAGGGTGGAGATTTCAGTCCCGAACCGCTCCGGGTGTTCGCTCTGTTCCGTTAGCGACGGCGCTCCCCCGGAGGCCCGGGCGGCTACTTTCCATAGACCCCCTTCGCCACTGCGGCTATGGTTCGAGCATGCGCAGATTCGCGGGGATAACGACAATCGGCGTACTGCTGGTTGCGCTGCTCAGCGGTTGCTGGCTGCTGCCGGTCTCCCGCACGGATACCTGCGTTGATTGGGTCCGCTTCGAGACCATGCAGCAGCGCTTCGACCACGCCGGGGCGGTTCTGGTTGGCACCGCGCTGAAGCGGGACGGCGAGGTGCAGACCTACGGGTACCAGGCCAACGTGCATGTGGTGGAAGTGGAGCAAGTACTCAAGGGCAGCCTTGGCGAGGGTCCCGTCCGGATCGCGTCGATGCCGGTCACGTGCGGGGCGTCCTACCCCGACGGCGACCCGCTCGACGCCGGCGGCCGCCAGCTGTTGTTCCTCACGCAGCAGAACGGCGAATGGTTCACCATGACGCCGGACCAGGGCGCCGCTCCGTTCCCTGCGGGCACCCCGCTCCCCTTCACGACGGGCTGAGCCCCGACCGTCTCCTTGGCTCAGCCGACAGTGATCCTGATACCGGCGACCGCCCCGGTCCAGGCTGCCGTGGGGTCGCGGCGCCCCATCAGCTGGGCGCCGATGTACCCCTTCTGGAGCTGGATGACCTGTGTCTGGGTTCCGGAGCATTCGACTTCGAACATCTGGTAGTCGGTGCCGCCGGGGATCCCCTGGGAGAGGTAGATCTGGGCGCGCGGGATGCCGACGCACGCCGTGGTGACGGTGTAAGGTCCGGCAGCTGTGACGGTGGCGGCTTTACGGAAGCCGACGCCGGGCCCGTCGGCGGGGCCGGCGTCGGCCAGCAGGACTGATCCGGGGGCCGCGGCCAAGCGTTGTTCGAGTTCTGCGTAGTTGCGTGCTTCCGCGGCCAGCACGTCCGGGTCCTTCGCGGGAAGAGTTCGTGCGGGCCCAGGGCTCCCGTTCGCCGCCGTCGGCAGCGGATCCCCCTCGTCCTCGTACGCGCAGGCGGCCAGCCCGACGACCAACGTCACGCCCAACACGAACATCACAATGCCGCGGACGGTTTTTCTTCCCCCAAGACCAAGCATGTGGCCGAGTCTATGGCCCGCCTGCCAGATGGCAAGTCATCCGCCTGTGATCCTGCGCGACCCGGTACACCGAAACGTGGCTCCGGGACTCCGCGGTGAATTCGCTGCGGTCCCAATCCGCCCACCTGGATTCCAGCTCGAACCCGGCTAGCCGGGCCATGAGGTCCAGTTCGCTTGGCCAGATGTACCGGTGTGGCGTCCGTCCGATCCGCGCCTCCCGCCCCTCGGAGAGTTCCGCGCCGAACCGCACATGGTGCGAGACCACCTGCTGGTTCAGCACGTCGTACGTATCGACGAGCAGGTACCCGGGCCGGCTCATCTCAACCGTTCCACCGTGTCCGGGTGGCAACGATCTCAACTGCGGCACCCAGAGCTCAATCACGAAGCGGCCGCCGGGAGCCAGATGGCGGGCAGCGTTCTGGAAGCAGCGGACCTGCTCGTCCTGAGTCAGCAGGTTAGCGATGGTGTTGAACACTAGGATCGCCAGCGAGAAACCCTCGCCCGCCACGGCCTCCGTCATGTCGCCCTGAACGACTGGGATCTGATCCTCGGTCACCTTCTCGCGAAGGCGGGAGATCATTGCGTGGGACAGTTCGACGCCGGAGACCGGCACCCCTGCTTCGGACAGAGGGATGGCGACCCGGCCTGTGCCGATGGCAAACTCCACGGCCCGGCCGGCACCGGCCAGTTCTGCGAGGACCTCGACCGTGGAACCGATGACCTCGGGCGCGAACATCCCCTCTCCGGGGGTGTCGTAATGCTTCGCGGCCTCGGCGTCCCAGAGCTGCTGCTGGTTGATCATCCCGCCACTATTGCATCCGCTGCACGGGTTGCCTACGACCCGGGAACGGCGAGGCGACCAGGGAGAGCGGTAATCCTGCCCTGCTCATGTCTCTCCAGGTTCCGGCGGCCCGGTCGTGTGCCTCAGGAGCGGAAGTAGTGGTTGCGTCTGGGTGTCTGGTGGGGGTCGAGGTGGGGCGGCGGGATGAACCAGGGGATGCCGTTGCGGGGCTGGATGGTCCATTGTTCTTTGTGGATCAGGTGGTGATGGTGTGAACAGAGGAGTGTTCCGTTGTCGGTGCTGGTGGTGCCGGCGCGGGACCAGTAGGTGATGTGGTGGGCTTCGCACCAGGGGGCGGGGATGGTGCAGCCGGGGAAGGTGCAGCCTTGGTCGCGGGCGGTGATGGCTTTGCGGATGTGGGGCGGGAAGATGCGGGTGGTGCGGCCGACGTCCAGGACCCGGCCTTCGCTGCCGAGCAGGACGGGGATGATGTCGGCGTCGCAGGCGATTTTGCGGATGGTCGCGGCGGTGACCGGACCGGTGAACGCCATGGTGCCCGTGCCGGTGAAGCCGAAGGGGCCGGTGCCTGGTCCTCCGGCGTCCCCGGTCCCGTCCAACGTCGCAGCTTCCCCGGTGTCGGTCAGCCGGGTGAGGCGTTCGAGGAGGTCGCGGTAGTCGACGGTGACCATGACCTGGGGCCGGAGTCCGCCCGCGGCGGGGAGTCCGCCGGAGGCCATGGCAATCTTGCAGCCGCCGACGAGGCCGTCGAGGTGTTTCTGCGGCCGCGACCGCCGGTCCAGGACGTTCGGCACGAAACCCTCCACAGCCTCACTGCCGGCCGCGCCGTCCGGCGCGCTGCCGGCACCCGCGGCCCCCGAAGTTCGTGGGTTGGTGGCGGTGTTCATCACGGTCAGGAGGTGTTCGAACTGTTCGGTGGTGGCGAAGATTTCCAGGTGCTGCAGCCCGTGGCGGGGTTTGCGGATGAAGGCGCCCTGGAGCTGGCGGAGGACTTCCTCACTCGGTTCGGCGCCGTCCTGGTCGATCGCGTCGACCCAGCGCTTCGTGATCCGGGTCAGGAAGTCGGGGTCGTGTTCGGCCGCGGTGCGTGTCAGGGCGTGTTCCATCCGGGCGGCAGTCTCGGCGTCGCAGACGGGCCGGACCCGGCCCAAAGCGTGGGTGATGATGGTCGCGGACCGGGACGGAACGGCCCCGGCGGCCACGGCCGCGGCGAGTTCCGCGCGCACCGGCGGCAGCGGCTGCCCGGTCATTCCGGTGCGGGGCAACAGGTCCTGCGCCAGGGTGAGCCGGCGGTGGGCTTCGACGGCGCCGATCTGCAGCCGGTCCCGCAGGAACTCGGAGGTTTTGCGGTAGCCGTCATCGAGGGCCGGGGCGCCGTCGGCGGCTGCTTCCTTACGGGTGCGCTCCACTGCCCCGGCGGCGACGAGCTGCAGGTACTCAATGGCCCGGGAGATCTCCTCGACCTGGCCGGCGAACTCCGCCGCCTCGCCAAAACCCATCAGCGCCGCGTCCCCGGCCGCCGTCGCACAGAACCCGCGCAACTGCCCGAGCACGCTGTCCAGCGGCGGAACCCGGCGCCCCTCACCGTCCGGCGTGCCGGCCGGACGAACGATGAGAGCTGCACCGATTCCCATGACTCAATCCTGCCGGTGACCTACGACAAAAAGAGGTGCCGCTCCACGGGCTAGGACCTGTTCAGCGGCCGCAACCCGTCGCCATTCACCGTCCGGCCTGATGTCCGGTCGGGCGACGAGGGCTGCAGCGATTCCCATAACACCATCCTGCCCGTGACCTACGACAAAAAGAGGTTCCGCTCCAAAGGCTAGGACCCGTTCGGCGGCTGGCATGCGGGCGGAAACATCGTCCGGCCTGCCGGCCGGACTAACGATGAGAGCTGCACCGATTCCCATGACTCAATCCTGCCGGGCACCTACGACAAAAAGGGGTTCCGCTCCAAAGGCTAGGACCCGTCCGGCGGCTGGCATGCGGGCGGAAACATCGTCCGGCCTGCCGGCCGGACGGGCGATGAGAGCTGCACCGATTCCCATGACTCAATCCTGCCGGGGACCTACGACAATCAGGGCTGGCCCCGCACAGGCCGGGACGCGTTCAAATACGGGCCGCCGGCACGCAGGGGAAATAACCGTCCGGCCAGCTGGCCGGATGGGCAACCAGTAGGGCGCCCGAACGACTAAAGGGGGCTGCGGTGAGCCTCACAAACTCATTCTGGTACCGCCCCCAGACATTACGGGCCGATGCTACGTGCGGAGTCGGTCCCGGAGCATACGAACCGCAGAACTGGCAGACTAGCGGAATGGACAGCCCAGTCTCCCCGCAGCCGGCCGGAACGCCGCCCCGCAACGGACCGCAACAGGAATCACAGCAGGACGAGCCGCAGCACACGCCGCCTTTCGAACTCCGCCGCCCGCTGGGGCCCCGCGACCCTGGCGATGCCTGGGTGGACGGCGAGCACGGCCGCTTCTGGGGGCGCTTTGGGTCCGCGGGTTTGTTGGTACATGATGCCAACAAAGGCGTCCTGCTACAGCACCGGGCCATGTGGAGCGACAAAGGCGGAACATGGGGCCTTCCCGGCGGTGCCCTGCATCAGGGCGAAGACGCCGTGGCCGGCGCGCTCCGGGAGGCCAACGAGGAAGCCGCCGTTCCGCCGGCGGCGGTCCGCGTGCTGTTCACGTCGGTGTTTGACGTCGGGTACTGGTCCTACACGACGGTGGCGGCCCAGGTTATCGAGCCCTTCGAACCCGCCATCAGCGACCCGGAAAGCCTGGAATTGCAGTGGGTCGGCCTCGACGGCGTGGGCGACAAGGAACTCCACCCGGGGTTCGCGGCGGCCTGGCCCGCGCTGCGGCGCAGGCTTCTGGACCAGGCGGAGAACGTCCAAGGGCAACCGTACTAACGACGACGACGACGGCACCGCGCCGCCGTCGTCGTCCTGCGGGGTGCGCGTCGTTGAGGGACTGCTCCGGCGTACCGCTAAGAACCGGAACTGCTCAGAACCGGCCCGGGACCTCAAAGGCTGTCAGGATTCTGGCCAGATCGCGCTGCAGCGTGGTCCAGTCCTCCAGGTCCTCGGGGAGGGCATTGCACTCGATCTGGTGCGCGGCGGCCAGCGCGGCGCTGCCCGCCGGCGTCAGGGCGACGATGAACTGCCGCCGGTCCCGCTGGTCCCGGGTCCGGGAGACGAGGTCCGCATCTTCCAGCCGAGCCAAGACCCGGCCCAGGGACTGGCTTTGCACGGCGATCCTGCGCGCCAGTTGCTCCTGGTTCAGCGGGCCGCCTGCAAGACCTTGGAGGGCGATGACCGCGGCATGCGTCAGGCCAAGGGCCGCCAGCGCCTGGTCCTTTCGCCGCTCGACCACCCTGGCGGCCATGGACAGAAGCTGGTCTGTCCGCCACTTCCTGGCTTCCGGGCTGCGGCTCATGCTTGGCACCCGGTCCGGCGCCTTTTGGCTGCTCTTTTCGGTTCCCATGGTGCTCGGGGAACGGCGTTCACAATGCTCATGATGCCTCCCTCGCTCGGTGGACAAACGTGGGTGCGCCACTATCCGCGGTCGCACCTAGGTACTACAATAAGCATGCTTACTATGCATTTGGCAAGTCTGCTTACTATTATGCGCCGCGGGGCACGTCAAGGGCGGCCCGGTCCAGGGCTGACGGGCCGTGCGGGAGGGCTCTTTAGGAACGCCGGGGTGCGGGACGGCGGCGGTACAGCCAGATGAGGCCCAGGATCGGCAGCAGCAGCGGGATGAACCCGTACCCGCGGCCGAACAGGGACCAGACCGTCTCGTGCGGGAAATTGACCGCGTCGAAGAGGCTGAGGGCGCCGACCACCAGGACACCGATCAACTCGACGAGCACGGCCGTCACGGACACCTTGAACCAGATCCGGCCGGCCTTCGCGAGGGAAACAGTCGCGACGATGTAGACGACAGCGGCGAAGGCGGACAGCAGGTAGGCCAGCGGCGCCTCGGAGAATTTGGTGAGGATCTGGTATCCGGCCCGGGCCGTGGCCGAGAGGGCGAACACCGCGTAAACAGCGATCAGCAGCCGGCCCGGGCCGGTGTTGCGTGTGTCCCGCGGCGCCGAGACGCCGGCCGGGCCGCCGGACGAAGCGGCCGAAGTGGGCGCCGCGGCCGCAGCGGCGAGCGAAGCGTCAGTCGCGGCGGCGTCGCCCGCGCCCTGCTGTGAAGCCGTCATGTCCTTCTTTGCCTCTTCCATGTCAGTACCAGATCTGGTTCATTCGGGCCGCCATCACCAGGGCAGTGACGCCGACGGCGGCCAGCACAAAGTTGCTCCAGCGGGTGCGTTCCAGGATGGCCCAGTACACCGCGCCGACCGGAAGCATCAGCGCGGTGATGAGGTAGCCCCAGAACTCCCAGGGCTCCCCCGCGATCTGTTCCCCGGACGCGACCCGGACGATCGAGCCCACCAGGTAGACCAGCAGGGACAGTTCGACGGCGGCCACCGAGAGGATGGTGGCATCGTTCGGGGCCTTCTTCAGGATGCCGGCCCCGGCGCACAGGACGGTCGAAACCAGCCCCACCACCAGGATGATGTAGAAGTACGCGTCCACGGCTATCCCGCGGGCTTTTCGGCGTCAGGAGTCCCGGCGGCCGACTTCCCGGCGGCGGGATTCTCATTGTCCGGGGCAAAGACCAGCACGGGCTTGGCGTAGCTTCCGGCGTCGGCGAGCAGGGCCACCAGTGACCCGTCGGGTGCGAACGCGGCGGCCGGCTTTTCCGGCGTCGCGGCATCAGGGGTGCCGGCGGCGGCCCCGGCTGCGATCCGGCGGCCGAAGGAGAGTTCTGTGGTCTCCTCCGCGCTGAGCTCGCGGTTGGGCATCAGTGCCCGGGCGGCCTGGGACATCTCCAGGACCTGCAGTTCCTGGGCGAGTTGCTCCAGGGTGCGTGCCTGGTCCAGGGTGTAGGGCCCCACCTGGGTCCGGCGCAGGGCGGTGAGATGGCCGCCGACGCCGAGGGCGTCGCCGAGGTCGCGGGCGAGGGCACGGATGTAGGTGCCGGAGGAGCACTCGACGGTCACGTCCAGGTCCAGGGCTTCGCCGTCCTGGGCGCGGCGCAGTTCGTGGATGTCGAAGCGGTGGATCGTCACGGGCCGGGCGGCGAGCTTCACGTCCTCGCCGGAGCGGACGCGGGCATAGGCCCGCTCGCCGTTGACCTTGATGGCGCTGACGCTGCTCGGCACCTGCTGGATTTCGCCGGTCAGGGCGGCGACGCCGGCGCGGACACTGTCCTCGGTGACCGCGGCGGCACTGCGGGTGGCGGTGACCTCGCCCTCGGCGTCGTCCGTGACGGTTGATTCGCCGAGGCGGATGGTGGCGGTATAAGTCTTGGAGGTTCCCACGATGTAGGTCAGCAGGCGGGTCGCCTTGTTGATGCCGAGCACCAGCACGCCCGTCGCCATCGGGTCCAGCGTTCCAGCGTGGCCTACCTTCCGGGTACCGGCGATCCGCCGCATCCGTCCAACCACATCGTGGCTGGTCCAGCCTTGCGGCTTGTCCACTATCACCAGTCCAGAAAGCACGCCTCCAAGTATATCCGCGCCGGAGCTGCCTCCGGCGCGGATGCCGCCCGCCGCGGCCGTCCGCCGGGCGCGGCCGCCCGTGGGCCGCCGCCCGCCGGCCGCCCGCCCGCCGGCCGCGGACTAGGATGGCAGACATGCCAGAGCTTGCCGCCCACGTTCGCGATGTCCCCATCAACCAGATCCGCGAGATCACCGAGGCCGCCTGGCACACCCCGGGCGCGATTGTGCTGAGCATCGGCGAACCGGGCTTCGCCCTCCCCCGCCACATCCTCGAGGCGGGCATGGCGTGCCTGGACCGGGACGAGACCAACTACACCCCCAACGCCGGCATTCCGGCACTCCGGGAAGCCTTCGCTGCCCGTTTCCGGGAGCACAACGGGACCGACGTCGGCGCGGACCGGGTGTACGTCGTCGACGGCGCGCAGCAGGGCCTGCATTTCGCGATGAGCCTGCTGCTCTCCCCCGGCGATGAAATCCTGATCCCCAACCCCGGCTACCCGACGTTTGCGATGACCTCCAGCCTGCTGCACGCGGTCCCGGTCCGGTACCCGCTTTACCCGGACCACGACTTCCAGCCGCGGATCGAGGACATCGAAGCCCTCATCACGCCGCACACCAAGGTGCTGATCCTGAACTCACCGTCCAACCCGCTCGGGGCCGTGCTGAGCGAGGAGCTCACCCGCAGCCTGGTGGAGCTGGCCGTGGCGCACGACCTGTGGATCATCTCGGATGAATGCTACGAAGCGTTCACCTACGACGTCCCGCACGTCAGCCCGGCACGCTTCGACAGCGACGTACCCGGCGAGGCCCGGGTGTTCACCTCGCTGACCCTGTCCAAGACCTACGGGCTCACCGGACTGCGGATCGGGGCGCTAATCTGCCCGCCCGGACTCGAGCAGAAGATGAACAACGTGATGGAAGCGATCGTGTCCTGTGTCGCCTCACCCTCGCAGTACGCGGCGCTGGCGGCCCTGACCGGTCCGCAGGATTACGTCAGCCACGCCCAGGCGCACTACCGCGCCAACCGGGACGCGGCGTCCGCCGTCCTGGAAGCCAAGGGCATCCCGTTCCTCACCGCGCAGGGGGCGTTCTACCTCTGGGCCGACGTCTCGCACGTCAGCGGCGGTGACGTCCGGGCCTGGGTCCGGCGCTTCCTGGCGGACTCCGGGGTGTCCTTCGCCCCGGGGACCGCGTTCGGTTCCATCGGCGAGGGCTGGATCCGGATAGCGCTCTGCGGCGCCCAGGCCGACCTGGTGGAGGGTCTGGGCCGGCTTCCCGTCCGCGACGCGGCCGCCGGGTCCCTATCGCACGACCGCGCCAGGCAGTAGCCTGACCACACGCGGGTCCGCGGATTCACGCCGCGGACGCCGCCCGCGGCGCAAGGAGGAACCTCATGTGGTGGCAGGACTTGTTGTGGGGCGTCTGGAACGGAATCACGGCCTGGATTGTGCTGATTGCGCATGTGTTCGGGGCGTGGAATGAGTTCCCCTTCTACAACACGGGGCGGGCCGGGAACTGGTACGACTTCGGCTTCTTGCTGGGAATGGGTTCTCCGCTGCTCGGCAGCCTGGGACGAAGGCGGCGCTGACTCCCCGGCCGGTCCCCTGCGTCCGGCGCCGGTTCAGAGCCGGATCTCGTCTTCCGGCGACAGCTGCGGCCCCGGCGGAGCGGTGAAGGACATCTTGAGGATGAAATGACCCTCGGCGCAGTTCCGCGCAATGATCGCCCCGGCCTCCCCCGCCAGCTTCACGCCGAACTGCAGTTCCAGATGCTCGGGCGCCAGTTCCCGCATCACGTCCGCGGCGGCCCTCGCCGCCGGCCGTACGGCGGCCAGGGCATCTTCGAGCCTCCGGCCGGCATCGAGGATGCCGAGTTCGTTGCGGGCAGGCCGCTCGACGCCGAAGCTGCCTTCGTCGACCTCGACCAGCACCGTTCCGGACCCGACCTCGTAGCGCAGGATTTCCGTCATGGGTTGCTCCCTTCACGCCTGCCAGCCAGTGCCTCGTCCAGCCAGGTCCGCAGGGCGGCAGCCGGCGGCGCTCCGGTTTGCCGCGCAACCACTTTGCCGCCGGTGATCACCAGCATCGTGGGAATGGCCTGCACGTCGAAACGCCGGGAAAGGCCGGGCGACTTGTCGACGTCGACCTTAACGAGCTTGACCCGGCCGGCGCGTTCCGTCGCCAGCTTGTCCAGGACCGGGCTGACCATGCGGCACGGCCCGCACCATGCCGCCCAGAAGTCGACCAGGGCAGGAACCGGGGACTGCTCGGCGATGGGGGCGAAGTCCGCGTCGCCGGCCTCCACGATCCAGGGCAGGTCCCGGCGGCATTTGCCGCACCGCGGGTGGCCGGAGGCGTCAGCGGGAATGCGGTTGGTGGTGCCGCAGTGCGGACACTTGATGAGGGCAGCGGTCACGGCCGCTCACCGCCGTTCTGTTCACCCGCAGTCATGGTTCCATGAGACGCCCCGGCCCGGGCAGGGCATAGGGCCCAAAGTCCCCACGGGCGCGAACGGCCCTCAGACAGCACTGGCCGGGCCCGTTTCCGGGTCCGGCCAGGGCTGCTGGTGCTGGGCGCTACTTGTTGCTGTCCTCGTCGACGTCGCGGTCGACACTGAGGTCGGTGTCCTCTTCGTCGAAGTCGTCTTCGTCCAGCTCGACGTCCTCGGGGATGTCGCTCTTGTACGGGTCGGCGTCGCCGGCGTGCTTGGCGCTCGCCGCGAGGGCTGCCACCTCGGCGTCGCGCTTCTTGGCCTCCCGCAGCAGTTCCTCAAGGTTCGAGGCGACCACGGGGATCTGATCGGCGACGAACTCCAGCGTCGGCGTGAGCCGGACGGTGATGTTGCGGCCAACCTCCTGGCGCAGCACCCCCTTGGCCTTCTCCAACCCCTTTGCCGCGTCAGCCTGCGCCACCTCGTCGCCGAACACGGTGTAGTAAACCGTGGCGTGCTGCAGGTCGTTCGTCACCCGCGCATCGGTCACAGTGACGCCCTCCAGCCGCGGATCCTTCACCCTGCGGCCCAGCGCCTCGGCAACAACAACCTTAATCCGCTGCGCCAACTTGGCAGCCCGTGCGGGATCAGCCATTTCCACTCCTAAAAAATTTGGATGTACGACGACGCGCTAGCGGTCCACATACACCTGGGGTTTGGTGCCACGCGCCTAAGTCAAGCCTACGACGGACTCCCGTTGGATTTTTTCCGGCGGCCTGGGAGTGGCATCGGGCCTGCCGGAGCTGGGCGGCCGACGTCGTCAGACGTTGGCCGCCCAGCGCAGGGGCGGGGCCGCCGGAAAAATCCAACGGCCCCGCACCTGTGTAACGCTAGCTCAGACTAGACGCGCGGCTTTTCGCGCATCTCGAAGGTCTCGATGATGTCACCCTCGTTGATGTCGTTGTACGAGCCAAGACCGATACCACACTCGAAGTCCGTGCGGACCTCGGTGGCGTCGTCCTTGAAGCGCTTGAGCGTCTCAACGGTGAGGTTGTCGCCGATGATCTTGCCGTCGCGGCTGATGCGGGCCTTGGCGTTGCGCCGGATAACACCGGAGCGGACGATCGAGCCTGCAATGTTGCCGAACTTGGAGGAACGGAACACTTCGCGGACCTCGGCGGTGCCAAGCTGGACCTCTTCGTACTCCGGCTTGAGCATGCCCTTGAGGGCTGCTTCGATGTCATCGATTGCTGCGTAGATGACGGAGTAGAAGCGCATGTCCACGCCTTCGCGGTCTGCCAGTTCGGCAACACGCTCGGCGGGCTTGACGTTGAAGCCGATGATGACGGCGGAGTCGACCGTGGCCAGGTTGACGTCGTTCTGGGTGATCGCACCGACACCGCGGTGGATAACGCGGAGCTGGACACCCTCGCCGACGTCGATCTTGAGCAGCGCGTCCTCGAGGGCTTCCACGGCACCGGACACGTCACCCTTGAGGATGAGGTTGAGGGTGTCGATCTTGCCATCGGCGACGGCCTGGTCGAAGTCTTCCAGGCTGATGCGCTTGCGGCGCTTGGCCAGGGCGGCGTTGCGGTCGGCGGCTTCACGCTTCTCGGCGATCTGGCGGGCGGTGCGCTCGTCAGCGGTCACGAAGAAGGTGTCGCCGGCGCGCGGCACGTTGGACAGACCCAGGACCTGCACGGGGCGGGACGGGCCAGCCTCGGTCAGGGCGCTGCCGTCGTCGTCGAACATCGCACGGACGCGGCCGTGGGCCGTGCCTGCGACGATCGTGTCGCCGACGTGCAGGGTGCCGGACTGAACCAGGACGGTAGCAACCGCGCCGCGGCCCTTGTCCAGGTTGGCTTCAATCGCGATACCGCGGGCGTCCTTGTTCGGGTTGGCGCGCATGTCCAGGGCTGCGTCCGCGGTGAGCAGGACAGCCTCGAGCAGCTCGTCGATGTTGAGGTTCTGGCGGGCAGAGACCTCCACGAACATGGTGTCGCCACCGTACTCTTCCGGAACCAGGCCGTACTCGGTCAGCTGGCCGCGGACCTTGTCCGGGTTGGCGCCTTCCTTGTCGATCTTGTTCACGGCCACGACGATCGGCACGTTGGCCGCCTGGGCGTGGTTGAGGGCCTCAATGGTCTGCGGCATCACACCGTCATCGGCTGCCACCACGAGGATGGCGATGTCGGTGACCTTCGCACCACGGGCACGCATGGCGGTGAACGCCTCGTGGCCCGGGGTGTCGATGAAGGTGATCTTGCGATCGGTGCCTTCGTGGTTGTGCGTTACCTGGTAGGCACCGATGTGCTGCGTGATGCCGCCGTGCTCGCCGGCCATAACGTCCGACTTGCGGATGGCATCGAGCAGCCGGGTCTTACCGTGGTCAACGTGACCCATAACGGTGACAACCGGAGGACGTGCCTCGAGTTCCTCGTCGCCTTCGGCTTCCAGTTCGGCGTCGAAGTCGATGTCGAAACCGGAGAGCAGCTCGCGCTCTTCGTCTTCCGGGGACACAACCTGGAGCTTGTAGCCAAGCTCCTCGCCGAGCAGGGCGAAGGTCTCTTCATCCAGCGACTGGGTGGCCGTGGCCATTTCGCCGAGGTGGAAGAGGACCGTCACCAGTGCTGCGGGGTTTGCCTCGATCTTGTCGGCAAAGTCCGTGATGGACGAGCCGCGGCGGAGCCGGACGACGGTGTTGCCGTCGCCGCGGGGTACGCTCACGCCACCCAGCGACGGAGCACTCATCTGCTCGAGTTCCTGGCGCTTGGCACGCTTCGACTTGCGCTGCTTGCCACGGCCTGCGCCGCCCTTACCGAAGGCACCCTGGGTGCCGCCGCGGCCGCGGCCGCCCTTGCCGAAGCCACCACCGGCCGGAGCGCCGCCACCGGCACCGGGAGCACCGGTACCTGGAGCGCCACCCGGACGGCCCGGGCCACGGCCGCCGCCGCCGGGACGGCCTGCACCAGCGGGTGCGGGACGTTCGGTGCGGTTGGGCATCATGCCGGGGGTCGGACGGTTTCCGCCGGCGCCGGGACGGGCGCCGGGTGCGCCGGCCGGACGCGGAGCGCCCGGACGTGCGCCGGCAGCGCCGGCCGGACGGGGAGCGCCCGGACGGGGACCGCCGGGGCCTGCTGCGGGACGCGGGCCGCCGGGGCGTTCACCCTCGGTGCGGCTTCCGCCCGGACGCGGCATGCCCTGGGAAGGTGCGAACGGGTTGTTGCCCGGACGCGCGCTGCGTTCGTTGTCGCCGCCGCGGCCGCGGGGCATGCCCTGCGACGTGGCGAACGGGTTGTTGCCGGGGCGCGGGCCACCCGGACGCGGTGCCGAGCCGCCCTGGCGTGCCGGAGCAGCCGGGGTCTCAGCCTTCGGAGCCGGACGTGCGCCAGGCTTTGCGCCAGCGGACGGGGCCGCCGGCGCCTCGGCAGCCGGTGCGGCGGCAGGGGCTGCGGCCGGAGCCGAAGCGGCCGGAGCGGGCGCCGGAGCTTCAGCCTTGGTTTCGGCGGCCTTCGGCGCAGCCGGGGCCGGCGCGGGCGCCGGTGCTGAAGCTGCGGGGCTGGCCTTGGGGGCGGACGCGGGCGCTTCGGACTTCGGAGCGGCGGGCGCGTCGGGGTAGGCGTTGCGGAGTTTCCGCACCACCGGGGCCTCAATGGTGGAAGAGGCGGAGCGAACGAATTCGCCCAGTTCCTGCAGTTTGGTTACTGCATCTTTGGAAGTGATACCGAGCTCTTTAGCAAGCTCATGTACGCGGACCTTGGCCACATTTCTCCTGTCTCGGTCCGCACCGAGCCAGGCACGAACCGTCTACTTCTTACTGCGGGCCTCCGCCGCGAGTGCAGCTGAAAGGCCCATTGCAGAGCGCAACAAAGTTGTCATCGTTGCGCACTCATCGCTGGGAACTCATCGGGTTTCCATCAGTTTTCTGACCCGCTTTCAGGTTGGACGGTTGTTGCTGCGGCCACCGGGGTGCCCGCTGCTTGCGTGCCTGCCAGGATCCGGCGCTCGACGTCGGCGGTTCCGGAGGCCCCGTTGAGGGCGCGTCCGAACGCTCGACGTTTGACCGCCAGTGCCAGGCACTTTTCGCTGGGGTGCAGCCATGCTCCCCTGCCAGCCATCCGGCGTCGTTCATCGACCACAACAGCGGACGAACCGCTGGCGCCGGCGACGAGCCGGAGAAGCTCCGACCGCGAACCCTTTTGCCGGCATCCGATGCAGGTACGCTGCGGCTGATCCTCGAGGTGTTGCACTGGTGCCACGTCCGAGTATCTTCCTGCCTGTACCTGACTGCCTGCCCGAGGGCACGCGGACACCGGCCCTTAGGCGCGGTCATGTCTATTCTAGCCCCTCCGGCGCCCGGACCCCGAACTGGCGGGGATTCCGGGGCCGGCGTACGGGGCCTGAGGTGTGGCCTATTTGTCGCGGTTCTCCGCGGCGTCGGAGACGATGTCGATCCGCCAACCGGTGAGCTTGGCGGCCAGGCGGGCGTTCTGGCCTTCCTTGCCGATGGCGAGGGAGAGCTGGTAGTCCGGCACGACCACGCGGGCGGACCGGGCGGCCTCGTCCGTGATGGTGACCGAATTCACGCGCGACGGCGAGAGCGCACTGGCGATGAACGTCGCCGGATCGTCGCTGTAGTCCACGATGTCGATCTTTTCGTCGTTCAGCTCGGTCATCACGGCGCGGACCCGGGAGCCCATCTCGCCGATGCAGGCGCCCTTGGCGTTGATGCCGGGGGTGTTCGCCTTGACCGCGATCTTGGTGCGGTGGCCGGCTTCGCGGGCCAGGGCCACAATCTCGACCGACCGGTCCGCGATCTCCGGGACCTCCAGTTCGAAGAGCTTCCGCACGAGGCCGGGGTGGGACCGGGAGAGGGTGATGGAGGGGCCCTTGGTGCCGCGGTGCACGTCGATCACGAACGCCCGGAGCCGGTTGCCGTGGGTGTACTTCTCGCCAGGTACCTGCTCGGGCGGGGGCAGCAGCGCCTCCACGGTTCCGAGGTTGACCTGGATCATGTGCGGGTTGTTGCCCTGCTGGATGGTGCCGGCAACGAGTTCGCCCTCGCGGCCCTTGAACTGGCCCAGCACGTTGTCGTCCTCGGCGTCGCGCAGGCGCTGCAGGATGATCTGCCGCGCGGTGCTCGCCGCGATCCGTCCGAACCCGGCCGGGGTGTCCTCGAATTCGCCGATGGGGGCGCCGTCGTCGTCGATCTCGGTGGCCCAGATGGTCACGTGGCCGCTCTTGCGGTCCAGCTCCGCCCGGGCCTTCTCGAAGGCGCCCGGCGTCTTGTGGTAGGCCACCAGGAGGGCCTGCTCGATGGTCGGAATCAGGAGATCCAGCGGGATTTCGCGCTCACGCTCCAGGAGTCTCAGTGCGCTCATGTCAATATCCATTAGGCCTCCTCGGAAGGTCCATTGTCGTTCTCCAGACCGGCCTCTTCGAGGTGGCTGAACTCTATCTCGACTTTTCCGCTGCGGATCCTGTCGAAAGGAAGCTTGACGGGATCGCCCTGCTTGGGCTTCATCCCCTTTTTGACGGTCAGTTCCGGGACCAGGGTCACGCCGCCGTCGTCCACGGACTGGATACGGCCGGTAACGTTGTCGCCCTGGATCACGTTGACCGTGACGAGGCGTCCGCGGGCACGGTGCCAGTGCCGCTCCTCGGTGAGCGGTCGGCCGACGCCGGGCGAGGACACCTCAAGATCGTAGGGCCGCGAGTCGGTGCTCGGGTCGTTGTCCAGGATGTCCGAGAGGGTCTTGGAGATCTCGGCGATGACGTCGAGGCTGACGCCTCCGGTTTCCTCTTGCGGCAGGTCCACCACCACGTGGACCACGCGGTTGGCCCCGGCAACGTGGATCGAAACGTCCTCCAGGTACAGCCGGTTGGCCAGGACCGCAGGCTCGAGGAGCGCGTACAGGCGCTCGGCCTCCAGATTGTGAGCGGGTGCGGCTTCAGCCTTCCCCGTCCCGGTCCGGTCTGTTGAAGTCGTGGCTTCTGCGTTGGTCATGATGCCGCCCGCCTCCCGCTAGATGATGTTGTGTCTACTAGCCTAGCGATATTCCCGGCGCCGTGGTGCATGGAGTTCCCGGCCGAGCTGCCAACCATGACAACATGGTCTGTTGTGAAAGACGACAGCAGGGAAAATCGACGGCGGGCCCGGCTGCCCCGGCACCTCCCCCGCCTCGCCCTCCTCGCCTGCCTCGCCCTTGTAGTGATCAGCCTGGGCATGGTGTTGCAGCCCGGAAAACCGCAGGAACCGCAGGAACCGCCGCCCTCCGAGCGCGCCCGTGCCGCGGCCCTGGCCGATGCCCTGCAGCTGAAGGCCGCCGGCGAACAGCTCGGCGCTGCCCCTTCCGACCCCGCCATTGCCGCCCCGGCGGCCGCCGCGCTGCCCGCCGTGACGCGCACTGTGAGTTTGCTGACAACGCAGGCCCGGGCCCTGCTGCCCGGCCCGGTGCAGGCTGCCCAACCGGCGCCGACTACTTCGGCGCCGACCGCATCAGCGCCGGCCACCGTCACCAACCTGGTTGCAGACCTCGCACGCAGCGGTCGGCAGCGGCTCACCGATGCGGCCGCGGCCGACGGCGGAATGGCCCGGCTACTGGCCGCCGTCGGGACCGGGCAACTACTGCAGTCCTCCTCGCTTGCCGCCGCGGCCGGTATTCCGGACCCGGCGGCCGGACTGCCGGACCTTGGCCCGGCCGCCGCGGCCACTGCCGGACCGTCCTGCCCGGCCGCGCCGGCGTCGGCCGGGGCGCCCGGCGGCAGCGGCGCCGGCACCGGCGCGGACGGGAATGCGGGCCTGCCCGGCGCCCTCGCGGCCCTCATCCGCACCGAACTGGAAACCGTCTACGACTACCAGGTGGCGCTGACCCGGCTGGACGGCGCAGCAGCGAAGACAGCCGCCGAGGACCTCGCACGGCACGAGGCACTCGTCGCCGGCGCGGAATCCCTGAGCCGCGCGCACTGCGCCCCGATCCCGCCACGGGAAGCCGGCTACGCCCTGGACCCTGCGTTCCTGGCCTCCCCCGGACCCGGGTTGGCTGCGCTGGAGACCGCCGCGCTGCCGGCCTACGGCGATCTGGTGGCTTTCAGCGACGGTGACACCCGGCGGTGGGCCATCACCGGGCTCGTGGCTGCCGCACGACGGGCCGCGTTTTGGGGCGCCACCACTGACGCGGTTCCGGGACTGGCCGCCGATCCGGCGACGTTCCCCACCCTGCCCTCCGGCTGAGCGCGCTTGCGCTGACAAGACCTCCGGGCAAGGTCAGGCTTATTGTGCTTAGCCTTCCAATACTGGTCAGCCGCGTCCGCCAATGATTTGCTGTACTCATGGAAACCAGCGGCGCAGCAACCCTTCATGACAACGAACCCCACCGCAACGACATCGCGCACCGGCTGAACTGGCTCCGCGCCGGCGTGCTGGGTGCCAATGACGGCATTGTCTCGGTCGCCGCCATCGTGGTCGGCGTCGCCGGTGTCACCACCGATTCGGGCCCCATCCTGATCGCCGGCGCTGCCGGCGTCGTGGGGGGCGCCATCTCGATGGCGCTGGGCGAATACGTCTCCGTGAGCAGCCAGAAGGACAGCCAGCAGGCCCTGATCGAGAAGGAGCGCCGGGAACTGGCCGAGCAGCCCGAGGAGGAACTCGCCGAACTCGCCGCCATCTACCAGGGCAAGGGACTCAGCCAGGAGACCGCCCACCGGGTGGCCACGGAACTGACCGCGCACGATGCCCTCGGCGCGCATTTGTCGGCCGAACTCCACATCGACGAGACGGACATCGTCAGCCCCTGGCATGCGGCCTTCGCCTCCGCCATGGCCTTCCTGGTCGGCGCCATCCTGCCCATGCTCGCCATCCTGCTCCCGCCGGAGAACATCCGCGTCCCGCTGACCTTCGTGGCGGTGCTGGTGGCCCTCGCGGCGACCGGTGCCATCGGCGCCTGGATCGGCGGCGGCTCCAAGATGAAGGCGGCCGTCCGGGTGGTGATCGGTGGCGCCGCCGCACTGGTGGCGACCTTCCTGATCGGCAGCTGGCTGGGTGCCAGCGGGGTCGTCGCCTAAGCGGAAACTACGCTGGAGTCGATGACCACGCCAGCAGCCGTTCCAATCCCGCCCGGGCTCGCCCGCCGCTACAGCCGCAGCGCCGAGGGCCGGGCCTGGCTGGCCTCACTGCCCCAACTGATCTCCGGGTGCCTAGCGCGGTGGGAGCTGGTCCCCGACCTGGCACCCGGCGCCCTGCCGTGGCACGGCCACGGCGCCGTCGTCGTCCCGGTCCGCAGTCACCGCGCCGAGGCTACCGGCTCTGCCGTCCTCAAGATCGCCTATCCGCACGATGAAGCGCTTGTGGAACCCCACGCCCTCGCCCTGTGGCAGGGGGACGGCGCCGTACGGCTGCTGGACAGCGACGCCGGTGCCGGTGCGCTGCTGCTGGAACGGCTCGATGCCGGACGCTCGCTTCAGGACGAGCCGATGGACGTGGCAGTTCCGGTCTGGGGCGGCCTGGTCCGCAGCTTGGGCCTGACGCCGGACGGCCGGCCCCAGTGGCGGGAGTTCGGCCAGGTTGCCGCCCGCGCCGAACAGTGGAGCGATGAGCTGCCGGAGAGCTGGCAACGGCTCGGCCGGCCCTTCCCGCGCTGGTTGCTGGAGGCGGCCCTGGAGGTCTGCCAGACCAGGGGCGCCGTCGGCCGGCGTTCCGGCACGGACGTGCTGGTCCACACCGACCTGCACTTCCTGAACATCCTCGCCGTGCCCGGCACTGCGGCTGGATCGGGCCCGGAAGGCTCTGCGGCCGCGGACTTCAAGGCGATCGACCCGCAGCCGATGGTCGGCGAAGCGGAGTTCGCGGTGGCGCCGCTGCTCTGGAACCGGCTGGCCGAATTGCCACGTTCCGGCCCCGGCGAGGCCCTCCTGGAGCGCTGCTTCGACTTCAGCGCCGCCGCGGGGCTCGACGGCGAGGCCGCCCGGCAGTGGGCGGTGGCCCGGGAGGTGGAGAACGCCTTGTGGTACGCGGCCAGGCGGGGCCACGGCGGTGACCTGGCCCGCTCGCTGTGGGTGGCCAGCACACTTGCCGGCAACACCCTGGACGGCCTGCCTGCCGCGTATGAGCTGCCCGCGCCCGGAGCCTCGGCCAGCCCGCCGGGCTAGCCGGCGCGGTGCCCGCGCACGGCCGCCAGCGCGTCCCGCACGGCGTCGACGGCGGCAGCCACGTCGGCGTCGTCCGTGCTCCAGTTGCTGACCGAGATCCGCAGGATGTCCCGGCCCTGCCAGCGGGAGCCGGACATCCAGACGCGCCCGTCGGCGATGATCCGCTCCGTGACCGCGCGGGTGGCGGCGTCGTCCCCGAAGGCCAGTGAGACCTGGGTGTAGTCGACGTCGTTGAGCACCTCGACGCCGTCAAGCGCCGAGAGCTGCTCCGCCAATTGCCGGGCGCGCAGCACCAGCCCCCGCACCTGGGCTGCGACGCCGTCCCGGCCCAGCGATTTCAGCGCAGCCCAGACCGGCACGCCGCGGGCCCGGCGGGACAGTTCCGGGACGGTCTCGAAGGGGTCCGCCGCACCGTCCGCGGCCTGGATCAGGTAGCTCGTGTGCACGCCCATGGCCGAGCGCAACGCCTGCGCATCCCGGACCACGGCGATGCCGCAGTCATACGGCACGTTAAGGGTCTTGTGTGCGTCGGTGCCCCACGAGTCCGCGCCCTGCAGCCCGGCGGTCAGGCCGGCAAGTTCCGGCACTGCGGCGGCCCAGAGTCCGAAGGCGCCGTCCACGTGGACCCAGGCGCCGTGGGCCTTGGCGACGGCGATCGCCTCCTGGAAGGGATCAAACGCGCCGGAGTGCAGGTTCCCGGCCTGCAGGCAGACCAGCAGCGGGACACGGGCAGATCCGCCGTTAGCCGGGGCGGCTCCCGCGGCGCCGGCGTCTCCCGCGGCACCGGCCAGCGCGCGGTCCAGTTCCGCCGGGTCCAGTCGGCCCTGGCGGTCCGCGGGCACCACCGTCGGCCGGCCCAGCCCCAGGTACCGCAGGCCAAGGTCGATGGTGTCGTGCCGCTCCTGGCCCACAAAGCAGCGGATCCGGGGCGCGCCGGCGAGGCCGTCGGCGTCGAGGTCCCAGCCGGCGTCGGCCATCAGGCGCCACCGCGCAGCCGCCAGGCCGGTGAAGTTGGCCATCGTCGCGCCGGTGGCGAACCCGACGTCGGACTCTTCGGGAAGGCCCAGCAGGTCAAGCAGCCAGTGCCCGGCGGCCTCTTCGATGGCGGCCGTGGCGGGGGTGGCGAAGCGCAGCCCGGCGTTCTGGTCCCAGGCGCTGACCAGCCAGTCGGCCGCCAGCGCCGCCGGCAGGGTGCCGCCGATCACCCAGCCGAAAAACCGTCCGGAGGGCATCGCCATCAGCCCGGGTTCGGCCTTGGCGGCCAGGTAGTCCACCACGTCAGCGGCGGGCATGCCGGCCGCGGGCAGCGGGCCACCGAAGTCGGCGGCAAGTTCGGCTGCGGATGCGCTCGGGCCGACGCGCCGTGTCTGCTGGCTCTCCAGCCATTGGCGGGCGTGCCGGACCGCGGCCGCCAGGGCATCGCCGTAGCGTTCAACAGGTGCTGACATAGCTGCATGCTACGCCCGCGGACCCGGTTGGGGCAGGGCTACCCGAAGACGTCCTGCCAGACGTCGGAGCCGAGTTTGATGATCAGGGCGCCCACCACCACGAGGAACACGATCCGGATGAACTTGCTGCCCCGGCTCACGGCGGTGCGGGCGCCGAGGTAGCCGCCGGCCATGTTCGCTGCGCCCAGGACCAGGCCCAGGCCCCAGAGCAGCGAGCCGTGGGGCAGGAAAAACATCAGGGCACCGGCGTTGGTGGCCATGTTGACGATCTTGGCCTTGGCGCTGGCCTCCAGGAACGCGTAGCCCATGGCGGAGACAAGGGCGATGATCAGGAAGGAACCGGTGCCGGGGCCGATCATGCCGTCATAGAAGCCGATCACCGCCCCGATCAGGCAGGCCACGACGTAGTGCCGGTGCCCGTCGTGCCGCAGTTTGGTCAACTCGCCCACGTTCGGCCGGAACGCCGTGAACAGTGCGACGGCGACCAGCGCTGCAACGATGATCGGCTTGAAGACGCTCGCCGGCAGGTTGGCCGCCACCACCGCGCCGCCGAAGCTGCCGGCCAGTGCGATCACCGCCATCGGCACCGCGGTGCGCAGGTCCGGCCGGACCCGCCGGTAGTAGGTGACGGTGCTGGTGGTGGTGCCGAAGATGGAACCCATCTTGTTCGTCGCCAGCGCCTGCACCGGGCTGATCCCGGGGACCAACAGCATCACCGGAAGCTGGATCAGTCCCCCGCCGCCCACGACGGCGTCCACCCAGCCGGCGGCGAAGCCGGCCACCACGACCAGGACCAGGGTGGCGAGCTGGATCGATTCGAGACCTGAGACCATCCTCGGTATCGCCGGCGGCGGGTCAGTTGTTGCGGACGGCGTTGACCACGTGGGCCACCGCCTTGTCCACGGCGACGTTCTCGGCTTCGCCGCTGCGGCGGTCCTTGATCTCCACCACGCCGTCCACCAGTCCGCGCCCGACGGCGAGGATGGTCGGCACCCCGACGAGCTCGGCGTCGCCGAACTTGACGCCCGGGGACACCTTGGGGCGGTCGTCGTAGATGACCTCGAGGCCGGCGGCCTCCAGTTCCAGGGCCAGCTTCTCCGCGGCGGCGAAGATCTCCTCGCCGCGGCCCACGGCGACGACGTGCACGTCGGCCGGTGCGACGGCGCGCGGCCAGACCAGGCCCTTCTCGTCGTGGTTGGACTCGGCCAGGGCCGCCACCGCGCGGGTGACGCCGACGCCGTAGGAGCCCATGGTGACGACGACCTGCTTGCCGTTCTGGTCCAGAACCTTCAGATCCAGAGCCTCGGCGTACTTGCGGCCGAGCTGGAAGATGTGGCCCATTTCGATGCCGCGGGCGGTTTCCAGCGGGCCGGAGCCGTCGGGGGCTTCGTCGCCGGCGCGCACCTCGGTGGCTTCGATGACGCCGTCCCAGCCGAAGTCACGGCCGGCGACCAGGCCGAAGACGTGCTTGCCGGCCTCGTTGGCGCCGGTAACCCAGGCGGAGCCGCTGACCACGCGGGGATCCACAAGGTAGAGCAGCTTGGCGGCGCCCTCGGTGCCCAGCAGGGGCGCGTCGAGGGACAGACCGGGGCCGAGGTAGCCCTTGACGATGAGGGGCTGCTTCTTGAGGTCTTCCTCGTTCGCGGCCTCGAGCGTGATTTCGCCGGCGATGGGCAGGAAGGAGCCGATGTTCGCTTCGACGCGCTTGAGGTCCACGCCGCGGTCTCCCGGCACGCCGATGACGACGAGCTGGCGTTCGCCGGTGGGCAGGGTCAGGGCGAGGACCACGTTCTTGAGCGTGTCCGCTGCGGTCCAGGCGCCGCCGTCGGCCTCGCTGCGGGGCACCAGGGCGTTGGCGGCGTCAACGAGGGTTTCGATGGTAGGGGTGTCCGGGGTGTCCCGCACGTCAGCGGCCGGGGCGTTGGAGAAGTCGATGTCCGCGGGAACCACGGTGGTGACGGCTTCGACGTTGGCCGCGTAACCGCCGGCGGAACGCACGAAGGTGTCCTCGCCGATCTCGGTGGGGTGCAGGAATTCCTCGCTCTTGGACCCGCCCATGGCGCCGGCCGTGGCCGTGACCGGGACGACCTCCAGGCCAAGGCGCTCGAAGATCTTCAGGTACGCACCGCGGTGGGCGGCATAGCTGGCGTCCAGGCCGGCGTCGTCGACGTCGAAGGAGTAGGAGTCCTTCATGATGAATTCGCGGCCGCGCAGCAGGCCGGCCCGGGGCCGGGCTTCGTCGCGGTACTTGTTCTGGATCTGGTAGATGCTCAGCGGCAGGTCCTTGTACGAGGAGTACAGGTCCTTCACCAGCAGGGTGAACATTTCCTCATGGGTGGGGGCCAGCAGGTAGTCGTTGCCCTTGCGGTCCTGGAGCCGGAAGATGCCCTCGCCGTATTCGGTCCAGCGGTTGGTCGCCTCGTAGGGTTCCTTGGGCAGCAGTGCCGGGAAGTGTACTTCCTGGGCGCCGATGGCGGCCATTTCCTCGCGGATGATCTGCTCCACCCGGCGCAGGACGCTCAGCCCCAGCGGCAGCCAGGTGTAGATACCCGGGGCCGCGCGGCGGATGTAGCCGGCCCGGACCAGCAGCCGGTGGCTGGCCACCTCGGCGTCGGCGGGGTCTTCACGCAGGGTGCGCAGGAATAGCTTGGAGAGTCGAAGGACCACTGGAGGGGTATCCGTTTCTGAGGAAGTGCAGGGGCGAACTGGGTGTTTGCGAATTTATCCAGCTACTAATCTACCGTCTCGCCGCGCACCGGTTTCCCGGCGGAAAGGGAAGAGCCACGCCATGACGCGGAAGCCCCTGGCCGTTTCCGGCTGGTCATCCCGTGATGGCGTGGCCCCTGCGTCCCCAGTGCCGCTAAGTCCAAGGCTGCCGGCTTGCTGATCCTGCCCTTCCGGGCGGTACCAGCAGCCAATGGTTCGATCCTCCCTGAGACCGCACGCGCCTGCTCGGCGCGGCTAGCTAGAACCTATGTGATCCTGGGAGTCAAATCAAGAGTCTGCAACCACATTTCTGTCAACATTGCGTGTCAAGAAGGTGTCTAAAAAAGTACCGTGGCAAACGTTCCCACCTGGCGGAAACCGACGCGCTCGTAACTTGCCCGGGCGCGGGTATTGAAGTCGTTGACATAGAGGCTGGTGACGGGCGCCAGCGTCTGGGCCAGGTCCACGACGGCGGCCATATAACCGGCGCTCAGGCCCAGCCCGCGGAACGCCGGGTCCATCCAGACGCCCTGCACCTGCGTTACCTCAGGGGTGACCGCACCGAGTTCGGCTTTGAACACCACCTCGCGGTTCGGGCCCAGGTGGACCAGCGAGTGGCCGGCACGGATCAGGCCTTTGACCCGGCGGCTGTAGTACTCGCGGCCGCCGAGGTACGGCGAATAGCCCACTTCCTCCTCGAACATGGCCGCGCAGGCGGGCAGGATCCTGTCGAAGTCCGCGAGGTGGCCGAAGCCGAGGGCGGGGTTGGGCTCCACGCGGGGCGGACCGGTCATGGTCAGCAGCGGCTGGTTCGCGCGGATTTCCTGGGCTTCGTGGCCCAGTTGCTCCAGTGCCGAGTGGAGTGCCCGGACTGTCCCGGCCGGGCCGAAAATGGAGGCGTAGCGGCGGCCCGAACGGTGGGCGGCTGCGGCGACAAGGCCGGCGAGTTCCGGGGCCAGCTGCACCGGCACCAGGTTGGCGCCGGCCCAGCAAGCCCCGAGCAGCGTCCCGCCGTCGAACACGCCGAAAATGCTGGCGCCGCCGGCGGTGGGCGACGCAGTGCCGGCAGTCTCGAGGTGGGAGAGGATAAAGACGTTGGCGACGGCGTCCTGCCGGGCAAGCTCCAGTAGAGCCCCGGTGTCCGCGCCCGTCAGGATCCGGAGGGTGGGGCCGGCGGCCGCACCGTCCCTACAAGACGCTAACCACGGGGCTACCCTGGACAGCATCTTCGCCATCCGACTCCCCCATCTCTTCAGCGAGACGCATGGCCTCTTCGATCAGTGTCTCTACGATCTGGTCCTCAGGAACAGTCTTGATGACCTCGCCCTTGACGAAGATCTGGCCCTTGCCGTTGCCGGAGGCCACACCGAGGTCCGCTTCCCGGGCCTCGCCGGGCCCGTTGACCACACAGCCCATAACGGCCACGCGCAGCGGGACCTCCATGCCCTCCAGACCCGCCGTGACCTGTTCGGCGAGCGTGTAGACGTCCACCTGGGCGCGGCCGCAGGACGGGCAGGAGACGATTTCGAGCTTGCGCGGGCGCAGGTTCAGCGACTGCAGGATCTGGTTGCCCACCTTGATTTCCTCCACCGGCGGGGCGGAGAGGGAGACCCGGATGGTGTCGCCGATGCCGCGCGAGAGCAGCGCGCCGAAGGCGGTGGCGGACTTGATGGTGCCCTGGAACGCCGGACCGGCCTCGGTCACGCCGAGGTGCAGCGGCCAGTCGCCCTTTTCCGCGAGCATCTCGTAGGCCGCGACCATAATGACGGGGTCGTTGTGCTTGACCGAGATCTTGAAGTCGTGGAAGCCGTGCTCTTCAAACAGCGAGGCCTCCCAGACGGCGGATTCCACAAGGGCTTCCGGGGTGGCCTTGCCGTACTTCTTCAGGATGCCCGGCTCGAGCGAACCGGCGTTCACGCCGATCCGGATCGAGGTGCCGTGGTCTTTGGCCGCGCGGGCGATTTCCTTGACCTGGTCATCGAACTTGCGGATGTTGCCCGGGTTCACGCGGACGGCCGCGCAGCCGGCCTCGATGGCGGCGAACACGTACTTCGGCTGGAAGTGGATGTCCGCGATCACCGGGATCTGCGACTTCCGGGCGATGATCGGCAGCGCCTCGGCGTCATCCGCGGACGGGCAGGCCACCCGGACGATGTCGCAGCCGGACGCCGTCAGTTCGGCGATCTGTTGCAGGGTGGCGTTGATGTCCGTGGTCGGAGTCGTGGTCATCGACTGCACGCTGATCGGTGAGTCGGAGCCGACGCCGACCGAGCCCACCTTGATCTGGCGGGTTTTACGGCGCGGGGCAAGAACGGGGGGCGGTGCCGACGGCATTCCCAGGCTGACCGAGGTCACGTGGACTCCTCTGTGGATCGAATTCTAGGTCGAAGATCGATGGCGGGTGGGCGGAACGGACTAGGCCGCGTGCTCGGCCAGCAGGCCGGTCAACGGAGCCCACTCCGTGGTGCGGGTGCCGGAGATGGCGCCTGCCGCGGCGAAGGGGTCCTGCTTGAGGATTTCGTTGAGGGCCTGTTCGTCGGCCGCCTTGAAGATCAGCAGCGCTCCGGCGCCGTCCCCGTACGGGCCGCTCGCCAGGATCGTGCCGTCCTGGGCCAGGCCGGCGGTCCATTCGCGGTGGGCGGGGCGGGCGGCGTTGCGGGTTTCGGCGGATTCGGCGTCGTAAACGTACTCAACAGCAAAAACAGTCATACGGATACCCTATCGCCTGTCCGGGGCGTCAGCCGAGGAGGAGCACCTTGACCAGGGCCGCGACCCCGGCCGCCCAGAGCAGCGAGGTGAGGGTGCCGATGATGAACCGTTCCGCGGCCACCGGCGTTTCCTTGAGCTCCGCGAAGCGCCCCAGGCCTTTGATCGCAACGACGTAGGCGATCGCGACCGGCTGGCCGGTGAGGATGGCCAGGCAGACCGCCAGGCGTTCCAGGACGCCAATGATCGCGCCGCCGCGGAGGATCCGGACGCTGCTGACCGTTGGGGCTTCGGAGCCCGCTGCCCCGGCGGCAGGGCCGGCGGTCCCGGCTGAAGGGCCGGCGGCAACCGTGGCGGATCCGCCGGGGGCAGCGGCGGTGGCGGAGGGGTCGGCGGTGGCATCGGCCGCGGGGTCATCGGCCACGTCGGCTACATCCGCGGCGCCGGCGGCGTCGGCCCGGTCATCAATGGTCCGGGCCAGCCGGAAGACCAGCGCGGTCACCGGCCAGCCGGCGAACCCGGCGGTGAGCAGGGCCAGGGTGATCCAGAGGGCGTTCACCGGTCTCCTTCTGTACTGTCCCGGGGGCGGGAATCCGGCTGCTCGCCGGCGTCCGTGGCGCCGGTGATGAGTCCGTGGGCGAAAGACAGCAGCATTTCCGCCGCCGGCCTCGCGGCCCATTCTTCCTGCCAGCCGGAGCGCAGCAGCGCACGGCTCACCGATTGCTCGGTGATTCCGAGTTTTTGGGCGGCGATTTTCTGCGTGCCGTGTGTGCCGGGGTGACCGTGCTGCACCGAACGCAGCGCATCCACCACCTTCCACTGGGCGGCCGTGCGCTCCTGGACGAGCCGCCCGATCAGCCGCAGCACGGCCTCGGCGTTGGCACAGGCGCGGGCGCCTGCGGATCCTGCGGGCGAGGGGGCCGCCTGTCCCCTGCGCAGCCCCCCGGAGACCACGGCGAGGGGAACGTGCGCGGACGCGGACTTGGCACTCTCCACGGCTGCCCGGGCCGCCACGAAGGCCGGGCCGGAGCCTTCCCTGGGACTGGACGGCAGCGGCAGGTCCACCGCGCCCACCCCGATGCCCACGTACCAGCGGCCGCTCCGCAGGGCGTGCAGGGCAATCGCGACGACTTCGTCCGGCCGCTCCACAACGCCCTGGACCTCGTCGCCCACGGAACGCTCGAAGCGCGTCGCCGTCGAGAGTTCCCGCAACTCGGCGAGCAGGGCGGGAACGCGGTCAATGTCGGCGCTGCTGCCGCGCTGGTCGATGGTCATCACGTACATAGCCCCCACCCTAGGGGGCTGATTCCTGATAATCAATCATTTTCAACTGATTACTAAAAATAAGCCTAATATGGCTGAGAAGTCACACTCATCCTGCCGCGGCTGCCGGGCCACGCGACTCGGCGGAGGCCGTCCGGGGCGCTCCGGCGCTCCCGCCCAGTTACTCCGACCCAGGAGACCCGGCGCCCGCGGAATTGCGCGGCCACGGGCGGCGGGCAGCGGGTGCGGCCACGGGTAACCGGGCGGGAACGTTGGCTCGACCGGGCGCACCCTGCATGGAAGCCGCCGCGCTAGCCGAAGAGGTTGACCGGCTTGACGATGTCCGCGTAGATCAGCAGCGCGGACATGCCCATCAGCAGCACGGCCACAACGTAGGTGACCGGGAGCAGCTTGGCGATGTCGAACGCGCCGGGGTCCGGCCGGCCCAGCAGTTTGGCGATCCGGCGGCGGGCGCCCTCGTACAGCGCCCCGGCGACGTGGCCGCCGTCGAGCGGCAGCAGCGGGACAAGGTTGAACACGGCCAGCGCGAAGTTCAGCCCGGCGAGCAGCCCCACCAGGGCGGCCAGCCGGCTCTGCAGCGGCACCTGCTCCATGGCGGCGACCTCCCCGGCCACACGGCCCACGCCGACGACGCTGATGGGGCCGTTGGGGTCGCGGGGTTCCTCGCTGAAGGCCGCCTGCGCCACGCCGGCCACCCGGGCCGGGAGGTTAAGCACAACGCCGGCGATCTGCTTGATGTTCTCGCCGGCCAGCGGCAGCACGGCCGTGGCCGGCTGCGGTACCAGCGCGGTCTGGGCGCCGATCCCCAAGAACCCCACGTCCTGGTAGAGCGGCTTGCCGGCGGCGTCCTTGGCCTGCCGGCCGTCCTCGCCCACCACCGGGCGGGCGGAGAGGACCGGCGTGACCGTGGTGCTGACCTGGGCGCCGTCGCGCTCCACGCTGAGGCTGACCTGCTTGCCCGCGGAGGCGCGGATCCAGCCGGTGAGTTCCTCCCAGCTGGTGACGGCCTTGCCATCGAAGGAGGTGATCCGGTCCCCGGGCTTGAGGCCGGCGGCGGCCGCCGGGGTGAGCTTGCAGTCGGCGGAGTTGGGATCCACTGTTTCGCCGGCCTTGACCTGGCATTTGGAGACGTCGGCGACGGTGGTGGTGGACGCCGCCACACCGAAGCCCATCAGCAGCACGGCGGTCAGCACCACACCGATCAGCAGGTTCATCGCGGGCCCGCCCAGCATGATGATGATCTTCTTCCAGACCGGCAGCCGGTAGAAGACCCGGTTCGCGTCCTCGGGTCCGACTTCCTCATGCGCCAAGGAGCGGGCGTCGGCGGCGAGGGACTGGAACATGCCCGTGCTCGAGGGCCGGATGCTGCCGTCGGTCTTGCTCGGCGGGTACATGCCGATCATGGAGACGAAGCCGCCCAGCGGGATCGCCTTCAGCCCGTATTCGGTTTCGCCCCGTCGCCGGGACCAGACCGTGGGCCCGAAGCCGATCATGTACTTCGTCACGCGCACCTTGAAGAGCTTGGCCGGGACCAGGTGGCCGACCTCGTGCAGGGCGATGGACACGGCGATGCCGATCGCCACAAAGACGACACCGAGGATAAAGAGGACAACGGGGCTCATGCTGGGCTTTGCTACTTCCTGGGCACTGGGGGCTACTGCTTAGGCACTTCCAACGGCCAAACGTTCGAGGGTCCGCGCGCGTGCCCACTGTTCAGCATCGAGCACGGATTCGACCGTCAGCCCGGAGGATCCTGAGTGGCCGCTGAGGACGGCTTCGATCGTATCGACAATCTCGGTGAAGCGGATCCGGCCGGCGTGGAAGGCCATGACCGCCTCCTCGTTCGCGGCGTTGAACACTGCCGGGTAGGTGCTGCCCTGCCGGGCGGCTTCCTTGGCGAGGCCGACGGCGGGGAACGCCTCGGTGTCCAGCGGCTCGAAGGTCCAGCTGGTTGCCTTGGTCCAGTCGCAGGGCTGCGCGGCCCCGGCCACCCGGTCCGGCCAGCCCAGGCCGAGGGCGATCGGCAGGCGCATGTCCGGCGGGGAGGCCTGCGCGATGGTGGAGCCATCCACGAACTGGACCATGGAGTGCACCACCGACTGCGGGTGGACCACAACGTCGATCCGTTCCAGCGGGATGTCGAAAAGCAGGTGGGCCTCGATGACTTCCAGGCCCTTGTTGACCAGGCTTGCGGAGTTGGTGGTGACCATCAGGCCCATGTCCCAGGTGGGGTGCGCCAGGGCCTCCCGGGGTGTGACGTTGTGCAGCTGCTCCCGCGTCATGCCGCGGAACGGGCCGCCGGACGCGGTCAGCACGAGCCGGTCCACCTCTGCGGCCGTACCGGAGCGCAGGCACTGTGCGATCGCGGAGTGCTCGGAGTCGACCGGGACGATCTGGCCCTCGCGGGCGGCGGCCTTGACCAGGGCGCCGCCCACGATCAGGGACTCCTTGTTCGCCAGCGCCAGCGTGGCGCCGGACTTCAGCGCGGCCAGGGTGGGGGCGAGGCCGATCGAGCCGGTGATGCCGTTGAGCACAACGTCGGCCGGGACTTCGGCGATCCGCGTGGAGGCGTCCGGGCCGGTGATGATCTCCGGCCGGTAGCCGGACACACCGGTGGCGCGGGCGGCGTCGTCGATCAGCTGTTGGAGGTGCGCGGCGTCCCCGCTGGCGACGCCGACGGCGCGGGCACGGGTGTGCACGGCCTGCCGGGCCAGGAGCTCAAGGTTGCCGCCGCCGGCGCTGAGGGCAACGATCTCGAAGAGGTGCGGGGCGCCGTCGACGACGTCGATGGCCTGGGTGCCGATGGAACCGGTGGATCCGAGGAGGACGATTGTGCGCGGCTGCATGGTTCCAGTATCCCGCACCGCGGAGGCACCGGTTCCACCCGCGCTTTAACCACGAAGTGGCAGATCACAGCAGTGTTTCCCCACAACACTGCCGTGATCTGCCAGCTCGGCGGCTCAGACGGACACGGACTCCTTCTCGGTTACCGCTTCCAGGGCGGCCTGGCGGCGGCGCAACCACCACGAGCCAAGGAAGATCAGGCCCATGGTCACGTACACCACCACGGCGAACGGGGTGGAGACCAGGGCCACGGGGTCGTTCTGGGAGAGCTGCAGCGAGCGCCGCAGCTGCACCTCGAACATCGGCCCGAGGATCATCGCCACCACCATGGGCGCCACCGGGTAGCCGTAGCGGCGCATGAAGTAGCCCAGGATGCCGACCACCAGCAGCACGCCGACGTCGCTCGGCGAGAAGTTCACCGAGAAGGCGCCGAGCGCCGCGAAGACCAGGATGCCGGCGTACAGGTAGGGCCGCGGGATCTGCAGGATCTTCACCCAGAGGCCCACGAGCGGCAGGTTGAGCACCAGCAGCATCAGGTTGCCCACGTACAGCGAGGCGATCAGCGTCCAGACCAGGGCGCTCTGGTTTTCGAACAGGAGCGGTCCGGGCTGGATCTGGTAGCGCTGGAAGGCCGTGAGCATCATGGCGGCGGTGGCCGTCGTCGGGATGCCGAGGGTCAGCAGCGGCACCAGGACACCGGCGGCCGCAGCGTTGTTGGCGGCCTCCGGACCGGCGACGCCCTCGATCGCGCCCTTCCCGAACTGCGCCTTGTGGGCGCCCTTCGCCAGCTTCCGCTCGGCGGCATAGGACAGGAATGTGGAGACGTCCGCGCCGCCGGCGGGCACCGTGCCGATCGGGAATCCGATAAAGGTCCCGCGCAGCCACGGCTTCCAGGACCGTTTCCAGTCCTCCTTGGACAGCCAGGCGTTCTTGCCCGTGCTGACCGGGATGACCTCCACCGGGCCGTGCCGGAGCTTGGAGGCGACGTACAGCGCCTCGCCGAGGGCGAAGAGGCCCACCGCCACCAACACCATGTCGATGCCGTCCACCAGGTTGGGGTTGTCGAAGGTGAAGCGCTGCTGCGCCGTGCTGTCGTCGATGCCGATCAGGCCGATGAACAGCCCCAGGGCCAGCGACGCCAGGCCGCGCAGCACCGAGGCCCCCAGCAGCGCGCCGACCGTCAGGAACGCCACCACCATCAGGGCCACGTAGTCCACCGGTCCGAGCCCGACGGCGAGGTCGGCCACCACCGGGGCGAGGAAGGACAGCAGCACGGTGGCGATGGTGCCGGCGATGAACGAGCCGATCGCCGCCGTCGCCAGCGCCGCCGCTCCCCTGCCGGCCTTCGCCATCTTGTTGCCCTCGAGCGCGGTGACGATCGAGGAGGACTCCCCCGGGGTGTTGAGCAGGATGGAGGTGGTGGAGCCGCCGTACATGCCGCCGTAGTAGATGCCGGCGAAGACGATCAGGGCCGCCGCCGGATCCAGTGCGTAAGTGATCGGCATCAGCAGGGCCACGGTCATGGCGGGGCCGATGCCGGGCAGTACGCCGACGGCGGTGCCGACGAAGACGCCGCCCAGGGCGTAGAGCAGGTAGACGGGCTGGAGCGCCGTGGTGAAGCCTTCGAGCAGGAGCATGAAGTTATCCATGGAGGAACGGCACCCCCTCGAGCAGCGGGCCCGGCGGGAGCGAGACGCCCAGCAGGCCGCCGAAGACGTACTGCAGCACCAGGGCCATGGCCACGGAGACCAGGACGGCCTTCCAGAGCGGTTTGGCCTCCAGGGTCCAGGCGGCCCCGCTGAACAGCACGGCCGCTGCCACGGGCCAGCCCGCGGGTTCGATCAGGAAGATGTGCAGGATGACAAAGCCGACGAGCTTGGCCAGGGCGATCCAGTCCGTTGTGGCGGTGACGTCCAGGTCCTCGCCTTCCTCGGCCTGTCCGACCTTGCCCCGGAGGACCTGGACGACGATGCCGGTGCCGACGAGCACCAGCATGCCGCAGACGATGTAGGGGAAGGCCCGCGGCCCGATGCCGGTCTCTGACGGCGGGATCGGGATGGATCCCGCCGTCAGGAGCCCCGCCGCGCCCACGCTGACGAACAACAGGGCGAAAAGGATCTCCCCTGTCGGCCGCCTGGTGGGCGTAAGAGCGTGCGAAGACATTGTTACTTGACCAGGCCGATCTGCGTCAGGGTGGTCTTGACCTTGGTGATGTCCTCGGTGAGGAAGGTCTTGAAGCCGTCGCCGGCGAGGAACGCGTCGTCCCAGTTGTTCTTCTTCAGGGTGGACTTCCAGGCCTCGGACTCGTGCAGCTTGGTGACGAGCTCGGTCAGCTTGGAGCGCTGGGCGTCGTCGATCGAGCCCGGCGCCACGACGCCCCGCCAGTTGGTGAGCACGACGTCGATGCCCTGGTCCTTGAGCGGCTTGACGCCGGGCAGGGCGGGAACCTCGGCCTTGCCGGAGACGGCGAGCGCCCGGACCTTGCCGGCCTTGACCTGTTCGGCGTACTCGCCGACGCCGGAGATACCGGCCTGGACTTTGTTGCCGAGCAGCGCCGCGAGCGATTCGCCGCCGCCGGAGTAGCCGATGTAGTTCAGCTTGTCCGACTCGACGCCTTGGGACTTCAGGACCTGCCCGGCCAGGATGTGGTCCGCGCCGCCGGCGGAGCCGCCGGTGATGGCGACGCCCTTGCCGTTGGCCTTGATGTCGGCCACGAGGTCCTGCACGGACTGGTACTTCGAGGACGCCGGCACCACAAGTACCAGCGGTTCCTCGGTCAGGCGGGCGATCGGGGTGGTGTCTTCGAGGCGGGTCTTCGCGCCGTTGGTCTCCACCGCACCCACCATGACGTAGCCCATCACCATCAGGGTGTTGGCGTCCTTTTCGGTGGCGAGTTTGGCCAGACCGTTGGTGCCGCCGCCGCCGCCGATGTTGGTGACCTGGGCCGAGGAGACCAGCTTGTTGGACTGCAGGTCCGCCTGGATGGCGCGGCCGGTCTGGTCCCAGCCGCCGCCCGGGTTCGCGGGGACGATGATGCTGAGCTTCTTGATCGGGTCGGCGGTGGCACTTGCCCCGGCCGCGGCGCCGGTGCTGCCTCCGGCGCAGGCGGACACGGCGAGCACGAGGCCGGCTGCCCCGGCCGTCAGCGCGGCCCGGCGGGTGAAGTTGAGGTGGGACGTCATTATCTCTCCTTGTATGAATGTGATGCACATCATTGGAATCACTTCCCCGACCGTAGGGGCGCGCCCGGGCCAGGAACAGTATTCGGACGTAGAGGTAGTAGTGGTCATATTGGTCACGGTGGAACGGCGTCATCCGTCCGGGACGCCGGCCGCCGGATGGGAGACTTGTGACATGGTTCACAGGATTCCGCTGCGCTTCCAGCTGGTTGCCCTCCAGCTCGGAATCGTCCTGGCCGTGCTCACCGCCGTCGGCGCCGTGACCATCCGGATGCAGGAGGCACAGCTGCGCGACGCCTACAAGGGCCGCCTGATCGGCGTCGCCGAAAGTGTGGCCCGGCTGCCCTCCGTGGTCGACGCCTTTGGCACCAGTTCCCCCGCGCACACCATCGCGCCGATCGCCGAGGTCATCCGTCAGGCCTCGAATGTGACCTATGTGGTGGTGACGGACCGCAACGGGGTGCGCCAGTCCCACCCGAACCCGGAGGAGATAGGCAAGCCCGTCTCCACGGACCCGTCGGTGCCGCTGTCCGGGGACATCTATGTGGGCACCCAGACCGGGACCCTGGGCGAGTCCTGGCGGGTCAAGGTCCCCATCTTTGACCGCGCCGGCACGGTGATCGGCACCGCCTCGGTGGGGGTGCTGGAGAGCACCCTGGCCGCGGACCTCTACGAGGACCTGCCCCAGCTGTTCGGCTGGCTGCTCGGCGCCGCACTGCTCAGTTCCCTCGGCGCCATGTACGTCTCCAAACTGGTCTGGCGGCGGATCTACAAACTCGAGCCCGAGGATATTGCGGCCCTGCTCGAGACCCGTGACGCCATGCTGCACGGCCTGGGCGAGGGCCTGGTGGCGGTCGACGCCGAGGGCCGGGTGGCACTGGTGAACGACGAGGCCCGCCGGCTGCTCGGCGTGGGCGAGGAGATCATCGGTTCGCCGGCGACCGCGTCGCTGGAGCCCGGGATCCACCGCCTGCTCGCGGCCGGCTCCAGCACCGAGGAACTGGTCCTCTCGGGCGAGCGGATCCTGCTGGGCAAGGTCAATGCGGCCACCGTCGACGGGCGCGAGGTGGGCAAGGTCCTGATCCTGCGCGACCGGACCGAACTGCACACCATGCTCCGGGACCGCGACGGCGCCCTGGACGTGACCCAGGCGCTCCGGGCCCAGGCGCACGAGTTCGCCAACAAGCTGCACGTCATCTCCGGCCTGCTGGAACTGGGCGAGCAGACCAAGGCGGTGGAGTACCTGGGCCGCAGCCACAGCGACGCGGCCTTCGTGAACCGGCCTCTCGCCCCGGGCATCACCGACGACGGCGTCCGGGCCCTGCTGATCGCCAAATCCACCGTCTGCGCCGAGCGCGGCATCGACATTGTGGTGGATCCGGACTCCGTCTGCTCCCCCGACGGCACCGATGATGTCATCACCGTCCTCGGCAACCTGATCGACAACGCCGTGGACGCCGCCGGTTACGACAGCACGATCGCCGTCGTCCTGGCCGAGACGCCCGCGGGGCACCGGACCCTGACCGTGGACGACGACGGCCCGGGCGTCCCGGCGGCGGACCGGGAGGCGGTGTTCGAGGCGGGCGTGACGAGCAAGGAGCCGGACGGGATCAACACGCGCGGCTTCGGCCTGGCCTTGGTCCAGCGCGTGGCGCGGCGCCGGGGAGGCACCGCCGCGGTGTCCCGTTCGGAGCTGGGCGGCGCCTGCTTTACCGTAAGTTTTACGACGGCGGGGACCGGCACGCCCGGACCGGGGACAGCCGTGACCACAACTAAAGAGGCGGTACTCGAACGACTATGAGCGGCATACGCACCCTCATCATTGACGATGACGTGGCGGTGGCGGGGATCCATCATGGGTTCCTGCTCGCGCGCGGCGGCTTCGACGTCGTCGGCACCGCCCACACCGGGCAGCAGGGCCTGGACCTCGCGGCGGAACTGCTGCCGGAGCTGGTCCTGCTGGACATCCACCTGCCGGATATGTCCGGCCTGGACGTGTTGCAGGGTCTGCGCAACCGGCCGCAGCAGCCCGTCGACGTGCTGGTCATCACCGCTTCGCGCGAGCTTGAGACGGTGCGTTCGGCGATGGCCGGCGGAGTCCTGCACTACCTGGTCAAGCCCTTCACCTCGCAGGCCCTGAACGAGCGGTTGGACGAATACGTCGAGCTGCGCGATGAACTGGCGGCCGGGTCCGCGGCCGGCCCGCTGGACCAGGAGCGGATCGACCGGCTGGTGGCCCCCTCGCGCCGGGCTGCCGCGCCGGACGCCGCGGCTGAACCGGCTGAGGCGGCGGGAGGTCCGGGGGCGAGGCTGCCCAAGGGGCTCGCCCGGCCCACCTTGGACGCCGTGATCGACGCGCTGCGGGCGAGCCCCGGGGACGTCTCCGCGGCCGGCCTGGCCCTGCAGCTCGGCCTGTCCAGGGTCAGCGCCCGGCGTTACCTGGAGTATCTCGTGGTCAACGGGTTCGCGCGGTTGACCCCGCGGTACGGCGCAGCGGGCCGGCCGGAGAACCGGTATCTCTGGAAGCACTAGGCACGTCCAGGCCCCACCAGCCGCCAGGGGCATGCGATTATTCGCGCAAGCCGCAATGAGCATGCCCCACTCCCACCGGCCACGACGGACATGTCCATTCTTCGGAGTGGATCCGGGCAAGTCTCGGCTGCAGCGTGCGCCCATGTGACCGAGTTGGCCGCTATCGACCCGGCCATTCCGGCCATTTGTGGCGAATCGATAAATATTCAGGGCGTGGCCGGCCGGCCCCACCCCCGGCGGCCGCTTGAACGCTACCGGCCGGCGCGGCGGAGCGTGGCTTCGGCGTGCTTGAGGATGGGCCCGTCGATCATTTTGCCCTGGTACTGGAACACACCGGTACCCGCCGCAGCGGCGGCGTCAAGCAGTTCCGTGGCTGCGGCGACGTCGGACTCGGACGGGGCGTAGGCTTCCCGGACCACGGCCACCTGGTTCGGGTGGATGCACGCCTTGGAGCCGAAGCCGGAGGCGACGGCGTCCCGGGATTCGGCGGCGAGGCCGTCCAGGTCCGGAATGTTGACGTAGACCGAGTCGACCGCGTCCTTGCCGAAGGCCCGGGCGGCCAGGAGCACCGTGGAGCGTGCGTGCAGGGCCACGGCCCGGTAGCCGCCGTCGTCGTCCCGGCTGGAAGTGCCGCCGAGTGAGGCGAGCAGGTCCTCGGCGCCCCACATCAGGCCCACCACGTTGGGTTCCGCGGCGATCGCGGCGGCATTGACGATCCCGGCGGCCGTCTCGCACAGCGCGATGACGCTGTAACCCTCGAGCTCCCTAAGCTGGGCGGCGCTCTCGGCCTTGGCCAGCATCACGTGCCGGTAGGGGGTGTGCTTGAGGCAGTGCAGGTCCTTTTCGAACTCCTCGGTGCCGGCCGGGTTGACCCGGATGATGGTCCGGCTCGGGTCCAGTTCCGGCACGTCCCCGGCGGAACCGAGCTGGGCGAGGATGGCGCCGCGGGCGCGCTGCTTGTCCGCCGGCGCGACGGCGTCCTCCAGGTCCACGATCACCGCGTCGGAGCGCTCGGCCGCCTTCTGGTAGCGCTCGGGGCGGTCGGCGGGACAAAACAGCAGGGCGGGGCCCATCAGGAAACTCATGCTTCGATTGTCCCCTTTCCACTGACGTCCCGCTGCACCGGTTCCTGCTGCCGGGCGTGCGCCTCGCGCGTCCACATCAGGCAGCTGCGCGTCGCGAGGGCCACCACGGTGCCGTCCTGGTTCCGGCCGGTGTGCTGCATGGTCACGATCCCCTGGCCGGGCCGGGAGGAAGACAAACGCTTGCCGGTCACCTCGGTCTCCGTATAGAGCGTGTCCCCGTGGTAGAGCGGGTGCGGGAATGACACGTCGGTCAGCCCGAGCTGGGCGATGATGGTGCCCTGGGTCAGCTGCGGGACGGACTGGCCCACCACGGTGGCGAGGGTGAACATCGAGTTCATCAGCCGCTGGCCGAAGGGTTGCCCGGCACTCCAGGCGGCGTCCAGGTGCAGCGCCTGGGTGTTCATGGTCATGGTGGTGAACAGCACGTTGTCCGTCTCCGTCACGGTCCGGCCGGGCCGGTGCGCGTAGAGGACGCCTTCTTCGAGTTCGTCGAAGTAGAGGCCGCGCTGTTCGATGACCCGGGGGCCGGTTCCGGACCCGGGCGTTGTGTTCGTTGTCATACGGTCAGTTCCTGGTCTTCCTCGAAAAGTTCGGCACCGGTGGCCGCTGCCACGTCCTCCGCGGTGACGTCCGGGGCCAGCTCGCGCAGCACCAGCCGGGACTTGCCCCCGTCGGTCACGACGTCGATCACGGCGAGGTCGGTGATGATCCGGTCGACGCAGCCCTTGCCGGTCAGCGGCAGGGTGCAGCGCTCCACGATCTTCGGGTTTCCGTTGCGGTCCACGTGCTCCATCATCACGATGACCTTCTTGGCGCCGAAGACCAGGTCCATCGCCCCGCCCATGCCCTTGACCATCTTGCCGGGGATCATCCAGTTGGCGAGGTCCCCGTTCTGCGCCACCTCCATGGCGCCGAGGACCGCGACGTCGACGTGGCCGCCGCGGATCATGCCGAAGGAGGCAGCCGAGTCGAAGAACGCGGCTCCCTTGTTGACAGTGACGGTCTCCTTGCCGGCGTTGATGAGGTCCGGATCGACCTGGTCCTCGGCCGGGTACGGCCCGACGCCGAGGATGCCGTTCTCCGAGTGCAGCACCACCTCGACGCCGGCCGGAATGCAGTTGGGGATCAGCGTGGGCATGCCGATGCCTAGGTTGACGTACTGGCCGTTGTGCAGCTCCTGCGCCACCCGGGCGGCCAGTTCGTTACGGGTCCAGCCCTTCCCTGGCGCACCGCCGGCATGTTCGACGGCGGAGCGCCGGTATTCGTGGCGGACCGCTTCCGGGCGGGGCGGCGCGCCTTGGGCGTTGTTGGTCTCCACGGTCAGGCTCCTGACTGCTCGGTCGTGCTGGAAGTCGTGCTGGAGGTGGTGCGTTTTTCGATGCGTTTCTCCGCGTGCGGCGCGAGGACCACACGCTGGACGAAGATCCCGGGGACGTGGACGTGCTCCGGATCCAGTTCGCCGGGCTCCACGAGTTCCTCGACCTCGGCGATGGTGATCTTCCCGGCCATGGCGCAGAGCGGGTTGAAGTTCATCGCGGTGGCGTGGAAGACCAGGTTGCCGTGGCGGTCGCCCTTCCAGGCGTGCACCAGGCCGAAGTCCGGGGTCAGGGCCTCCTCCAGCACGTAGTCGGCGCCGTGGAAGCTGCGGACCTCCTTCGGTGCGGAGGCAACCGCAACGTTCCCGTCGGCGTCGTACTTCTGCGGCAGGCCGCCGTCGGACACCTGGGTGCCGACGCCGGCGGGAGTATAGAACGCCGGGATGCCGGCCCCGCCGGCCCGCAGCTTCTCCGCCAGCGTGCCCTGCGGGGTGAGGACCACCTCGAGTTCACCGGCGAGGTACTGCCGGGCGAACTCCTTGTTCTCCCCCACGTACGAGCTGATGGTGCGGCGGATCCGGCCGTCCTTGAGCAGGATGCCGAGGCCCCAGTCGTCCACGCCGCAGTTGTTGCTCACGGTTTCCAGATCCGTCGCGCCGCTCTCGTGCAGCGCATCGATCAGAGCCACCGGGATGCCGCACAGCCCGAAACCGCCGACGGCGAGCGAGGCGCCGTCGCGGATGTCCGCGACGGCCTCGGCAGCGCTGGCAACAACTTTGTTGATCATCGAAAGGTCCTTCCGGCCGGCTACAGTCCCAGTTCGCGGGCGATCAGCATCAGCTGGACCTCCGTGGTGCCCTCGCCGACTTCAAGGATCTTGGAGTCGCGGTAGTGGCGCGCCACGGTGAATTCGTTGATGAAGCCATAGCCGCCGAACACCTGGGTGGCGTCCCGCGCGTTGTCCATGGCTGCCTCGCCTGCGACCATCTTAGCGATGGCGGCCTGCGTCTTGAACGGCTTGCCGGCGAGCATCCGGGCGGCCGCGTCGTAGTAGGCCAGCCGGGCGGTGTGGGCGCGGGCTTCCATCCGGGCGATCTTGAACGCGATCGCCTGGTACTTGCCGATGTTCTGGCCGAAGGCGCTGCGTTCCTTGGCGTATTTCACGGCCTGGTCCACGCAGCCCTGGGCGGCGCCGACGGCGAGGGCGGCGATCGCGATGCGGCCCTCGTCGAGGATGGAGAGGAAGTTCGCGTAGCCGCGGCCCCGGGTGCCGAGCAGGTTTGCCTCGGGGACGTGGACGTTGTCGAGCGTGAGCGGGTGGGTGTCCGAGGCGTTCCAGCCGACCTTGTTGTACGCCTTCTCCGCGGTGAAGCCGGGCGTGCCGGCGGGCACCAGGATGGTGGAGATTTCCTTCTTGATGCTGCCGTCCGGGCGTTCTTCCTGGCCGGTGACCGCGGTGACGGTGACGAGTTTGGTGATGTCGGTGCCGGAGTTGGTGATGAACTCCTTGTTGCCGTTGATGACCCATTCCCCGCCTTCGAGCCGGGCGGTGGTCTTGGTGCCGCCGGCATCGGAGCCGGCTTCCGGCTCGGTCAGGCCGAAGCCGGCGAGCGCCTTGCCGGAGGCCAGCAGCGGCAGCCATTCCTTCTTCTGCGCGTCGGTGCCGAAGCGGTGGATCGGCATGGCGCCGAGGGAGACGCCGGCTTCGAGCGTGATGGCGACCGACTGGTCCACGCGGCCGAGCTGCTCGAGGGCCAGGGCCAGGGCGAAGTAGTCTCCGCCCATGCCGCCGAACTCCTCCGGGAACGGCAGGCCGAACAGGCCCATGTCCGCCATCTGGGCGACGACCTCGTAGGGGAAGCTGTGCTCCTCGTCGTGCTTGGCGGAGACCGGGGCCACCACCTCGTCGGCGAATTCGCGGACGGTGTTGCTGAGGTCTTGGTAGTCCTCGCTGAGTTCAAAATCTGGCATTGGGGGTGACTCCTTCGTCGGTAGGTCTGAAGTTGTGGCTGGGCTCTGGTGCTGGAGGTCTGGGGGCTAGTCCGCGGCGCCCATGGCGATGACGGATTCCTCGACGGTGTCCTCCGCTTTCGAAGGTTCGGGCGGGTGGATCGTGGCGAGGACCTGGTCCGCCTTGACGAGGTCGCCGGAGCTGACGGTGATGTGCACGGTTCCGTCCAGCGGCGCCACCAGCTGGTGCTCCATCTTCATCGCCTCGACTGCCAGCAGGACCTGGCCGGCTTTGACGGCGTCGCCGTTGCTGACCGAGACGGACA